>NZ_SPVJ01000032.1:0-96492 GCF_004634465.1 Bradyrhizobium sp. MOS001
TGCGAGGACGCCTATTCCTGCGCGCAAGGCGCCGATGCGCTCGTCATCGTCACCGAATGGGTGCAGTTCCGCGCGCTCGATCTCGGCCGGCTGAAGGCGACCATGACGCAGCCCGTCGTCGTCGATCTCCGCAACGTCTACCGTCCCGAAGACATGGAAGCCGCCGGCTTCACCTACGAGAGCATCGGCCGTCCGCCGGTGCAGGGCTGACGGTCCACTGCCGCAACGATTTCGTCATGGCCGGGCTTGTCCCGGCCATCCACGTCTGTTTCTAGTCGAAGACGTGGATGCCCGGCACAAGGCCGGGCATGACGAATGGATAGGCCTTGCCCCGCAGCTTCGACACGCCCCTCCCGATCGACGCCGTGCTCGACGACCTCTCGCGCACGCTGGAGGTGCATAACGCCGCTGTGCTGGTGGCGCCGCCCGGCGCAGGCAAGACCACGCGGGTGCCGCTGGCGCTGCTGGATGCGCCCTGGGCCGCGGGCAAGAAGATCATCGTGCTGGAGCCGCGGCGTATCGCTGCCCGGGCGAGTGCCGAGCGCATGGCCAAGTCGCTTGGCGAGCGCGCCGGCGAAACCGTCGGCTACCGCGTCCGCTTCGGCTCGAAGATCTCGCGCGCGACGCGCATCGAGGTGGTGACCGAGGGGATCTTCACCCGCCAGATCCTCGACGATCCCGAGCTCTCCGGCATCGCGGCCGTCCTGTTCGACGAATTCCACGAGCGCTCGCTCGATGCCGACATGGGCCTCGCGCTGGCGCGCGACGCGCAAACCGGCCTGCGCGAGGATCTGCGCATCCTCGTGATGTCGGCAACGCTCGACGGCGCGCGCGTGGCAAAGCTGCTCGGGGAAGCGCCCGTTGTCGAGAGCGAGGGCCGCGCCTTTCCGGTCGAGACGCGCTATCTCGGCCGCAAGGCGGATGCGCCGGTCGAGCGGCAGATGGCGGATGCGATCGCGTCCGCGCTGCGCGCCGACAGCGGTTCGGTGCTGGCGTTCCTGCCCGGCGCCGCCGAAATCCGCCGCACCCAGAATTTCCTCAGCGAGCGCGTCCAGGATGCCAGCATCGAGATCGTGCCGTTGTTCGGCGCGCTCGACGCTGCCGTGCAGGACCGCGCGATCGCGCCCGCGCCGAAGGGCACGCGCAAGGTGGTGCTGGCGACCTCGATCGCGGAGACCTCGCTCACCATCGAGGGCGTGCGCATCGTGGTCGATTCCGGTCTCGCCCGCGTGCCGCGCTACGAGCCCGACATCGGGCTGACCCGGCTCGAGACCGTGCGCGCTGCGCGTGCGGCGGTGGACCAGCGCCGCGGCCGCGCCGGCCGCACCGAGCCCGGCGTCTGCTACCGGCTCTGGGATGAGCCGCAGACGGCCTCGCTTGCGCCCTACACCCAGCCGGAAATCCTCAGCGCCGACCTCTCCTCGCTGGTGCTCGACCTCGCGCAATGGGGCGTCGCCGATCCTTCGGCGTTGTCATTCCTCGATCCGCCGCCGCTGCCCGCCTGGAAAGAGGCGAAAAGCCTTCTCTCCGAGCTCAACGCGCTTGATGGCGACGGCCGCATCACCGCCGAAGGCAAAAGCCTGCGCGCGCTGGCGCTGCCGCCGCGGCTGGCGCGCATGATCGTGGATTCGCATCGCGTGGGCAGCGGCGAAGCCGCCGCCGAGATCGCGGCCATCATCACCGAGCGCGGGCTCGGCGGCGACAGCGTCGATCTCGAGTACCGGCGCGACCAGTTCCGCCGCGATCGCTCGCCGCGCGCCGCGAGCGCGCGCGATCTCGCGCGGCGCTGGGCTTCGCAGGTGACGGCGTCGGAGAAGGCCGCAACCGGACAGGACGATCTCTCGACCGGCCTGATGCTCGCCTACGCCTTCCCGGACCGTGTCGCGCGCAACCGCGGCAATGGCACCTTCGTGCTCGCCAATGGTCGCGGCGCCGCGGTGGAGCAGACCTCGTCGCTCGCCCGCGCGCCCTACATCGCGATCGGCGAGATGACGGGCACGGCGGCGAGCGGCCGCGTTCTGCTGGCAGCGCCGATCGGCGAGGACGACATCGAGCGGCATTTCGCCGAGCATATCGAGACCGTCGACGAGATCTCCTTCGATCGTGGCGCGATGGCGCTGCGCGCGCGGCGCAAGCGCGCGCTGCATGCGATCACACTGTCGGAGGCAACACTCGCGGTGTCGCCTTCGGAGGACACCGCGCGCATCTTAGCAGATGGGCTGATTGCCGCAGGTCTCGACCGGTTGCCCTGGTCGAAGGCCGCAAAGCAGTGGCGCGACCGCGTGATGTTTCTGCGCAAGGCCGAGGGCGACAGCTGGCCCGATTTGTCCGACGACGGACTGATCGCGCGGCGCGACGACTGGCTGGTGCCGGCGCTCTACGACAAGATCGCACTCAAAGACATCTCGGCCGGCGATCTGTCCGACGCGCTGATGGCGCTGCTGCCTTGGGAGATGCGCGCAAGGCTCGATCGCGAGGCGCCGACGCATTTCGAGGCGCCGACCGGCAGCGTGCTCGCGATCGACTACGAGGCCGAGCAGGGGCCGACTATCGCGGTGCGGCTCCAGGAATTGTTCGGGCTCAACACCCATCCGTCGATCGCCGCCGGCAAGGTGCCGCTGGTGCTGGAATTGCTGTCGCCGGCGCAGCGCCCTGTGCAGGTGACGCGCGACCTCCCCGGTTTCTGGCGCGGCAGCTACGCCGCGGTACGCTCCGACCTGCGCGGCCGCTACCCGCGCCATCCCTGGCCGGAGGATCCGGCGAGCGCGCTGCCGACCCGGCGGGTCAAGCCGCGCGGGACGTGAACCGCAAGTAGACCCTCATGGTGAGGAGCGCGGAACGCGCGTCTCGAACCATGCAGGCCCAACTTTCGCCCGCGGCCATCCTTCGAGACGCCCGCCGTTGGCGGGCTCCTCAGGATGAGGATCTGTCGTACTGGCGACACTGCGCCATTAACCCTCCGCTCATCCTTTTCGTCAAAATAGCGGCGCTCTGACCGCAGCGTCGCTCGCGGCCAGACGTGTCGCGTGGTGAAATCGAGCTTTCCGGCTCGGAAGTGGTGTGATGCGTAACATAATGATCCTCGCGGCCATCATGATCGGCCTCGGCACGTTCATGGCGCAGATGGCGGACAGGATGAGTTCCGCCTCCGCGACGTCAGCGCCGCGCACGACGATCACGGTTGCTGCGACGGCGCCGGCCGGTGGGCGCAGCCTCGCCATCTCCCGCGATGGCCGTGGCCATTTTCAGGCCGAAGGCCGCATCGACGGCCAACGGATCGGCTTCATGATCGACACCGGCGCCTCCGTGGTCGCGCTGAACGAGAGCTCGGCCGCCCGCTTTGGCCTCCGTCCCTCGCGCGGCGAGTACAACGCCACCGTCTCGACCGCCAACGGCACCATCAAGGCGGCGCGCACGCGCATCGCCATGCTCGAGGTCGGCGGCCTCGTCGTGCGCGACGTCGACGCCATGGTGCTGCCGGACGAGGCTCTGTCGGAGAACCTGCTCGGCCTCTCCTTCCTGTCCCGCCTCAAGCGCTTCGAATACGCCAACGGCCAGATGGTGCTGGAGCAGTAAGCCGCCTCAAAGGCGCTCACCGCGCCGACGAACGGTCGTTCGCACGGATTTTTTCAGGACGGCATTGGCGGAAGTCTCGCGCCGGGCCGCGTTTTCCCGTTACCAAACTGCCGCAATTATAAGCCATAAGCTGCCATTCCCGCCTTCCGCTGCGGCCCGGCATTCGCTAAGGCTGCATCAATTCCCGCCATTTTCACGAGACCGTCTCAATGTTCCCCAAGCCGAAATCCGTCTTGTTGCCCAACACCTATGCCTTCGAATCCGAGCCGATGGTGAAGGCCACGGGTTTTCGCGAATACGACGCGCGCTGGTTGTTCCAGAAGGAAATCAACCTGATGGGAATCCAGGCGCTCGGCATGGGGCTGGGCGCGCTGATTGCGGAGCTCGGCGTCAAGCAGGAGATCGTCACCGGCCATGATTTCCGCGGCTATTCGGCCTCGATCAAATATGCGCTGATTTCCGGCCTGATGGCTGCGGGCTGCAAGGTGCACGATATCGGGCTCGCGGTGACGCCGATGGCCTATTTCGCGCAGTTCGATCTCGACGTGCCCTGCTGCGCCATGGTCACGGCCTCGCACAACGACAACGGCTGGACCGGCGTGAAGATGGGCGCCAACCGCCCGCTGACCTTCGGCCCCGACGAGATGACGCGGCTGAAGGAGATCGTGCTCAACGCCGAATTCAAGAACAAGGCCGGCGGCTCCTACCAGTTCCACGAGAATTATCCGGCGCGCTATATCGCCGATCTCACCGGCCGTCCGAAGCTGACCCGCAAGCTCAAGGTCGTCGCCGCCTGCGGCAACGGCACTGCCGGCGCGTTCGCGCCGCAGGTGCTGGAGGCGATCGGCTGCGAGGTGATCCCGCTCGACACCGAGCTCGACCACACCTTCCCGAAATACAATCCGAATCCGGAAGACATGGAAATGCTGCACGCGATCCGCGACGCGGTGCTGCATCACAAGGCCGATGTCGGTCTCGGCTTCGACGGTGACGGCGATCGCTGCGGCGTCGTCGACAACACCGGCGAGGAAATCTTTGCCGACAAGGTCGGCGTGATGCTCGCCCGCGACATGTCGGCGATCCACAAGGATGCGCATTTCATCGTCGACGTGAAGTCGACCGGTCTGTTTGTCACCGATCCCGTGCTGCAGAAGCAGGGCGCCAAGGTCGCCTATTGGAAGACCGGCCATTCCTACATGAAGCGCCGCACCCACGAGACGGGTGCGCTCGCGGGCTTCGAGAAGTCCGGCCACTTCTTCTTCAACAAGCCGTATGGACGCGGCTACGACGACGGCCTGGTGTCGGCACTCGCGATCTGCGACATGCTCGACCGCGCGCCGGGCAAGTCGATGGCCGATCTGAAGAACGCGCTGCCGAAAACCTGGTCGTCGCCGACCATGTCACCGCATTGCGCCGACGAGACCAAATACGGCGTCATCGACCAGGTGGTGAAGCATTTTGAAGGCTTGCAGGCCAAGGGCGCCAAGATCGGCGGCCAGGCGATCCGCGATCTCGTCACCGTCAACGGCGTACGCGTCACGGTCGAGGACGGCAGCTGGGGCCTGGTGCGCGCGTCCTCCAACAAGCCCGAGCTCGTCGTCGTGGTCGAGAGCCCGGTCTCCGAGCAGCGCATGCACGACATGTTCGAGATGGTGAACAGCGTGCTCCGCACGCATCCCGAAGTCGGCGCGTACAATCAGACGATTTGAGGGGCATCAGGGAGCACAACCCGCGCCGCAAATCTCCGCTGTCATGCCCCGGCTTGACCGGGGCATCCAGTACGCCGCAGCTTCTCCGTATCCAATCGCCGCCTCTGGAATACTGGATCGCCCGGTCAAGGCCGGGCGATGACAGCTTCCTTGTGGTGAGACCTGAGAACTAAGCCTCTAAGCCGCCACCACCGCCGGGATCGGCAGCGCGGTGACCGACTTGATCTTCTCCATCGCGAAGCGCGAGGTGACGTTCTTCAGCGGCACGGCGCTGATCAGCTTCTTGTAGAACACGTCATAGGCCTGCATGTCGGCGACCACGACGCGCAGCATGTAGTCGACGTCGCCGGCCATGCGGTAAAATTCCATCACCTCGGGCATGGCACTCACGGCCTCGGCGAACTTCTTCAGCCAGGCGTCCGAATGGTCGGCGCTCTCGACTGACACGAATACGGAGATGCCGAGCCCGATCTTGTTCTGGTCGACCAGGGCGACGCGCTTCAGGATCACGCCGTCGGCCTCGAGGCGCTGGATGCGCTTCCAGCAGGGGGTCGAGGACAGCCCGACGCGGTCGCCGATCTCGGCGACGGAGAGGGACGCATCCTCCTGGAGCACCATCAGAATCTTGCGGTCGATGGCATCGAGGCGGCGGCTGGTCTCGGGGAGTTGCACGGCGAGGTCAGTCATTTGAAGAACTTTGTTCCATTTCAGGGGCTGATTTCCCTGATATAGAGAAAATCTTTCCACGGCAAGCCTATAATCTCGGCGTAACAGTGGAACTTCTCTAGAGCCTGCCTCGTAAAAGCTCTTCAACTTCAACGCGTTGTGGGGCGGCCATGCCGCCACCGTGGCGGGTGCATTTCAGCGCTGCGGCGGCCGCGGCGAATCGCAGCGCCTCCCGCACCTCCGCGCCCTCGGCGAGGCCAAGCGTGAAGGCGCCATGGAAAACGTCGCCGGCCCCGAGCGTATCGACCGCCTGAACCGGGAAGGCCGGGGTCTCCTCCAGCTTGCCCGCCTCGTTCAGCCAGATCGTGCCGCGCGGGCCGCGCGTGGCGGCGAGAAGGGCCGGCGTCAGCCCTGCCAGGCGCTTCAATGCCTCGCCGTCATCGGCGACACCGGCCGTCTCCTGCACCTGGTCGCTGGCGAACAGCACGTGCGAGGCGGCCGTGAGCAGGCCGTCCTGCAACGACATCGCGCGATCGACGCCGACGATGACAGGAATGCCGCGCCGTCGCGCCTCGGCGCAGAGATCGATACAAAGGGCGCCGCAGCGGCTCTCGACGAGGACCGCCCGGCAATCGGCGAGCAGCGCGTCACCGTCCGGCAGCTTCACGCTCCACAGGCCGGGATCGCGATAGATCGTCAGCGTCCGCTCGCCCGAGGGCTCGATCAGGATCGCGGAGACCGGCGTGGTCAGGCCGGGCACGCGCACCACGTGCGTCGTGTCGATGCCTTCACTGGCCATCTGTTCGAGAATGAAGCCGCTCGACGCTTCCCGTGCATCGCCCATCGGTCCTGCGAAGGAGACCCGGCCACCGAGCCGCGCGATGGCGATCGCAGCATTGAGCGCGTTGCCGCCGCAGATCTCGGCGAGATGCGTGGCGTTGGCCTTGCTGCCGCGCGCGGGCACGGCCTCGACGCGAAAGGTGAGGTCGCGCACGGGAATGCCGATGCAAAGGATGTGCGGCGCGGTCCCTGATATGGCCACCGGCGGCCCCAGCTTACGCGCCGGTCTTGTCGTGCACCCAGCGGCCGAGCAGGTGGTGGGCGATCGCGAACGGATGCGGGCCGGCGAGCCCGTCCGGATGCGTCCGCGTCAGCATCAGCGCGGCCTCCTCGCGGGTGAACCAGCGCGCGTCCTCCAGCTCGGAATGATCGACGACGACGTCCTCGTTGAGCGCCCGCGCGCTGCAGCCGATCATCAGCGACGATGGATAGGGCCAGGGCTGCGTCATGTAATACTGCACGTCGGTGCAGCGGATTCCGGATTCTTCGAGGATTTCCCGGCGTACCGCGTCCTCGATGGTCTCGGCGGCCTCGACGAAGCCGGCGAGACAGGAATACATCCCCGGCGGGAACTGCTTCTGGCGGCCGAGCAGGCACTTCTCGCCGGAGGCGACCAGCATGATCACGACGGGATCGGTGCGCGGAAAGTGCTCGGCCTTGCAAGCAGGGCACTCGCGCTTCCAGCCGCCTTCCTTCATCGCGCTCCGCGTGCCGCAATTGGCGCAATAGCCGTGGCGCTGATGCCAGCTCACCATCGACTTCGCCATCGCGATCGCCGAGAGCTCGCCGGGCGGAATCGCGCCCTGCATCGCCATGCCGCGCAGCTCGGTGACGGTGTAGTCCTCGCGGCCGATCAGCTTCTCGGCCGCCGCCTGCGACATCCCCATGCCGAACACCGCGGCGCCGTCGCGCAGGCCTAAGAAGATCGTGCCGGGGTTGGCGCCGCATTTCAGCGCCTCGTCTACTCCCAGCAGCGCGCGCGCCTTGTCGCCCTCGCGCTTCACCAGCAGCGAGTCGCGGTAGACGACATAGGCGCGCGACAATGGCTTCTGCTCCATCGCGAACAGCTTTTCGTCGTCGCGGCGCAGATGCGCGGCGCGATCGAGGACGTTGGTGACGAAGGCCGGCTGTCCCAGCGGAAACGAGTCGAATGCTGACATTTCTTGTTCTCAACCCAACCAGATCTTGCGGCGAAGCGCGCTGATGAAAGTCTGCACCTCGGTGGCGTCATGCGCCAAGGGCTTCATCACGCCCCAGACCGGCCGCGGCCATGCAGCGTCGCTGGTCCGGCGTGCGATGATGTGGACGTGAAGCTGCGGCACGAGGTTGCCGAGCGCGGCGACATTGAGCTTGTCGCATTTGGTGATCTCTTTCAGCGCGCGCGAGACGCGGGAGATCTCCGTCATGAGTTGCGCCTGCTCCACCTCGTCGAGATCGATGATCTCGACCGCATCGGGTCGCCGCGGCACCAGCAGCAGCCAGGGATAATGCGCGTCCTTGATGACCAGGACCTTCGAGAGCGGCAGGTCGCCGATGTCGATGGTGTCCTCTTTCAGGCGGGAGTGCAGCGACCAGGCGGGTTCAGACATATGCGTTTCCGGATGGCCCGATGGGGGCGGGCTTGTTTGGCCGGACCATACGATACGGAGTTAGCTAGGGGAAGGTTAGGGACCGCGGGGGCGGCATGCTCCGCTGTCGTCCCGGGGCGCGCAAAGCGCGAGCCCGGGACCCATAACCACAGAGAGAAGTTTGGCGAAGATGCGTGGTGACCAGCTCGCGCGACAACCCCTCCCTGTGGTTATGGATTCCGGGCTCGCGCTACGCGCGCCCCGGAATGACGAACTCACGCCTCCGCAAGCACCCGCGCATTGGCGCGGACGGAGGCCTCGCTGACGCGGATCCCGAGGCCCGGGCCGTCGGGCACCACGACATGGCCGGCGCGGTTGGCAACGCGCTCTTCCAGCACGTCCTCGGTCAGCACGTGATGCGGCATGTAGAATTCGCAGCCGAGCGAGATGCCCGGCGTTGCCGCGATCAGCTGCGTCCCGGCGGCAAGCCCGATGCCGCCCTCCCACAGCGTGCCGCCATAGCCGGGCAGGCCGGCGATGTCGGCGATCGCCATGATCGCCTGCGCCTCGAACAGGCCGCCGGCTTTCATCAGCTTGATCGAGACGGCATCGGCGGCTTCGCGGCGCACCACCTCCATCATGTCGCGGCGGTCGAAGCAGCTTTCGTCGGCGAGAACGGGTGTTTCCAGCGCCGCGGTGAGCTGCGCCATCACGTCGAGATATTTGCGCGGCACCGGCTGCTCGATGAAGGTCGGTGCGAATTCCTCGATGTCGCGCAAAATCTTGATCGCGCCGAACGGCGCCAGCGCCTGGTTGTAATCGACGCGCAGATCGACCTTGTCGCCGAATTCCTTGCGGATCGCTTCGAGATGATCGAGATCCTCGCGATGCGGCTTCACGCCGGTCTTGACCTTGTAGATGACGTTGCCGTCCGGAACCATTTTTCGCATGCGTTCGAGATCGGCGGCGAAATCGGGATCGGCGATGGAGAAGGAGAGGGGAATCGTGTCGCGCACGCGGCCGCCGAGCAGGTCGGCGACCGACAATCCCGACGACTTGCCGACGATGTCGAGCAGCGCCATCTCGATCGCGACCTTGGCCTCGGCATGACCGACCAGCGCGCGGTCGAGCTCGGTCATCAGCGCGCGGATGCGGCGCACGGGTTTGCCGAGCACGATCGGCCGCAGATAGATGTCGAGCGCGGAGAAGGCCGCTTCCGGCGTCCCCGTGAACACTTCCCACGGTGCCGCCTCGCCCCAGCCGATCACGCCGTCGCTCGCGGTGAGCTCGATCAGCACGCGCTTCACCGTGCCCTTGACGTTGCCGACGCCTTGGAGGCGCGCCATCTTGATCGGGCTCTCGATCAGGAACAGCCTGATGCGTTCGACGGTTGCTTCGGTCATGTCAGGCCTCCATTGACGTGCCAGACCTGGCCGGTGACGTAGGACGCCTTCGGTGATGCCAGGAAGGCGATGATCTCGGCCACTTCTTCCGGCCGCCCGCGGCGGCGCATCGGGATCAGCGCCTCGGTGGTGGCGATCTGCTCGGGCGAGAGCCGGCTCTCGCTCGGCTTGTCCTTGATGATGAGGCCGGGTGACACAGCATTGACGGTGATGCCGTCTTTTGCGAGCTCGATCGCGGTGAGACGCACCAGCGCTTCGAGCGCGGAGCGGCTTGCCGCCGTTGCGGCAAAGGGTGCGAATTCCGGCCGGATCGCATGCGCGACGAAAGAGGACACCGCCACGATCCGCGTATCGCGCCCGGCACGCAGCAGCGGCAGCGCGGCGTCGACCAGCCGCGTGAACGCCAGCGCCGATTCGTCCATCGCCTGCCGGAACTGATCCGCCGGCGTGCCGATCGCGCTGCCGCGGCGGGCATGACCGCCGACCAGGATCAATCCGTCGAGCCGTCCGAAAACGCGTTGCGCGGCGGCGACGGCGTCGGTAACGGCTGCTTCCTCGGCGAGATCGCCGAGGCATTTTGCGACGGCGGCGCCTTTCGCTTCGGCTTCGGCCGCGGCGGCATCGAGACCTTCCGCGTTCGAGCGGGTGTGGAGCAGCAGCGCGGTGCCGGGGGCCGCGAGCAGTTTTGCGGTGGCGCGGCCGATGCCGCTGGCGGCACCGGTAACGAGATAGGCGCGATCGATATCAGGCATCACGGTGCTACGTTGGCCGGCGGCAACGCGCCGGTGCGGTGGAAATGGCTGAGGAAGGCGCGCGTCGCGGCTTCCTGCGGATTGTCGATCACCTGCCGCGCCGGACCTTCCTCGACCACGACGCCGTCGCGCATGAAGATGAGGCGGTCGGCGACCTCGCGGGCGAAGGCGATCTCATGGGTCACGATCACCATGGTCATGCCTTCCGAGGCCAGCCGCTGCATGACGGCGAGCACCTCGCCGACGAGCTCGGGATCGAGCGCCGAGGTGGCCTCGTCGAACAGCATCACGTCCGGCTCCATCGCGAGCGCACGTGCGATCGCGACGCGCTGCTTCTGCCCGCCGGACAGCGTCGCCGGATATTGGTCGGCCTTCTCCGCAAGGCCCACCTTGGCAAGCTGCGCGCGCGCGAGCTTCTCGGCGTCCGCCCTGGCCATGCGGCGCACCGTGACGGGCCCCTCCATGACGTTCTGAAGCGTCGTCATGTGCGGGAACAAATTGAAATGCTGGAACACCATGCCGGTGGTGGTGCGGAATTTGGCGAGTGTCTTCACGTCCGGAAGCTTGGCGCCTTCGCCGAATTGGAAGCTTGTGTCGCCGACGCGGACGCTGCCGCCGTCGGGCACGACCAGCAGATTGATGCAGCGGAGCAGTGTCGACTTGCCGGAGCCGGATGGGCCGATCAGCGCCACCACGCCCCCCTTGGCCACGTCGAGGCTGATGTTCTTCAGAACCTCGTTGCTGCCAAAGCTCTTGCGAAGGCTGCGGATCTCGATCTTCGAAGTGTTCCTGGATGGCTCGCTCATTCGCTGACCGCCAGTCGCTTCTCGCCGCGGCGGACGATGATGGTCAAGGGAATCAGGATCGCCGCATAGGCGACCGCGACCGCGGTGTAGGTCTCGAGCGGCCGGTAGCTGTCATGGGCGGCGACCTGGCTCTGGTAGACGAGGTCGGGCACGGCGAGCACCGAAACCAGCGAGGTGTTCTTGAACTGGATGATCGACTGGTTCATCAGCGCCGGGATCATGCGCTTGATCGCTTGCGGAAGCACGATGCGCCGCATGCTCTGTCCCGGCGTCATGCCGAGCGCGGCGCCGGCTTCCGACTGGCCTTTGTCGATCGAGATGATGCCGCCGCGGATGATCTCGGAATAGAACGAGCCGCCATAGAGCGAGAGTGCGAGCGCCGAGGCCGTGATCGGCGTCATCTCGACGCCGGCCAGGATCGGCAGCGCGTAATAGAACCAGATCAGCTGCACCAGGATCGGCGTGCAGCGGAACGCCTCGATGAAGGTGAGGGCGAGGAGACGCACCGCCTTGAAGCGCGACAGGCTGCCGAACGCGCCGAACAGGCCGAAGACGAGACCGAGCACGACGATGACCACGGTGAAGCCGACGGTGACGCCGAGCCCGTTGAGAAAGAGCCAGCGATAGCTCCAGAGGATGCCGAAGTCCCACTGATACATGCGTGCGTTACTTTTACCCGATGTCAGTTCAGAAACTTGTCGTCATGCCCGGGCGTAGCCGTCCGAAGGACGGCGTCGCTTCCGCTCGCCTATGTCCCGGGCATCCACGTTCTTGGTGCCGCGAGTCAGGCGTGGATGGCCGGGACAAGCCCGGCCATGACGGTGTGGATACTTCAGGCGCTCATCACCTACAGCGAAACGCCCGGCGGAATGTCCGCTTCGGTCACGCCCACCAGCTCCATGTTGGTGATGATCGCGTTGCGGATGAAGCCGAGGCCCTTGTTGAAGTCGATCCAGGTGTTGACGTAGTCGCGGAAGGTCTTGTCGTTCTCGCGGCGGAAGCCGGCGTTCGACGTGGTGGCGAAGATCGGCGTCGGCAGCACGAACTGGCCGAGCGAGGGATTCTTCTTCAACACGGTCAGCGACAGCATGGTGATCAGGCACTGCGCGTCGACGCGGCCGGTTTGCAGCGCGGCGGTGGCATCGTCGGCGGTCTTCAGTCGCGAGATCTGCGCCTTCGGCGTCAGGCGGCTGACGACCTGGTCGTGCGACGAGCCCTGGTCGACGGCGATCTTGACGTCGGGCGAGTTCAGCTCGGCCCAGCTCTTCGGCTTGAAGTCCTTCTTGCAGAGGATGCCGAAGGCGTTGTTGAAGACCGGCACCGAGAAGTCGACCACCAGCGCGCGCTTCGGGGTCGGGTTGAGGCCGAAGAAGATGTCGATCTTGTTGGACTGCAGATCGAGCACCGAATTGCCCCAGGTGGTCTCGGTGATCTCGAGCTCGGCCTCCATGTCGTCGGCGAGCGCCTTGGCGATGTCGATGTAGAAGCCCTTCCACTGGCCGCTGGCGAGGTCCTTCATGTAATAGGGCGCGCCGCCGCCGACCGCGCCGATCCGCATCTTCTTGGTGCGGCGAATGCGGGCAAAGGTCGATTCGTTGGAATCCGCTGCGGTCTGCGCCACGGCCGGTGAGGCCAGCGTGGCTGCAGCCATCGCGCCAAGTCCGACAATCGATGCGACATCACGACGTGTAACCATTTTGAGGAATCGCTTTTCTGGTTGGATGAAGGTGAGTGGTTGATCTCGCGCGAAAAATTCGCCCATCAATCGGCGTCAGCCGGCTGAAAAATGCTCAGGATCGGATTTTCGCGCACCCTTTGTTTCGGTTCCGGCAGGATTTCATAGAAAGGCGCTGCCGGGCGGGCCCTGTCAAGACTCGATTGCCTCAGGGATGTGCGGGGCCTCGAAGATAGGCAGGGAGCCCATCGGCCATGACGCTTTCCGAGGCGAACGTCCGCATCTGCACTTCGCGACGATGCGCGAGGGAAGGCCCGGCGAGCGCGTCGGCTCGAGCTATTTTCGCGAGAAAATTGAGAGGTTTCGGCGGTTCGCTTTAAAAATGCGAACGGCGCCCTGTCGGCGCCGTTCGCCGAAGACGGCGAGAGGTCGGTGCGGATCGACCGACCCTATTCCGCGGCCTTTTCCGTTCCCTTGGCACGAACGGTCGCGAGGCGCGTCAGCGCGTCGCGGACGCCCGCGCCATAGGCGGGATCGGCCTTGGTGCAATTGGCGATGTGCCGTTCCTGGATCGCGATGGCCGCCGCTCCGACGGCGCGCGCCGTGTTGTCGAACAAGGCCTGCCGCTGGGCTGCGTTCATCTTGCGAAAGAGGTCGCCGGGCTGCCGATAGTGATCGTCGTCGATGCGGTGATCCCAATGTGCGGCTGCACCATCGATCTCGAGCGGCGGCTCGTTGAGATCGGGCTGGTCCGTCCACTCGCCACGGCTGTTCGGGAAATAGGTCGGCGTCCTCCCGAGATTGCCGTCGATCCGCATTGCGCCATCGCGATGGTAGCTGTGATACGGGCATTTCGGCGCGTTGACCGGGATCAGATGATGGTTGACGCCGAGGCGATAGCGCGCCGCGTCCCCGTAGGAGAACAGCCTCGCCTGCAGCATCTTGTCGGGCGAGAAGCCGATGCCCGGAACGACGTGGGCCGGCGAGAAGGAGGCCTGTTCGACCTCGGCGAAGACGTTTTCCGGATTGCGGTTCAGCTCGAAATAGCCGACCTCGATCAGCGGGAAGTCCGCCTTCGGCCAGATCTTGGTCAGGTCGAACGGGTTGAAGGCAAACGCCTTGGCCTGATCGTCGGTCATGATCTGCACGAACATGGTCCAGCGCGGGAAATCGCCGCATTCGATGCTCTCGAACAGGTCGCGCTGGTGAGTCTCGCGGTCCTTGCCGATGAGGGCTTCGGCCTCGGCGTCGGTCAGGTTTTCGATGCCCTGCTGCGTCCGGAAGTGAAACTTCACCCAGGTCCGCTCATTGGCGGCATTGATGAAGCTGTAGGTATGGCTGCCAAAGCCATGCATGTGCCTGAAGCTTCTGGGAAGGCCGCGCTCGCTCATCACGATGGTAACCTGGTGCAGAGCCTCCGGCAGCAACGTCCAGAAATCCCAATTGTTGTCGGCGCTGCGCATTCCGGTTCGGGGATCGCGCTTGATCGCATGATTGAGGTCGGGAAAGCGCAAGGGATCGCGGAAGAAGAACACGGGCGTGTTGTTGCCCACCATGTCCCAATTGCCTTCCTCGGTGTAGAACTTCAGCGCAAAGCCGCGGATGTCGCGTTCGGCGTCGGCTGCGCCGCGCTCGCCGGCAACGGTCGAGAACCGCGCGAACATCGGCGTCTGCTTGCCGACTTCCGAGAAGATCTTCGCCTTGGTGTATCGGGTGATGTCATTGGTCACGGTGAAGGTGCCGAAGGCGCCGGAACCCTTGGCATGCATCCGTCGCTCCGGGATCACTTCGCGATCGAAATGTGCTAGCTTCTCGATCAGCCAGACGTCTTGCAGCAGCGCGGGCCCGCGGCGGCCCGCGGTCATGATGTTGAGGTTATCGCTGACGGGCGCGCCCGTCGCATGGGTCAAACGTTTCGGCTCATCGGCCATGGGATGCTCCTGAATATGGGGTCATTGGCTATTGCTGCCCGCGTGCGAAATCTCAGGCTCGCATGGGTCCACAGCAGTCGATTTCGAGATCGCACTGTCCTTGCGCGAACGCCGGTCAACCGTGCCAATGCGAGTTGCGGATGACGCTGCAGAAATTGCCGCGATGGAAATGCGGCTCCTTGTCGGCGATGACGTCGGCCTTGACGTTGCCGAACGTCGTATCGGGCCGATGCTTGATGCCGTCGTAGAAGGCCTGGATGATGTCTTCCTTGAAGTGCGGCGTGCGCGGAAAGGCGTTCACGACCGCCTCGCGCTCCGCGTCGGAATATTCGTCGTAGGTGAGCCCGAGCACGTCCATCTCGACGCCCGCGGTCACCAGCGCGACGACGGGGTGCATGTGCTGGGGGACGCCCGGCGTGGTGTGCAGGGCGATCGCGGTCCACACCATGTAGGCGTCGGCTTCCGAAATGCCGTGGCTGCGCAGGAAATCGCGCGCGGCATGCGCGCCGTCGACCTCGAACCGCTCGTGTTGGCTGCCATGGCCCGGCATCAGGCCGATGTCGTGAAACATGGCGCCGGCGTAGAGCAGTTCGCGGTCGAACGTCAGCCCACGGCGGACGCCGGCCATCGCGCCGAACTGGTAGACGCGGCTGGAATGGTTGAAGAGCAGGTCCGTTTCGGTATCGCGGACGTATTCGGTGATGGCGCGCGCCAGCTTGCTGTCGGGAATGACGGCGGCCTCGGTGATTTCTGACATGAGCAGCTCCTGAAATTTTGGATCGCGTCCACTGTAAATCCGGGCTACGTTGTCTTAAATCGACGTAATACGTCAAAAACGGACAAATCCGGATCGAGGCGGACATGGGTGCAAAGCCGAAACCAAGGACGGTTGTGATCGTGGCGCTGCCAGGCGTGCAGCTGCTCGATGTCGCAGGGCCGCTCGATGTGTTCGCCGAGGCGAACGTGCAGGCCGGCTATCCCGCCTATGCCTTGTTCGTGGCGGGCGCGGAGCCAGGGCCGATCCGCAGTTCCTCAGGCGTCCAGCTGATGCCCGACCGAATCGTCGACCGCGACTTCCAGGAGCCGATCGACACCTTGCTGGTGGCGGGATGCCCGAACGCGGCCGAAGTCCCGGCGGACGGGAGCGTGATCGACTGGCTGCGGCGGCGGGCTTCGCGGACCCGCAGATTCGGCTCGGTTTGCAGCGGGGCCTTCTTCCTTGCCGCCGCCGGTCTCCTTGATGGCAGGCGGGTCACGACGCATTGGGCGGTCGCAGACATGCTGGCCAGCAAATTCCCGTCGGTCACCGTGGACAAGGATGCCATCTACGTCACCGACGGCAAGCTCCGCACGGCCGCCGGCGTGACCGCAGGGCTCGACCTCGCGCTGGCACTGGTCGAGGAAGATCTCGGGCGCGACACGGCCATGAGAGTCGCAAGCCAGCTCGTGATGTTCTTCAAGCGCCCGGGTGGGCAGATGCAGTTCACCCGCAAGGGCGAGGCTGTTCCCGCCGGCCGCGCCGCATTGCAGGAGCTGCAGCGCTGGGTCGCCGCCAATCCCGGGCTCGACCACAGCGTTGCGAGCCTGGCGACGCGCATGGAGCTCAGCCCGAGGCACTTTGCACGGCTGTTCCGCGCCGAGGTGGGCGTCACGCCTGCGACCTGGGTCGAGGAAGCCCGCGTCAATGCGGCGAGGCGGCTGCTCGAGTTTGGCAATGAAGCCCCGAAGCAGGTGGCGCTCCATTGTGGATTCGCCGATGCCGATACGCTGCGCCGCGCGTTCAATCGTCACGTCGGCGTGACGCCCGCCGAGTATCGCAAGCGGTTTGCGCGAATCACGTAGGTTCCAGCTCGCCAACACTGAGCCGGCTTCCGCGTCCAAATGGGCCGGCGGGGGCCGCCCAGCGGGGTGTGCGGGACCTACGGATACCCGCTTGCTTTCCCGACCTTTTGGCCCCAAATAGGGACCGGGAGATTGGCGGTGGACGAGCCACTCGCCAACCGGGTCAGGTCCGGAAGGAAGCAGCCCTAACGAGGTCCGGATCGGGTCGCTCGTCAGTCTCCTACCTGTTTTTCCGAGCGAATTGCGCCGGCGGGCTTCCCGTCAGCGCGCTCCTTTCCGCAAAAGCCGGGCGAAAGACATTCCATTGCGGATCGACCGATGACCGACGCTGGCGCCCCTCCCAACCCCGACAGCGCCGGCCAGGCCAGCACGCCCTACCGGGTGCTGGCGCGCAAATACCGGCCCTCCAGCTTCGACGATCTGATCGGCCAGGAGGCCGTGGTGCGCACCGTCTCGAACGCGTTCGAGACCGGGCGCATTCCGCAGGCCTGGATCCTCACCGGCGTCCGCGGCGTCGGCAAGACCACCACCGCGCGTATCCTGGCCCGTGCGCTCAACTACGAGATGCCGGACGGATCGGTGAAGGGCCCGACCATCCACATGCCGACCCTGGGCGTGCATTGCCAGGCGATCATGGAAAGCCGGCACATGGACGTGCTGGAGATGGACGCGGCCTCGCACACCGGCGTCGACGACGTCCGCCAGATCAATGACAGCGTGCGCTACGCGCCGGCCAGCGCCCGCTACAAGGTCTACATCATCGACGAAGTCCACATGCTGTCGACGGCGGCGTTCAACGCCTTCCTGAAGACGCTGGAGGAACCGCCGGAGCACGCCAAATTCGTGTTCGCGACCACCGAGATCCGCAAGGTTCCGGTCACCGTGCTGTCGCGCTGCCAGCGTTTTGACCTGCGCCGGGTCGAGGCCGACGTGCTGATGAAGCACCTCGCCAATATCGCGGCGAAGGAGAACGTCGAGATCGAGCCCGAGGCGCTTGGCATCATCGCGCGCGCCGCGGAAGGCTCGGTGCGCGACTCTCTGTCGCTGCTCGACCAGGCGATCGCGCACGCGGCAGGCACCGTGAAGGCGGATGCGGTCAGGCAGATGCTGGGCCTCGCCGACCGCACCCGCGTCATCGACCTCTTCGATTCGCTGGCGCGCGGCGACATCGCTGCCGCTTTCAAGGAGTTCCGCGACCAGTACGACGTCGGCGCCGATCCGATCGTCGTGCTGTCGGACCTTGCCGAGTTCGTCAATTTCGTCACCCGCGTGAAGATCGTGCCGGCGACCGCCGACAACGTCGCCTATGGCGAGACCGAGCGCGTGCGCGCGCGGGATTTTGCCTCGAAGATCTCGATGCGCGTGCTGTCGCGGATGTGGCAGATGCTGCTCAAGGGCATCACCGAGGTGCAGGCCGCGACGCGCCCCGCAGCGGCCGCCGAGATGGTGCTGGTGCGCATCGCCTATGTCGCCGACCTGCCGACGCCGGACGAAGCGATCAAGATGCTGGAGCAGAACGGCGGCGGCTCGCCGGTCGTGGGCGGCGGAAGTGCCGCGCGCAGCGGCGCGCCGGGTGCGCCGGTGGCCTCCGCGGCGCCGGTTGCCTCGGCCGCGCCCATGCGCGCACCGACTTCGTCACCGTCCGCGTTCGGCGGCGGCGCCGCCCGGCCGCAGATGGCGGCGCCCGCGCCGGATCCGCAAGGAGCCGCGCCCCAGCTGCGCATCACGAGCTTCACCCAGCTCGTCGCGGTCGCCGGGCAGAAGCGCGATCTCATGACCAAGGCCGCGCTCGAAGGCGACATGCGCCTCGTCCGTTTCGAGGAGGGCCGGCTGGAAGTCGCGCTCGAGCCCAACGCCTCCAAGACCATGATCTCCGAGCTTGCGCGAAAATTCGAGCTCTGGACCGGCCGGCGCTGGACCGTGATCGTCTCCAACGAGCAGGGCCAGCCGACGCTGCGCTCGGTGAACCACGCGGCGAAGCAGGAACATGCGCGCTCCGCTGAAGCCGATCCGCGCGTGCAGGAGGTGCTGTCGCGTTTTCCCGGTGCGAAGGTCGTCGAGGTCCGCAGGCTTGCCCCCGAGGCGCCGGAAACCAATATGAATGCGGACTATGGCAGTGACGATCCGCCCGATGGTTCCGACGGCGACGATCTCTAGAGCATGATCCGGACCCGAAGGGCCGCGTAGCGCAAAGTGTGAAGCGGTTTTCCGATTAGATCATGCTCAAACCAAGAGTTAAGGCGCGATGACGAGTCATCGCGCAACCAAGGACAGCACCGATGGTCGATATTTTCGGCATGATGAAGCAGGCGCAGCAGCTGCAATCCAAGATGCAGGAGATGCAGGATCAGCTCTCCAGCGTCGAGGTCGAAGGCATCTCCGGCGGCGGTCTCGTCGCCGTGCGCATGACGGCGAAGATGGACGTGAAGGGCATCAAGATCGATCCCTCGCTGATGAAGCCGGAAGAGCGCGAGGTGCTCGAGGACCTGCTCGTCACCGCCCTCGGCGATGCCCGCCGCAAGGCCGAAACGGCCGTGCAGGAGAAGATGCAGGCGCTCACGGGCGGCCTCAGCCTGCCACCGGGTATGTTCGGCCAATAAGATGGGTTCGGTTGCAGGTCCCGAAATCGAGCGGCTGGTCCAGCTCCTCGCACGGCTGCCAGGCCTTGGTCCGCGCTCGGCGCGGCGTGCGGCGCTGCATCTGATCAAGAAGCGCGAAGCGCTGATGATGCCGCTGTCTTCGGCCCTGCAGGTCGCGCTCGACAAGGTCCAGGTCTGCAAGACCTGCGGCAATATCGACACGCAAAATCCCTGCACGGTCTGTACCGATCCGAAACGCGATGATGCAATCATCGTCGTCGTCGCCGATGTCGCCGATCTCTGGGCGCTGGAACGGGCCAATGCGACCCAGGGGCGCTATCATGTGCTCGGCGCGACATTGTCGCCGCTCGACGGCGTCGGGCCGCAGGACCTCACCATCGACGCGCTGGTGGCGCGCGCGCATGCTGCCGAGGTGCACGAGATCATCCTGGCGCTGAACGCGACGGTCGACGGCCAGACCACGGCGCACTACATCACCGACCTGCTTCAGGACGCCAACGTAAAAGTAACCCGGCTGGCCCATGGTGTGCCGGTCGGTGGCGAGCTTGATTATCTCGACGAAGGTACGCTATCGGCCGCGATGCGGCAGCGGACCTTGTTCTAGCCATCCAGACTTACGGAACGGACGACATGACGAAACTTTTCGCCACACGATCGGCTTTGGTCGCGGCGATGATGCTGCTGGCGACCCCGGCCATCTCCGCGCAGCAGGACGACGGGGCGCCGCCGCCGCCGAAGCCCGGCAAGCCAATCAGTGCCGGCGAGGTGCTCTCGGGCGAATTGAACGCAATGAAGGTGCGCGACATCAAGAACGCCGGCAAGCGGATTGCGATGTACCAGATCACCTCCGAGCCGCGTCGACTGCCGGCGCCGAACGGGCTGTGCAATCTCGAGACCGGTCCTGAGACGTTCCAACTCGTCACTTCCAGCGACGCGCAGGCCACGCAGCTGAAATCGTTCGTCGGCAAGGCGATCTCGGTCAAGGTCGACGAAGTCGCCTGCGCCAGCGATCCCGGCCAGATGAGCGAAGCCGTGATCACGAAGTGGAGCTTGATCAGGAAGCAGTAGGGGGCGCCGCTCCAGCCGAGCTACCGTAGGGTGGGCAAAGGCGCAAAGCGCCGTGCCCACCATTCTCCCGGCGACGATTCAGGTGGTGGGCACGCTTCGCTTTGCCCACCCTACGGCATCGCGGGCGTAGCGCGTGCCGAGTTTACACCCTCACCGGCCCCAGCGTCTCGAAATGCCCGCGCTTCTGCAGCCAGGCCAGCAGCACAAGGCTCGGGATCGCCACCAGCACGCAGATCACGAAGAACAGCGGCCAGCCGGTCGTCTCCGCGACATAGCCCGCACTCGCTGACAGATATGTGCGCCCGACCGCGGCGAGCGCGGTGAGCAGCGCATATTGCGTCGCCGTGTGCAGCGGATTCTGGCACAGCGCGGAGAGATAGGCGACGAAGATCACGGTGCCGATGGCGCTGGTAAAGTTCTCGCAGGTGATGGCAAAGGCCAGCGCCCATTGGCTGGTGCCGACGAAGGCCAGCCAGGAGAAGGAGAGATTGGCGAGCGCCTGCACCACGCCGCCGATCCAGAGGCTGGTCGCAAGCGAATAGCGCCGCGCGAGGAAGCCGCCGGCAAAGCCGCCGATCAGCGTTGCCGCGAGGCCGACGCCCTTCACGATCGCCGCGTAATCGTTGCGGGAAAAGCCGAGGTCGATCACGAACGGCGCGGTCATCGTGCCGGAGAAGGCATCGGTGAACTTGAACAGCACGACGAAGGCGAGCGCGGCGAGCGCATCCTTGCGCGACAGGAATTCCGAGAAGGCCCCGATCGCCGCGTGCAGCACGCGCGCGAACGCCGTCTCGGTTTGTGTCGCGGCTTCCGCCCGCACCGATTGCTCGGGCTCTGTCGCGGCCAGCGCGGTGATCGTGCCGATCAGCACCATCGCCGCCATCACCACGTAGCCCCACATCCAGGCCGACGCGCGCGGAATGCCGGTGCCCTCGAAGCCGGACACGATGAACAGCGCGCCCGCGGTCGAGACCAGCATGCCGATGCGATAGGCCGCGACATAGGAAGCCATTCCGGCGGCCTGCTCGCTCTCCGGCAGGCTCTCGACGCGGAACGCGTCGACCACGATGTCCTGCGTCGAGGACGTCGTCGCGACCAGCAGCGCGCCGAGCGCGACGTAGAACGGCGAGCGCGCGGGATCGGTGAGTGCCAGCAGCAGGATCGCGATGATCAGCAGCAATTGCGAGAACAGCAGCCAGCCGCGCCGCCGTCCGAACGCGCGGGTGAACAGCGGCACATGCAGCGCATCCACCAGCGGCGCCCACAGGAATTTCAGCGTGTAGGGCGTGCCGACCAGCGCAAACAGCCCGATGGTCTTGAGGTCGACCCCGGCCTCGCGCATCCACACCAGGAGCGTGGAGCCCGACAGCGCCAGCGGCAGCCCGGACGAGAAGCCGAGGAACAGTACGATCAGCACCCGCGGTTGCAGGTACACGGCCAGGCCGTCACGCCAGGAGGTGGGGGCCGTGTCGGGGCTGGCAGGGGAGGTCGCGTCGGGTGCGGTCATGGGGAGGTGTTAGCAGATTCTGGCTGCCACAAGTGAGGTGTCGTCGCCCGGTCAAGCCGGGCGACGACAGTGTGCCTCAAAACTCACTCCCCCGCCTGGAGCTTCCTCGGGAACAGCTCCGCGGCACCGGTTGCCACCAGATGCGGCCCCTCCGGCGCATCGGTCTTGCTGAAATCGAGCTCCTCGATTCTCCCTGCGCGCTTCTCGATCTTGTCGGCGGAGATCAGCACCTGCCGCACGTCCTCGTTCGCGTCGGCAAAATGCTTCTGGAGCTTCAGCACGCGGTCGCGCAGGCGGCCCAAATCGTCGCCGAGCTTGATCACCTCGGTGCGGATCTGGTCGGCGGCGTCGCGCATGCGCGCGTCTTTCATGATCTGCTGCATCACCTGGATCGCGAGCATCAGCAGCGAAGGCGACACCAGCACGACGCGGGCGCGATAGGCCTTCTGGATCACGTCGTCGAAACCGTCATGGATCTCGGCATAGACCGATTCCGACGGCACGAACATCAGTGCCATCTCCTGGGTCTCGCCGGCGACGAGATATTTGTCGGCGATGTCGCTGACATGCTTCATCACGTCGCCGCGCAGCCGCTGCGTGGCGATGCGCTTCTCCTCGTCGGTGCGCGCATCGTGCAGCGCGGTCATCGCCTCCAGCGGAAATTTTGCGTCGATGCAGAGCGGCCGCTGGTCGGGCAGGAACACCACGCAGTCCGGCCGCTTTCCCGTCGAGAGCGTGAACTGGAACTCGTAGGCGCCCTTCGGCAAGCCGTCCTGGACGATCGCCTCCATCCGCGCCTGGCCGAAGGCGCCGCGCGACTGCTTGTTGGCGAGCACGTCGCGCAAGGTCGTCACCTGCGTGGTGAGGTCGGTCAGGTTCTTGTGCGCGTTGTCGATGATGCCGAGCCGCTCGTGCAGGGCGCGCAGGCTCTCCATGGTGTTGCGCGTCGAGTGTTCCATCGACTGGCCGACCCGATGGGTCACCGAATCCAGCCGCTCGTTGACCGCGCGCGCCATGTCGGCCTGGCGGCCGGCCAGCGCCTGGGTCATGGCGTCGGCTCGGCCGGCAGCCTCGCTCTGGGCGTGCAGCACCTGGCTGAGGCGCTCCTCGAGCTCGTCCGCGCGGATGGCATTGGCCATGGCGAGTTCCGCGCCGCGCCGCCCGGATCGCGCGATCACGACCGCGATCACCACCAGCAGGATGACGACGAGGGCGCCGAAGCCGATCAGCGCATCGATGGTGCGGACCGGCCAGTCGCCAGCCAGGAAAATGATCTCGTTCATGGCGGCCCTTGTAGCCGATTCGACACTCTCCGCGAACGAATAGCGAACGCTTATGGTTAATAGCCCCCTAATTTTTATGGTTAACGAAACCTGAAGTTTTATGGTTAGCGGAGGGTTAACGGAGTTCCTCGCCGCATTGACCGCATCCGGCATGCGGCTTAAATCGCGGCCATGGCCCTCAGAGAAATCATCATCCTGCCCGACAAGCAGCTGCGTCTGGTCTCCAAGCCGATCGAGAAGGTCACGACGGAGATCCGCAAGCTTGCCGACGACATGTTCGAGACCATGTACGACGCGCCCGGCATCGGGCTCGCGGCGATCCAGATCGCGCAGCCCTTGCGGCTGATCACCATGGACCTCGCCAAGCCTGACCCGGACGGCGAGACAAAGCCGGAGCCGCGTGTCTTCATCAACCCTGAAATTATCGCCTCCTCCGAGGATCTGTCGGTCTACGAGGAAGGCTGCCTCTCGATCCCCGAATATTACGAGGAGGTCGAAAGGCCTGCGAAGGTGCGCGTGCGCTTCACCGATCTCGACGGCAAGGTGCACGAGGAGGACGCCGAAGGCCTCTACGCCACCTGCATTCAGCACGAGATCGACCATCTCAACGGCGTGCTGTTCGTCGACTATCTCTCAAAGCTCAAGCGCGACCGCGTGATCAAGAAGTTCGAGAAAGCCGCCAAGCGCGCGGAGTAAGTCATTTGTAAGCGCTGGTGCTGCCGCGAACTCCCGTGCGCTCCCTCCCCCCTTGCGGGGGAGGGCGGGGGAGAGGGGTAGCCCAGCAAAAGGCGCCCGTCGTTTGCGAATGCCAACAATAGGGCGCCCGCGCTAACGCCGAGAGAGCGCGTCGTGTGGCACCCCTCTCCCTAGCCCTCCCCCGCAAGGGGGGAGGGAACATACCGAGTCCTTGTCATGCCCCTCCGCCTCATCTTCATGGGCACGCCCGATTTCTCCGTGCCGACGCTGCTCGAGCTGGTCTCGCATGGCCACGAGATCGCGGCGGTCTATACGCGCGCGCCCAAGCCCGGCGGACGGCGCGGCCTGCAATTGCAGCCGACCCCGGTCGAGGAAGCCGCGCGAAAGCTCGGCGTTCCCGTGCTGACGCCGAAGTCGCTGAAGACGCCCGAAGCGCTCGACGAGTTTCGCGCCTTCGACGCCGATGCCGCCGTCGTCGTCGCCTACGGCATGATCCTGCCGCAGGCGATCCTCGATGCGCCGAAGCTCGGCTGTTACAATCTGCACGCTTCGCTGCTGCCGCGCTGGCGCGGCGCCGCGCCGATCAACCGCGCGATCATGGAAGGCGATGCCGAGAGCGGCGTCATGGTGATGAAGATGGATGTCGGTCTCGACACCGGTGACGTCGCCATGGCCGAGCGCATGGCGATTCCCGACAACATGACCGCGGTCGATCTGCATGACCGCCTCTCCCGGCTCGGTGCCGATCTGATGGTGCGCGCGATGGCCGCGCTCGCCCGCGGCGGGCTCCAGCTCAAGAAGCAGAGCGCGGATGGCGTCACCTACGCCGCCAAGATCGACAAGGCCGAAGCGCGGATCGAATGGACCAAGCCGGCGCACGCCGTGCTGCGCCACATCCACGGCCTGTCGCCGTTTCCCGGCGCCTGGGCCGAGCTTGAGAATGCGCGCGTAAAAATCCTGCGCTGCGAGTTGGCGAAGGGCTCCGGTGCACCCGGCGAGGTGCTCGACGACCAGCTCACGATTGCCTGCGGCGAGGGCGCGATCCGCATCCTCGAGCTCCAGCGCGAGGGCAAGGCGCGGATGCAGGCCACGGACTTTTTGCGCGGCGTGCCGGTGAAGCCGGGAGCCAAATTCACGTAGCGCTGTCATACCCCGCGAAGGCGGGGTATCCAGTACGCCGAGGCTTCTCGGCTGAACAGAGATGTCTCGGAGTACTGGATCGCCCGGTCAAGCCGGGCGATGACACCACCCGGATTGAGATGCCCCGCTACAAGCTCACCATCGAATATGACGGCGCGCCGTTCTTCGGCTGGCAGGTGCAGGACACGCTGCCTTCCGTGCAGGGCGCGTTAGAGGCGGCGGTGAAGGCGATGACCGGCGCGGATCTGCGCGTGCACGGTGCGGGCCGCACCGATGCCGGCGTGCATGCGCGCGGCCAGGTCGCGCATGTCGACATCGACAAGCAGTTTCCGCCGGGCCGTTTTCGCGATGGTCTCAACGCGCATCTGCGCCCGCATCCAATTGCGGTGCTGGAGGCCGAGATCGTCCCTGACACCTTCGAGGCGCGGTTCTCGGCCGTGAAGCGGCACTACCGCTACCGCGTCGTCAACACCCGCGCCAATCTCGCGCTTGATATCGGTCACGCCTGGCGCGTGCCGCGCCGGCTCGATGCCGATGCGATGCATGCGGCGGCACAACGTCTGCTCGGCAAACACGACTTCACGACGTTTCGCGACACCGAGTGCCAGGCCAAGTCGCCGGAGAAAACGCTCGACCAGCTCGACGTGCACCGCGACGGCCGCGAGATCACGATTCTTACGTCGGCGCGCTCCTTCCTGCACAGCCAGGTGCGCTCGATGGTGGGATCGCTGGTCTGGGTCGGCGAGGGCCGCTGGACCGCGGACAATCTCTCAGCGGCGCTCGCAGCCCGCAACCGCGCGGCCTGCGGCATCGTCGCACCGCCTGACGGGCTGTATCTGATGAAGGTGGATTATTAGCGCCCGCTGCCGCCACAGACGTCATGGCCGGGCTTGTCCCGGCCATCCACGTGCGCCAACATGCAACCATGCATGGTGGATGGGTCTACATCCTGGCGAGCGCGCCAAACGGCATTTTGTATGTCGGTGTGACGAGCGACATTATTCGCCGCATCTATGAGCATCGAAACGGACTCGTTCCCGGCTTCACCAAGAAGTACGGCGTCAAGCTGCTGGTCTATTTCGAGCGCTATGAGGATATCCAAACCGCTATCCAGCGCGAGCACAACATCAAGCATTGGTCGCGGACGTGGAAGGTCAGGTTGATCCTCAGGGATAATCCCGAATGGAAGGATCTGTACGAGACGATTGTTCAATGAGACGGGCCCGGGCTCTCGCCACATCGTCATGGCCGGGCTTGTCCCGGCCATCCACGATCTTCTTTTCGGCTCGCGAAGAACGTGGATGCCCGGGACAAGCCCGGGCATGACGGCGGAATATTTGGCGAAGGTCGC
This sequence comes from Bradyrhizobium sp. MOS001, assembly GCF_004634465.1. NCBI lineage: Bacteria > Pseudomonadati > Pseudomonadota > Alphaproteobacteria > Hyphomicrobiales > Nitrobacteraceae > Bradyrhizobium > Bradyrhizobium sp. MOS001. The sequence continues at coordinate 26,414 of NZ_SPVJ01000032.1, forward strand.
GGTTTGCTACCCAAAATACCGCGTCAAAATCCCCCGATACACCTTCGTCAATCTCTCCAAATCCACAACCGGCACGCGCTCGTCGACCTGGTGCATGGTCTGGCCGACCAGGCCGAACTCGATCACCGGGCAGTAGCTCGAGATGAAGCGCGCATCCGAGGTGCCGCCTGAGGTCGACAGTTCCGGCTTGCGCCCCGTCACCTCTTCGATCGCGGAGACCGCGAGGTCGGTGAACGGGCCGGGCTTGGTCACGAACACGTTCGAGTTCGAGGGCTCCCAGACGATGCGAGCCTTGATGCGGTTGCCGCAGGCTTTCGTCAGGCGCGCCTCGACCAGCTCGCGCAAGGATGCCTGGGTGTGGTTGTCGTTGTAGCGGATGTTGAATTTTGCGCGCGCCTCGCCGGGGATGACGTTGTTGGCCTTGTTGCCGACGTCCACCGAGGTGAATTCGAGATTGGAGGCCTGGAACTGCGCGCTGCCATGGTCGAGCGGCTCGTCACTGATCGCCACGATCAACCGTGAGATATCAGGCACCGGATTGGATGCACGGTGCGGATAGGCGACATGGCCCTGCACGCCGTCGACATAGAGCGTGCCGGACTGCGAGCCGCGGCGGCCGACCTTGATGGTGTCGCCGAGCGTCTCGACATTGGAGGGCTCGCCGAGCACGCAATGGTCGAATTTTTCGCCGCGCTCCGCGGCCCATTTCAACAGCTTGATGGTGCCGTTGACCGAGACGTCTTCCTCGTCGCCCGTGATCAGGAACGAGATCGAGCCCTTTCCATCGGCGCGCGGCGCGCCGCCATTGGCGGCGAGATGCTCGAGCACGGCTGCCACCGAGCAGGCGATGCCGCCCTTCATGTCGACCGCGCCGCGGCCGTGCAAAAAGCCGTCCTTCACCTCGCCCGAGAATGCGCCGACGCTCCAGGCGTTCTCGTCGCCGGGTGGCACCACGTCGGTGTGGCCGGCGAAGGTGATGTGCTGGCCCTCAGTGCCGATCCGCGCATAGAGATTGTCGACGTCGGCTGTGCCTGCTTCGCTGAAGGTCACGCGGTGGCAAGTGAAGCCGGCAGCGTTGAGGGCTTTCTCAAGCACGCCCAGCGCACCGGCATCGGCCGGGGTTACCGAGGGGCAGCGGATGAGATCGCGGGCAATCGAGAGAGCATCGGTCATGCGCCCCGCTTAACATGCATGCCGCCGGGTGGGCTAGCGCTGGGCGGCACCAATTCGAGCTCGCTTTGCTGGTCCCAGCTTTTTGCAGGGGACGGGCCGTCCTCGGTCTTGGCCAATGGATCAGGACCGAACCGGTTGTCGCCGACGCTGCCTGATACGATGAACATCTCGACAAATCCCCACAGCCACAGGATGGATGCGCCCAGCCAGAACGGAAGCATCCAGGTGGAGTTCGGCAGCAGGTCCGAGAACTGGTTGTACAGGCCGGGCAGGAAGAAGAACGGAACGAGCCACCAGCCACTCCTGTCGCGATCATGCAGCCGCTTGATCGCAGTCGCGAGATAGATCCAAAGGAACAGCGACAAGCCGAACGCCTTCAGGATCAGGTTGGTGCGATCAACGGGCGCCAGCGAGCGATAGGCCCGGGGATCGACCAGCTTGAAGAGGTCGTCGAGGCCGAAGTCGAAATCGAGTTTCAGGGATAGCTTCAACGCCCCCTCGGCGTTGATGAGGTGGATCACCTGAGCAATGATTCCCAGCAAGGCTGCCAGCACCGCGACGATCAGCAGCGCCTGCCACAGCAAGGCGCGATTGATGCGGCCGTCGAAGCGAAAAAGATACCAGGTCCAGTCCATGGCGAAGGTTCCGGGCAGCGGAGGCCGTCCGGTGATTGGTCGCGATGGGGAGAAGGAGGGTTCGATAGGAAAGCCGCCGCGGGCTCGCTTCACCTCGCCCCGCTTGCGGGGAGAGGTCGGATCGCTCTTGCGATCCGGGTGAGGGGGTACCGGTCTCTCGAATATCTCGCGTGTGGAGAGAGGCCCCTCACCCCAACCCTCTCCCCGTAAGAACGGGGAGAGGGAGAGGAGAGAGTCTTAATCCCGCAGCAGCTCGTTGATGCTGGTCTTGGAGCGCGTGCGCTCGTCGACGCGCTTGACGATCACGGCGCAGGCCGTGCTCGGGCCGATCTGGCCGTTCTTCATGGGCTTGCCGGGCAGCGCGCCGGGCACGACCACCGAATATTCCGGCACCTCGCCGATGAAGATCTCGCCGGTCTCGCGGTCGACGATCTTGGTCGAGGCGCCCAAAAACACGCCCATCGCCAGCACGGCACCCTTGCGCACGATCACGCCTTCGGCGACCTCGGAGCGCGCGCCGATGAAGCAGTCGTCCTCGATGATCACGGGCTCGGCCTGCAGCGGCTCGAGCACGCCGCCGATGCCGGCGCCGCCGGAGATGTGCACGCGCTTGCCGATCTGCGCGCAGGAGCCGACGGTCGCCCAGGTGTCGACCATGGTGCTCTCATCGACATAAGCGCCGAGGTTGACGAAGGACGGCATCAGTACGACGTTCTTGGCGATGAAGGCCGAGCGGCGCACCACAGAACCCGGCACCGCGCGAAAACCGGCATCGCGAAAACGGTTCTCGCCCCAGCCCTCGAACTTCGAGGGCACCTTGTCCCACCAGGTCGCCTTGCCGGAGCCGCCGGGAATGACGCCCATGTCGTTGAGGCGGAAGGACAGCAGCACGGCCTTCTTCAGCCATTGATTGACCTTCCACTTGCCATCGGCCCCGCGCTCGGCGACGCGGGCCTCGCCCTTGTCCAGGATCTCCAGCGCCTGGTCCACGGCCTCGCGCACCTCGCCCTTGGTCGAGGTCGAGATGCCGTCACGCGCGTCGAAGGCGCTGTTGATGGTGGATTCGAGGGCGGACAGGGACATCGGGATTTCCTCTGGGAAATGGGAATTTTGACGGATTGGGGCGCTTTTTCGGGATTTGGCGGGGAGGAGTCAAGGCATACTCCGCCGTCGTCCCGGGGCGCGCGAAGCGCGAGCCCGGGACCCATAGCCACGGGCAGTCATTTGGCGAGGATTCGGAGTTATCGATCTCGCGCCACAACCACTCCCTGTGGTTATGGGTCCCGGGCTTGCTTCGCGCCCCGGGACGACGGCGGCTATTTGGGCAACAGTCCCGCCAAAAAACCCGCCAGATCATCCGTGACGTGGTCGACATGGGGCGCGTCCCGGCCCTCCAGTTCCCAGTCCTCCCGCACCACTTCCTTGGTGCCGTCAGGCACCACCAGGACGGTGGTCATGCCGAGCGCGTGCGGGACGGTGAGGTTGCGGGCGAGGTCCTCGAACATCGCGGCTTTGGTCGGATCGACCGCATGGTCGGCGAGGAATTTTTGATAGGTCTGCGGCGACGGCTTCGGCTCGAATCCGGCGGCGATGATGTCGAACACGCCGTCGAAATGCGTTGCCAGGCCGAGCCGCGCCAGCACGGCATCGACATGGTCGACCGAGCCGTTGGTCAGGATCAGCTTGCGCCCCGACAGTTTCGCGATGGCTTCGCCGAGCGCCGGGTTCGGCTCCAGCGGCGAGTGGTCGATCTTGTGGACGTAGGCGAGGTAGTCGTCGGCGTGCACGCCGTGCAGGGTCATCATGCCGCGCATGGTGGTGCCGAAGCGCTGATAATAATCCTTCTGGATCCTGCGCGCTTCCTCCGGGCCGACGTTCAGCCAGTTGCAGACGAACTCCCCGATCCGCGCGTCGACCTGCTGCCACAGATTGACGTGATGCGGGTAGAGCGTGTTGTCGAGGTCGAACACCCAGGTGTCGACATGGGCAAAGGTGCGGGGTGGATTCATCACTGGTCTCTCAATCACGGCATCGCAAAGCGCAGCGTCTTGCCGCCGCTCGACATGTCCACCACGCCAAAACCCGTCGCCGCGAATCCGCGCGCGCCGCAATCGGCCTGCTCGTTGGTCTCGAACTTGGTCTCGCGCGTGCAGAGCTGCCTGTCGCCGCCCCAGTTCAGCGGCTTGTCCTTCAGCTTGATGACGCGGTTGTCGGCGTCGATGGCTTCCGCGAAGCTGAAGATCTGCTTCGGCTGCCCGGTCACATCGGGGTGCAGGCACGTCTTGGGATCGATGCGGTACCAGCCGCGGCTCGTCACGGACTTGCCGTCGTCGGTGGCGACCGCCGCCATCACCTTGTGCGGCGTGTCGTTGCACCAGGTCAGGCCGGTTGCAGAAGGCGTCTGCACCGCATCGACCATGGTCTTGAAGAAGTTCGGCGACGACATGATGTCCGCCGCCAGTCCGCGGCTCTTCAGGAAGGCGGCCAGTGCTGCTTGCGTCTTCGGCCCGTCGACGCCGTCGATCGGCGCTGCGTCGTAGCCCGCGATCACCAGCAGCCGCTGGATGCCGGCGAGGCGCGCCTGCTCGTCGTCATATTCGGAATCCTCGGCGAGATAGGCCGTGAAATTGCCGTCCGCGGCTTGCGTCGGCGTGATCTGGGTGAACGCGGCCTGGGTCTGGCCGCTGCGGCATTGCCGCGCAGCCGCGATGACGAAATTGTCCTGCGCCACGCACAGCATGTCGCTGCCGTTCTGCGGGATCGGCGAGGCGCCGTAGACGCCGAGCGCGCGGGCGTTGAGCAGGATGCGGTCGGCGGAGAGCGTGCCCTGCACCACGACGCGGCAGGTGGCGGGATCGATCCTGAACCAGCCGCGCGTCGCGGTCGCGGCCTTGTCGTCGATGCCGATCGCGGCCTCGACGACATAGGACATGCGGTTGCAGATTTTCAGGTCGGCCAGGGCGGGCGCGGCGGAGAAGACAAACGAAACGGCTGCGGCCGGAAGGGACATCAGGATACGTGTGAGGGTTGAGCGACGATGTCGCCGAGCCCTCAACTCGTCATGCCCGGCCTTGTGCCGGGCATCCACGTTCTTGGCGCGAGATGAGAGGTCGTGGATGGCCGGGACAAGCCCGGCCATGACGGCTTGCTTTGGCCCGCTCATCATCACTTATGGATCAGCGTTCCCGTGCCCGTGTTGGTGAAGAGCTCGAGCAGCACCGCGTGCTGCATCTTGCCGTCGATGATGACGACGCCCTCCACGCCCTGTTCGAGCGCGTAGATGCAGGTCTCGACCTTCGGAATCATGCCGCCGGAAATGGTGCCGTCGGCGATCAGTTTTCGCGCATCCTTCACCGAAAGCTGCGGGATCAGCTTCTTCGACTTGTCGAGCACGCCAGGCACGTCGGTGAGCAGCAGCAGGCGCTTCGCCTTCAGCGCGCCGGCGACCGCGCCGGCAAAGGTGTCGGCGTTGACGTTGAGCGTCTGGCCGTCCTTGGAGGTCGCGAGCGGCGCCAGCACCGGGATCAGCTCGTAGCCGATCAGCTGGTTGAGCAGCGTGAGGTCGACCTTCTCGGGGTCGCCGACGAAGCCGAGATCGATCGCCTTCTCGATGTTCGAACCCGGATCGACGATGGTGCGCGTCGTCTTCGACGCCTTCACCATGTTGGCGTCCTTGCCCGACAGGCCCACGGCCTTGCCGCCGGCTTCGTTGATGTAGCCGACGATCTGCTTGTTGACGGAGCCGGCCAGCACCATCTCGACGATCTCGATGGTCGCGGCATCGGTGATGCGCAGGCCTGCCGCGAACTCCGACTGGATGCCGAGGCGCTTGAGCATGGTCGCGATCTGCGGCCCGCCGCCATGCACCACCACCGGGTTGATCGCGGTCTGCTCGAGCAGCACGATGTCGCGGGCAAAGTTCTTCGCGGTCTCCTCGTCGCCCATGGCATGGCCGCCATATTTGATGACGATGGTTTCCTCGTCATACTGCTGCATGTGCGGCAGCGCTTCGGACAGGATGCGGGCCTGGTCGAGCGGGGAGATGTCGGTCATGAGGCGGATCTCGCTGGCGGGACTGTCGGTGCGCGTTCTATCCGATTGGCGGGCGCGGCGCAAAGTGGGTGTTGCCTCTTACCCTCCCCCTCCAGGGGAGGGTAAGACGGAGCATCACTTCCGCGCCGCCACGGCTGCGAGCGTCACCGCCAGCCAGCTCAAGATCATCACCGTTCCGCCGGTCGGCGCCGCGAATGGAAACAGCGAGTGCCCCGCATATTGCCGCAAGGTGAGATCGCCCGCGAACAGCGCGGCGCCGATCACGAAGCCGAACGCCGCGATGAGGCCAATTCCGCCGTGCAGAAGGCCGCGCGCGAGCAGGGCGACGCCTGCGAGTATGGCAGTTGCGTGAAACAGCAGCATGGCGCTGGCGGAGGCGAGCCGGCTGGCGTCGGCGCCGTGGGCGGAGGCGGCGGCCAGCGCGACGCCGGCGGCGCCCATCAAACCGGCAAGCCCTAGCAACAGGCGGAATGCAGGCGTCACGAGGTTCGCTCTTCCAGCAGCTTCGCCATCGCGGCGCGCAGTTCGGCCATGCCGGTCGAGCTCCGCGACGAGGTCGCGAGCACGTTCGGAAACGCCGCCGGATGTTTTGCCAGCGCGGCCTCGGTCTCGGCGATGCGGGACTGAAGCTCGGACGCCTTCACCTGGTCGGCCTTGGTCAGCACGACCTGGTAGCTCACCGCGGAACGGTCGAGCGTCCCCAGGATTTCGAGGTCGACGTCCTTGAGGCCATGCCGCGCGTCGATCAGCACGTAGACGCGTGCGAGCGAGGCGCGCCCCAGCAGGAATTTGTGGATCAGCTCGGTCCAGGACGCGACTTGCGCCTTCGGCGCCTTGGCGTAGCCATAGCCGGGCATGTCGACGAGGCGCAGGTCCTTCTTGCCGGGGACCTCGAAGAAGATCAGTTCCTGGGTGCGGCCTGGCGTATGCGAGGTGCGCGCAAGCGCGTTGCGGCCGGTCAGCGCGTTGATCAGGCTGGACTTGCCGACATTGGAGCGGCCGGCAAAGGCGATCTCCAGCCCGTCCATCGGCGGCAGCGTCGCAATCGAGGGCGAGGCCCAGATGAACTGCCAGTCGCGGGTGAACAGCTTTCGCCCGGTCTCGATCAGCTTCGCATCTTTGTCGTCGGTCATGCGAAGATCTCACCTCTCGTCATGGCCGGGCTTGTCCCGGCCATCCACGTCTGTCCACACGGTACCCTCCAAAACGTGGATGCCCGGGACAAGCCCGGGCATGACGATGTGGAGGCATTTGCGCCCAACAATGACGGCGCTACGTCGCCTTCTTCGCGAACGTCGCCTTGAGATTGTCGAACAGCTCCACCTTCACGCCGTTGCGGCGCATGATGAAGCTCTGCTGGAGCACCGAGAGCGTGTTGTTCCAGGCCCAGTAGATCACGAGACCCGCCGGGAAGCCCGCCAGCATGAAGGTGAAGATCAGCGGCATCCAGTTGAAGATCAGCTGCTGGGTCGGATCCGGCGGCGTCGGGTTCAGCTTCATCTGGAACCACATCGTGATGCCCATGATGATCGGCCAGATGCCGAGCGCGAGGTAGTGGCCGAACACCGGAATCGTCGTCGGATCGAACGGGATCAGGCCGAACAGGGTGAAGAGGTTGGTCGGATCGGGCGCGGAGAGGTCCTTGATCCAGCCAAAGAACGGCGCGTGCCGCATCTCGATGGTGACGAACAGCACCTTGTAGAGCGAGAAGAACACCGGGATCTGGATCACCACGGGAAGACAGCCGGCGACCGGATTGATCTTCTCCTTGCGGTAGATCTCCATCATCTCCTGCTGCTGCTTCACCTTGTCGTCGGGAAAGCGCTCCTTCAGCGCCTGAAGCTGCGGCTGGACCGACTTCATCTTCGCCATCGAGGCGTAGGACTTGTTGGCCAGCGGGAAGAACAGCAGCTTGACGATCACGGTGACGAGCAGGATCGAGATGCCGAAATTGCCGAAGAAACGGTAGAAGAAGTCGAGGCCGAGGAACATCGGCTTGGTGATGAAGTAGAACCAGCCCCAGTCGATCAGCAGATCGAAATGGTTGAGGCCGAGCTCCTTGTTGTAGCCGCCGAGGCCGGCGAACGGGAACACGCCGACGACGCCGGCTTCCTTGGCGCCGGCGAACAGCCGCGCGTTCGCGGTCGCGGTGCCGCCGATCGCGACGGTGACGGGGTCGAGCAGATAATCAGTCTGGTAGGTGTGGACGTTGCCGACCGGGTTCGACGAGAAACGCGCCTGAAGCTGGGCACTGGTGTCCGGCAGCAGCGCCGAAGCCCAGTACTTGTCGGTGATGCCGAGCCAGCCATTGGTGGCCTTGAAGTTCACCGCCTTGGCTTCGTCGATCTTCTTGTAGGCGTATTCCTGCAAGCCATCGAGATAGCCGATCAGGCCTTCATGCAGGATGTAATAGCCGGAGACCTGCGGCGTGCCGTGGCGCGAGATCAGCGCGAACGGGTAGAGCGTAACAGGCGCGTTGCCGACATTGCTCACCTCGTCCTTGAGCGTGAAGAGATAATGGTCGTCGACCGCGATGGTGCGGCGGAAGGTGAGGCCCTCGCCATTGTCCCACTTCAGCACCACCGGCGTCGTCGGCGTCAGGCTGCCGTTGCCGTCCTGCTGCCAGAGGGTCTGGGCGTCCGGCAGCTTGGCCGTCACGCCCGTCGCCGGCACCCAGCCGAACTCGGCGTAATAGGGTTCTGCGGTGCCCGAGGGCGAATAGAGGATGATCGGCGGCGACTTCGGGTCGACCGTTTCGCGGTATTGCACCAGCGCGATGTCGTCGATGCGGCCGCCCTTCAGCGAGATGCTGCCGGCAAGCCGCGGCGTGTCGATCTTCACGCGCGGGCTGGCTGCAATCGCGCTTTCGCGGGAAACGACCGGCTGGGCCTGGTTCGCGGCCGGTGTTGCCGGCTGGGCCGCGCTGCCGGGCTGCGGCGCGGCGCCCGGCGTTGCGGAGGCCGTCGGCTGCGGCGTGTTCTTCTGGAGCTCGGCCTGCGCCTGCTGCTGGGCGCGCTGCTTCTCCATCGCCGGCACGTTGTAGAAATATTGCCAGGCGATCAGGACGAGGCCCGACAGAATGACGGCGAGGATGGTATTGCGATTGTCGGTCATCACTATTGTCTCGTCATCAATCCGGTTTGCGGCTGGTCGCAGGAGCGGGGCCGGGCCTTGAGCCGTCGGTTCTTGGGCCGCGTCCCTTGTGCGTATGCCGCGCAGGCTTCGTGAACGCTATGCGCAGATCGTCGAGCATGGTGGCGAAGTCGCGCGAGAGCGCGTCCCTTCGGCCGACCAGTACATAGTCATGATGGGGCTGCATCGACACCGGATCGAGCCGCTTCGCCAATTCGCGAAGCCGGCGCCGGATGCGATTGCGCTGGGGGGCGTTGCCGTTCTTTTTGGTAACGGTGAAGCCGATCCGGATCGGGCCGCTGTCGTCGCGGCGGCGGCTTTGCAGGACGAACGCGGGACTATTCGCCCGCGCGCCATTGGCAACGGCGAGGAAATCCGCTCGCTGCCTCAGCCGATCCATGATGAAATCCCAAAAATGGGGGTCCGGCTCAGGCGCTCAGACGCTTGCGGCCGCGGGCGCGGCGGGCGGCGAGAACCTTGCGGCCGCCGGCAGTGGCGAGACGGGCACGGAAGCCGTGACGGCGCTTGCGCACCAGTTTGCTGGGTTGATAAGTCCGCTTCACGGGTTTTTCTCCGCTGACCGGGCAATTTGCCTGTAGAATTGATGATAAAGTCCGGAAGATGCGGCCCAAAACGGGCCCTTTTCGGCCCCAAGAGAGCCGCTCCCGGCGTGCGCACCGGGTCATCGCGGACAATTTGCGCGGCTTATATGCGAGCGTCTTCTTTTCGTCAACGTCGCAAGAGCGCGCTGTTCCGGTGAATATCACTGTTTGTGCGGGGTTTTTAACCCTTGAGGTGGCGACTCGCGATATCAGAGCTTACATCCCACCTTGAGAGATTAGCGATCCGTAATTTGACCGGCCCCCGGCCGGGTCGCATCCTTCATCAGCCAGGCTCTATTACAAAGCCAACAGGGGCGAACTTCGTGGCAGCGACAGACCTCCAGCCGGTCCATGATACGGATCAGCCGGGCCAGCCGGCGATGCGGCCGCGTGGGCCCAGCGGGCTCGGGCTATCCGGCAAGCTGCTGCTGCTCACCGTCCCCCTGGTGATGATCGCCGCCGTCCTGCTCTACGTGCCCGCCATCGCCAACTTCTGGGTCAACCGGCTCAATGACCGCGTCGCGGCGGCCAACACCGCCGCGCTGGTGCTCGACGCCGCCCCGCTCGGCATGGTCCCCGAGTCGCTGTCGCGCGAGATCCTGAAAAGCATCAATGCCCGTGCCGTCGCCATCAAGATGGGGCAGCAGCGACGGCTGCTCGCCAGCGACAACCTTCCCACGGCCATCGAGCATGACATCGACCTGCGCGACATGACGGTGTGGGAGGCGATCACCGGCTCGTTCCGGATGATGCTGGAGACCGGCAACCAGGCCATCCGCATCGTCGGGCCCGGCGTCGGCAACGCCCAGTTCATCGAGATCGTGACCGATGAGCTGCCGCTGCGGCAGCAGATGTATCGCTTCTCCCGCAACGTCGTGGTGGTCGCGCTGATCATCGCGGTGCTGACCGCGGGCCTCGTCTATCTCGTGCTGCATTATCTCTTCGTGCGCCCGATGCGGCGGCTGACCGCGAGCCTGGTCGGCTTCCACGAAAACCCCGAAAGCTCGGCGCGGATCATCGTGCCGAGCCAGCGCAGCGATGAAATAGGCGTCGCCGAGCGCGAATTGTCGGACATGCAGCGCGACCTGATGTCGATGCTGCATCAGAAGAGCCGGCTTGCCGCCCTCGGCCTCGCCGTCTCCAAGATCAACCACGATCTGCGCAATCTGCTCGCGTCGGCCCAGCTTCTGTCCGACCAGCTCGCCAGCGTGCCGGATCCGCGGGTGCAGCGTTTTGCGCCGAAGCTGGTGCGCTCGCTCGAGCGCGCCATCGCCTTCTGCCAGTCGACGCTGTCCTACGGCCGCGCCCAGGAAGCGGCGCCCGACCGCCGCATGATCATGATCGAGCCTGTGGTGCTGGAGGTGCGCGAAACCGCGGGCCTCGCCAGCGACGCCTCGATCGCCTGGGTGGCCGCGATCGAGCGCGGGCTCGCGGTCGATGCCGATCCCGACCAGCTCTTCCGCGTGCTGCTCAACCTCGTCCGCAACGCCGCCCAGGCGCTGGAAAGCCATTCGTCGGGCGACGGCGGCGCCCAGCAGATCCGGATCACGGGAAAGCGCGAAGGTGCCGTCGCCATCCTGGAGGTCTCCGACACCGGCCCCGGCGTCCCCCAGAAGACCCGGGACCATCTGTTCGAGGCGTTCCAGACCTCCGGCCGCCCCGGCGGCAGCGGGCTTGGCTTGGCGATCGCCGCCGAACTGGTCCGCGCCCATGGCGGCGAGATCCATCTGGTCGAGGGCACCATCGGCGCCACCTTCCGGATCGTCATCCCCGATCGCCCCGTGGAACTCCTCTCCATCCGCAACGAGCGGCAGAGGGCGTAGTCGGCCAGAGGCCGAGCCGGGAAATCGTCACCTCCCTGTAAAATCTCCCCTTCCCGGACCTTGCCAATCGAGGCAAGAGCGGTTAGTCAGAGCGCTCTTTCGCACCCCTCCGGCGCTGTCTGGAGGCTGCCTGCGGGCTCAGCCCGCACTGTTTGCGAAAAACGCGCCCGTAGCTCAGCTGGATAGAGCATCAGACTACGAATCTGAGGGTCGGACGTTCGAATCGTTCCGGGCGCGCCATTCCGCTACAAAACTGGGCACTCCAAAACCTCCCATTTCTGCGCCGGGCGAGATCATCGCGCCGCTGCTCATGTTCGTCACCGCGTAAGCCTGGAGCTGGTGACGGCCTTTCCGGCCGGCCTCGGCGGAGCGAAAAATCGCGTGGCATCGCCGAATGTGCGGCCGGTGCGCTTGGTCGGCCGCAGCGTCATGGCACCACGGCGAAGCAGTGGTTCCCGTCTTTATCGGCCGTGTGGCGCCGGTTAGATTGAGGACTCGCCAGAGACGCCTGGACATGTCGGTGAATATGGAGATGACCCATGAAGCTCGCGCATGACGGAATCCAGCTGTCCTTCGACATTGCCGGCGCGGGACCGCTTCAATTCCTGTTCGTCCATGGCCTCGGCGGGGATCGCACGCATTTTGCGCCGCAGATGGAGTATTTCGCCAGTCAAGGTCGGGCATTGAATGCCGAGCTGCGCGGGCATGGTGAGAGCGACAAGCCGCAACAGGCGTATTCGATCGAAAGCTTCGCCGATGATCTCGTCTTTCTGTGCAACCGACAGCAGATCACAAAGCCGATCATCGTGGGTCAAAGCATGGGTGGCAACATGGCGCTCGAAATCGCCGCCCGCTATCCGGACTTTCCTGCAGGCCTGGTGCTGCTCGACTCAGGGGTGCTCTTCCCTGCCTCGGCAGGGACGGTGTTCGCCGGGTATCTGGAGGGCTTAAGGGGCGCGAATTTTGCGGACGAGGTACGGAAAATCGTAGCGGACTCCTGTCTGCCGACCGACAGATGCCGCGCCCATGTTGAACAGACCTTTCTGGCGACGCCACAGCACGTGCTGGTGTCCACGTTTACAAGTCTGTTTCCCTGGGATGTGCATCGGGCGCGTGAATGCGCCCAGGCGTGCCGGGTCCCGGTGCTCTACATCGAAGCGGCCCATCGGCTCGCGGATCTGGATCGTTTTGCGGAGCTGTGCCCGCAGCTGGTCACGGCCAAGGCCGTCGGCTCCGGACATTTCCTGTCGCTGGAGGTGCCGGAGCAGATCAACCCGATGATCGACCGGTTTATCTCGCTCTACGTGCGAAGACCCGGGTAAGCTTCGCCTTCGGCCGTGACGCGCCGCGACCGGCGTCCGTCGGGAAGCCACAATGCGCTGCCGGGCAAGGACGAAACCCTTTGCCGGCCGGGCGAAGCCGGCCGGAAACAAACCGGGCCTAACCTCCCCGGAGCTTTCCCGTCCAACCCGATTCAAGGGAGGATTTTATGAAAGCAGCGCTCTTGGTCCTGTCGCTTCTTGGCCAGCCCACGATTCCGATTTCAGACCGTGTGCCCATCTTCAATGTGGAAGCCCTTTGCCGGGACGTTTCCGCCGACGACAAGGCCTCAGGGCTCACCCTGGCGCAGGACGCCGGCGAGTGCGTGCGTGACGAGACAATTGCGCAGCAACAGCTGAGCTCGACCTGGCTGACTGTTCCGGGCCCCGCGCGCGATAGTTGCGAAGGCGAGGCTGCTGCAGAGGGAATAGAAAGCTATGTCGATCTGCTCACCTGCCTGCAGATGGCAGGCTGGGCGAATCCGACTCCGCCGCCGAAGCCCCCGCTCAGGGGAGCGAGCAAGATGCGGAACGCCAAGAATGAGCTGCGGAACGAATTGAAGAATTAGCTGCGCAGGTGACAATGGGGACGAGAAGACGGCGGAGCAGCTTCTTGGCAGGTCGCGTATCATAGCGTGCGCGTTCGCCGGCAGCGGGGTCCTGCGAGCGATGCGACGAAGTTCCGGGCGCCGGGTGGCGGTCGCCATCAATGATGGGCCGACACGCCCTTGATGCATTGGGTCAACAGATCAACGCTGGCGAATTGGCTGACATCGCCCAGGCTGATCATGCCGACCATCCGCCTGCTCTTGTTGATCACGGGCAGCCTGCGGATTTTCAGCGTCTCCATGTGATGCACGGCTTTCGCCAGATCGTCGTCTTCCCGGCAGCAATGGATGCCTTCGGTCATCACGTCCCGCGCCGTCATGCGCGCGGCGTTGAAGTTCTTGCTCGCGAGGCCTTTGCAGACGATGTCGCGATCGGTCACCATCCCGATCAGATGGTCGTCATCGCCGATCGGAATGCAGCCGATGTCGTGCCCTTGCATCAACTTCGCGATCTCGGTGATCGGGGTGTCCGGGCTGACCCAATCGACACCCTTGTGCATCACGTCCTTGACCTTCATGGAGGACCTCCGTTGCGAACGCAGCCCCCGTGACGCGATTATACTACGAACCGGGCGCGACCGCACGCGCGCCGCGACGAAGGCGCAGGAAAAATCATCCCGCTGCCATGCTGCGTCAACCGTGCGTGCTGAAGCGTCCATGCGGCGCACTGGCCGTCAGCCGTTCGAACTGTGCATGCGTCAGGTGAAGCAGCGTCTCATGGTCGCCGGCTTCGATATAGATCTCGGGCTGCGCCCGGATGCTGTCATCGACGATGAGATCGAGCCCGTAGCATCGGCCTACCGCCGGAACGGCTCCATGCGCGCAGTCCGCGAACAGCCTGTTGATCTCGGTTTCGTTCGCCATCACGAGATCCGCGCCGAGCTTCTCCTTCAAGTCCGGCAAGTTGAGACGGTGCGATGCCGGAACGATCGCGAGCATATAGCCGCCGTCATGGCGCAGCACGACGGCCTTGGCGAAACGATCGCCCGAGACGTGGCAGGCCTGCGCCGTGCGCGCGGATGACATGGTGAAAACGTGCGGGATCTCGACATACTGGATGTTCTCGGCAGCCAGGTATCGGTGGAGCGTGGGGGCAATGGTCATAGCGTAGCCTTTCGGATGGATATGCGAGCCATCCATCGTGAGGCTGCCCCGCCGCACGATGGGCGGCCGCGTGATTGCCGGATGCCAGCATAGGCCTCGCGCTCGAATGCGGCAATCGAGTCGGGGGTTCAGATCGTTCCGGGCGCGCCTTTCCGCTTCGTTTGCCGCCGATCGTTGTGGCTTTTGCTGCGCTTCTCGTGTCTTACGGGATCCTTGCCACAACGTTGGGCCGGTTCTCCCTGAGCCACGCGACGGCCTCGGGTCCATCGACGACGCACGCGAAGGTTTCCCAGGTCGGGTCCTCCAGGGACTCCGATTGCAGTCGCTTCGCCGCATACTCGACGAGATCGTGCAAGCCCTCGTATCCTCGTCGGTGCTCGAGGGACTCTGCAATCGCCGTGCTGGTCCAGCCTCGTCGGGCCAGATCGACAATGCTCGGAGCGTCAGCCTCGCTGAACCAAGGTGTGGCATCGAACTCGATGCAGCGGACATTATCGGCGGTGTGGCAAGTGGCGTGGATCATGGGATTCCTCCGTTCGCCGGCTAGGTTTCACATCGCTGCCTCGCACGCGCTCAGACTTTGACCAGGTCCCCCAGCAGGTTCGCCGCCACCGTCAGCTTGGCAAGCGTCAGGCCGCTGGCCGCAATCTCCTCGACCGAGCGGCGGATGCGCGCCGCTTCGGGGTGAGCCGCGAGCCAGGTCTCGACGGCCTGCTGGCCGGACTGGCCGGTTGCCAGCATATCCGCGGCCAGTCTTCGTTCGGCGCCGGCGATCTGCTCGACGGCGCGATCGACCGCCATGCGTTCGAAATAATCATTTGCCGGCACGCTGCGCGCGGCGGCGACGATGCGGTCGAGACGGAAATTGGCTTCCGCAGCGAAGAAGGTTGCGGCAGCATCGCCGATGGCGCGGGAGGTGCGCTCGGCGACCGTCACGATATCGGGTGCCGCGATCAGAGGGTCGAGATCGGCGAGCTCACCGGCGAGGCCGGCCGGGACGCCGGCATCGGTGAGCTCCTGGCGCCGCTTGCCGCGCGCGGCCTGCAGGTCCGGCGGCAGGGTGGTGTCGAGGGAGGCCGCGATCTCGCGGATACCCGGGCCAAAACGTCCGATCACCGCCTCGAGGCCGTCCTTGAAATCGACATTGCGCACGTACCAGACCATGCGGGAAATCAGGAGGTCCTGGACCGTCGCGTAGAGGCCGAGCTGCACCTGCCCGTCGATGCGGGTGTCGAGCGCGTCGATCGCGTCATTGAGCCGCCTGAGCTCGTAGATCGCGTCCACCGCCACCTGCGCCATGACGATGGTGGAGATATCGGCGTCGGTCTCGTCGGTCAGGCGCACGATACACGCCGGGCCGCCGCGGTTGATCACGGCATTGACGAGACTGGTCGCGATGATCTCGCGTCGCAGGCGATGGAGCTCGACCGCGGCCGGGAATCTATCGGGAACCTCGCGCGGAAAATACAGGGACAGTCTGCGGGCGAGATAAGGATCATCAGGCACGCTGGTGAGGAGCAGGTCCTCGTAGAGCGTCAGCTTGGCGTAGGCGAGCAGCACGGCAAGCTCGGGCCGTGTCAGGGCCTGGCCGCGCCGTGTACGCTCGGTGAGCGCTGCGTCGTCGGGCAGGAACTCCACGGCGCGGCTGAGCAGGCCGCGCTGCTCGAGCGACTGCATCAGGCGGGTGAGGAAGCCGGTCTCGGCCACGCCCTTGCGCTCGGCGAGCGAGAGCGCCAGCGTCTGCAGATAGTTGTTGCGCAGCACCAGCGTGCCGACCTCGTCGGTCATCGCGGCCAGCAGGCTGTTGCGATCGGCGAAGCTGAGGCGGCCCTCGCGCTCGGGGCGCGCCAGCGCGACCTTGATATTGACCTCGACGTCGGAGGTGTTGACGCCGGCCGAATTGTCGATGGCGTCGGTGTTGAGCTTGACGCCCTTCTGCGCCGCTTCGATGCGGCCGCGCTGGGTGACGCCGAGATTGGCGCCCTCGCCGATCACCCGGGCGCGAACGTCAGTGCCTGCGATGCGGATCGGATCGTTGGCACGGTCGCCGGCCTGATCGTCGCTCTCTGCAGATGCGCGGATATAGGTGCCGATGCCGCCAAACCACAGCAGGTCCGTGCGCGCTTTCAGGATCGCCGTCATCACCTCGAACGGCGTGGCCTGCTCCTTGTCGAGATCGAGCAGGCTGCGGACTTCCGGTGCGAGCGGGATCGCCTTGAGCGTGCGCGAGAACACGCCGCCGCCCTGCGAGATCAGCGACTTGTTGTAGTCCTGCCAGCTCGATCGCGGCAGGTCGAACAGACGCTTGCGCTCGGCGAAGCTGGTCGAAGGGTCGGGGGAGGGATCGATGAAGATGTCGCGGTGATCGAACGCCGCCACGAGCCTTGTCGCCGGCGAGAGCAGCATGCCATTGCCGAAGACGTCGCCGGACATGTCGCCGACGCCGGCAGCCGTGAACGGCATGGTCTGAATGTCGGTGCCGAGCTCGCGGAAGTGGCGCTTGACCGCCTCCCAGGCGCCGCGCGCCGTGATCCCCATCTTCTTGTGGTCGTAGCCCTGGCTGCCGCCGGAGGCGAAGGCGTCGCCGAGCCAATGGTTCTTCTCGGCCGAGATCGCGTTGGCGACATCGGAGAAGGTGGCGGTGCCCTTGTCGGCGGCGACCACGAGGTAGGGGTCGTCGCCGTCATGGCGCACAGTGGAATCGGGCGGCACGACGGCGTCGCCGTCGAGATTGTCGGTGAGCTCGAGCAGCGAGCGCACGAAGATGCGATAGGCCTCGGTGCCTTCCGCGAGCCAGGCGTCGCGATTGGACGGCGGCGGCAGCCGCTTGGGCACGAAACCGCCCTTGGCGCCGACCGGCACGATCACGGCGTTCTTGACCTGCTGCGCCTTCACGAGACCCAGGATCTCGGTGCGGAAATCCTGCGGCCGGTCGGACCAGCGCAAGCCGCCGCGCGCGACCTTGCCGAAGCGCAGGTGAATGCCTTCGACCCGCGGCGAGGAGACGAAGATCTCGTAGAGAGGCCGCGGCGCCGGCAAATCGTCGATCCGCCGCGCGTCGAACTTGAAGGAGATGACCGGACGCGGATGTCCATCGTCGCCGATCTGCCACAGATTGGTGCGGATGGTTGACTGCACCAGATTGGTGAAGCGGCGCAGGATGCGGTCTTCATCGAGCGAGGCGACGGATTTGAGCTGCTCCTCGATCTCGGCAAGGAGTGCCGTCTCGCGCGCCGAACGCTCGCGATCGGTAAGCACGAGGCGTGGATCGAGGCGGGTCTGGAACAGTGCGACGAGGGTGGCCGTGATCGCGGCGTTCTTGCGCAAGGTCTCCCACATGTAATCCTGGGTGAACGGAGCGCGGATCTGGTGCAGATAGCGCGACAGCGCCCGGATCGTCGAGACCTCGCGCCAGCCCAGCGCGGTGCGCAGGATCAGGGCGTTGTATCCGTCGGATTCGGCGCGATCTGTGACCACCGCCATGATCGAGGCTTCCAGGCGATGGCTGAATTCCGGATTGATCTCGATCGGCTGGCCGTCGCTGGTCTCGATCGTCATCTCATGCAGCCAGACCGGCTCCGGCCTGTTGCCGGGCACGATCTGATAGGTGCGTTCGTCGACCACGCGCAGGCCGTGATTTTCGATCACCGGCACGCGATAGGACAGCGATAGCGGTGCGGCGTCGGAGAACACCTTCAGGCCGAAGCGCCTGGGATCGTCCTCGCCCTTGTCGCGGTGCACCGAAATCGTCACCGGGCGGGCCGGCGTCAGCCTTTCGATGGTGGCGATGTCGGCGATGGCCTGCTCCGCCGTGAAAACCTCGGTATAGCCGCCGCTAAAGGCCTGGGCATAACGATTGGCGATCATGCGCGCCCGCATGCCGTCGGTCGACGCGGTGAGCGCGGCCTTCAGCTTGTCGGTCCAGGTCGCGGCAATGGCGCTGATGCCGGCTTCGAGCGCGGCGCGCTCGACGACGGGCGTTTTGCCTTCATAGCGCCCGATGATGAAGTGGACGCGCGCAAGTGCGCCCTCAGGGAACGATACGTAGGACGCCGACAGGGTCCCCTTGTAGACCTGCGACAGGAAGGCTCCGACCCGCGTGCGGACGTCGGTGTCGTATTTGTCGCGCGGAATGAAGGTGAGAATGGAGACGAAGCGATCGAACTTGTCGACCCGCGCCAGCGCCCGGACGCGCGGGCGCTCGTAGAGGATCAGGACCTCGATGACGAAATTGTAGAGCGTGTCGACGTCGATCTGGAACAGCTCGTCACGCGGATAATCTTCCAGGATATGCATGAGCGCCTTGCCCGAATGGCCGTTCGGGTCGAAGCCGGCGCGCTGCAGCACCCGCGAAACCTTGTGGCGCACATAAGGGATCTGCCGCACCGAGCGGGTATAGGCGCCGGAGGTAAACAGGCCGACGACGCGCAATTCGCCCTCGAGCCGGCCGTCGGGTGCATAGAGCTTGATCCCCACATAATCCATCCGGATGCGCCGATGGACGAGGCTTGAGACATTGGCCTTGATGACGATCAGCAGGGTCGGCTCGTGCATGAACTCGCGGATTTCCGACGTCATCACCACCATTTCGTTGCCGCGTCGCAGGACCTTCACGTCGGGATCGCGCAGGATGCCGAGGCCTTCGCCGCTGGTGATGTCGTCGGACGCATCGCTGTCGGGCGAGAAGCGATATTCGCGCACGCCGAGGAAAGTGAAATTGTCCGCGCAGAGCCATTGCAGGAACTGACTGGCCTCGGCGACCTCGTCGATCGGCAGCGGCGGCGGATTGGAAGCGAACGTCTTGATTGCTTCCTCGACGCGGTCACGCATGGCGCGCCAGTCGGTGACGCAGGCGCGGACGTTGTTCAACGCCCTGGTCAGTCCGTCGATCAGCTTCTGGCGATCGGCGTCGGCGTCCAGGCGGGTGATGTGGAGGTGGATCAGGCTTTCGCGCGCGCCTCTTGCGCCCTCCGGCAGTGCCTCGCCGTAGAACCGCAGCAGCTTGCCCTCGGCATCGCGCTCCACGGCGATGATCGGGTGGGCGACGAGGGTGACTTCGATGCCCTGCTCGGCGAGCTCCGCCATCGTGGAGTCGTACAGGAAAGGCATGTTGTCGTTGAGAATCTCGAGCACGGAAATCTCGCGCCCGTTCGGCAACGTCGGATTGACCACGCGGATATCGGCGCTGCCCGACGTGCGCCGCTGCACATGCTCCCAGGCTTGCTCCGCCAGGACGGCGAGCGAGGCGGCGTCGTAATTGTCGAGATCCTCGATATTGCTGTAGCCGAACAAGGGCTCGGCAAAGGCCCGCGGGCTCTTGCCCGGCGGCACGCTGCCTGCTGCATCGCGGATCAAGGTTGCCCGGGCCTTGTCGTCACGCCACGCCATCATGTCCTCCATTTGCCGCGCCGTCCGACCGCAGTCGCGATCCTCAGCCTAATTCTGGAGTGCATCTCGTCGAGCGCCGCGATCGCGTGGATAGGCAAGATCCCCGGTCTCGTGCGTCGGCAGCTTCCGACGACAATACTACGATCCCGGAGCGAAAGGCGCACGCTGTTGTGAGGCGTGCCGGAATTTCCGACAGTGGCTGGCGAGGCCGCCGAATCATCGAGGTGAGAAAATTACGAGCAATTTCAATTGTGTATGAGCTCGTGTTTTTATTCTCAATGGCGCGCTGGAGCACCGTTCCGATTGCGCTGCAGCGGCTCTAGTGATTGCGGGTCAGCTCCACGCCATCGACCACCATTTTCCATGTTCCCGCCTCCTGGTGAGGCGGCGTCGACACCTCGAATGTCGTCGGGAGGAATGCAATGCCGACGACGAAATGATCGCCTCGAACCGCCGCAGCGGGGCGTTGATCGACGTCGTGGTGGTCGCGCCAGCCCGGATCAACCGCACGCGCCGATGCCGCGCGGCGCATCGGCGCGCGCGTTAACAGATTGTTCATCGACCACGGCGCGGCAGCCGTAACCGCCGGTTAACCATGGATATTTACGGTGTAGCCAGCCTCTGAACCGGGGCTGTCAGTTGATTTCGAGTCCAATCCTATGGCGTTCGGTCGAAGCGCATCTCCGCGAAGCATCGCCCCGACGGAGCCTGCGGCTTCGTGGGAAGCGCCGCGGGCTGCGACGGCGAAGCCTGACAGCGCTGCTCCTGCGCTGATCAAGGGATCGCTGACCGTCACCGGTGCGCTCTCTTTCCTGCGCGAGAATGGCCGGCGCATCCTGACGCTGGCGCTGGCGCTGTTCGCCCTGGGCGTCATTGTCCTGATGGTCTTGCCGGTTCGATATGCCGCGACAGCCCTGGTCGTCGTCGATCCCCGCGAGCTGCGCGTCACCTCGGAGCAGGACGTGCTGCCGGGCATCGGCCAGGATGCCGCGGCACTCCAAAGCCAGATCGAGATCGCCAAATCGGACGGCTTTCTCCGCCCCCTGATCGAGCAGCTCAAGATCGCCGACGACGCGGACATCGCGGGCGGTTACACCGACATGACGCGCCTGCTCGAAAAATTTCGCAACCGTCTCGATATCTCGCGCCGCGGACTGACCTACGTCATTGCGATTTCATTCACCTCGAACAATGCGGAACGGGCCGCGCATTACGCCAATGCCATCGCCGAGGCGTTCGTCGCGAGCCAAGGCCGTGTCCGCACCGAGGCGACGGACGAGGCGGCCGACTGGCTCAAGGACCGGCTGAAGGCATTGAACGAGCGCCTGCGCGTATCAGAAGATGCCGTTGCCGCCTTCAGGTTCGAGCACAAGATCCTCAATGCCGGCAAGGATTCCACGACCCAGCAATTGCGGGTGACCGATCTCAATCAGCAGGTCTCCGCCGCTCGCGCGCGTACCGAGGAAGCCAAGGCGCGTTACGAGCAGGTGCAACGCGATCTCAAGGCCAATGTCGAAGGTCCGGTGAAGCAGGACCTTCTGAGCATGCTGCGCGCGCAGCGCTCGACCCTGAACGATCAGATCGCGCAGAAGAAAGCGGTGTACGGCGACCGCCATCCCGACCTCGCGATCTCCTACAGCCAGCTGGCTGACATCAACAGGCAGATCGAGGTCGAGCGGAAGAAGAACATCGACACGGTGAAGTCCGAATACGAGGCCCAGCTGGAGCAGCAGAACGCGCTGGAAAAGCAGCTCAGGGCGGTCGAGACGCAGATGCTGGTCGACGGCCAGGCGCTCGTGAAGCTGCAGGAGCTGCAGCGTGACGCCGATGCCAACAAGAACATCTACGAGCAGTTCCTGTCGCGGTTCAAGACGACCAACGAGCAGCGCCAGCTGCAGAGCTCCCAGACCAAGATCGCCTCGCTCGCCATTCCGCCGATGCGCTCGACGCGTCCGCCCCTCGCCTTGCTGCTCGCGGCGCTCGCGATCGGCTCGATCCTGACCTCGACGGCGGCCGTTGCGGCGATGGGAAGCATGTCCGACGGGCCTGCGCCTGCCGAGGCTCCTGCTCAAACTCCTGCTCAGACTCTTGCGCGTGCTGAAGCGGCGGAGACGCAAGTCCAGCGACCGGGCCCGGCCGCGCGCCAGCCCGAGGCGATGCCGAACCTGCCTGTCTGGGCCCGCATTCCCGATCTGGCGCCTGGCGCCGTGGCCAACACCGTGTGGCAAAGGCCGATCACTGCCTCGGCCGAGCTCGACCTCGGCGCGTATCTGCGTCCGCTTCTCGAGCGGATCGATCGCGCGCCGGTGCGCGGCTGCAAGGTCGCCCTCGTGTTGTCGGTCGGCAAAGGCGCCGGCGGTAACACCGTTGCGCGCTCGCTCAATCGCGCGGCGGTGAATCGGGGCATGATGAGCGTGCTGATCCGGCTCCAGCCGGAATTCGCAGGTCACCAGCCTCCGGTAACCGAATGGCAGGACGGCTCCACCACGGCGGGGCTGCAGTCGATCGACGAGCTGTTGAGCGCCGGCAGAAAAGCCGATGCGCGGCCCGAGGACGATATTCGCTCGGAGTTCGATCTGATCGTCGTCCATGCGAGCAATCTCGCACTTCAGCCCGACGCCATCGCGCTGGCCGCGCACGCGGATCTGATCATCCCGGTGGTGCGCGCCGGCGAGCTCGGTTCGGCGGCGATGCGGCGGGTGACCGCTGCGCTGTCGAGATATGGCACCGTGCCGACCGGTCTCGTCGTCAATCACGCGCCGGCGGGTTCAGTGGCGCCTCACCCTGAGGGCAGCGCGTTGAGCCGGGCGGTTTGACGATGCCGACCGCTGGCAAGGCTGCGGCTCATGCCTGAGGCGCAGCGCGCAAGCGCACCTGTAATCTGCTTCACACGCAAACGCGCCCAATGACGCTAGATGAACTAGGGCCCGCCTCCGCGCGGCCCGGTTCGGAGCTGGCGATGATGGCTGCACTGGCAAAGGCGATATCCCGCGCGACGAGAACCAACGTTGATGTCGAAACCGTAAAGGTGCTCGTGATCTTCTCGGGCGCGGGCTTGCTGCTCTCTCTCGTGGCCGCGATGATCTACGGACAGGCCCTCAACGCCGCCTTGTTCTGAGATCGCGCGAGGCGACCGCGCTTCGACCCGAAGCAGGTCCTCATCCCCAGGAGCCCGCCCGAAGCGGGCATCTCGAAGGTATCCGCCTGCATTCGAGCCGTCATTGACGCCGCGAGGCGGCGCCCGCAGGATGCAGCGTCTCCAATGCACGACTATCTCGGCTCGGGATTGCGGCGATGACCTGTCAAGCTCACTCCGTAACGCTGGTGCTCATTGCCCGCATACCGCCCGAGGGTATCGAGGCCTTCCGCGCCTACGAGGATGCCGTCCTGCCGCTACTCCCTTCGTTCAACGGGCGTGTGGAGCGTCGTCTTCGAAATCCGGATGGCACGATCGAGGTGCACATCGTCAGCTTCGCATCCGATGCGGACTTTCAAGACTATCGCAATGATCCCCGGCGCCTTGCGCAAGCCGGGTTGCTGGAAAAATCATCCGCGAAGCTGGAATTGCTTGCGATGGCGGACGTCTCGCAATGGCCGGTGACATCGGCGCAGGGATGATCGGCGGCGCAATGACCGGGATGTAACCGGGCGCGCCGGGCATCATCGAACTGTCATCGCTTCGTCATGCGCGCTCTATGGATCGCTGCTCCCTTGGCCGCGCATCGTGGGGGCTGATATGCATCTGAATGAGACAATGTCGTCCGACCGCCGGTCGATCCTGAAGGGCCTCGCGGCCGCAGCCGTCACGTCCCTGGCGGCACCGGCCATGGCAGCCGATGGTCTGCCGGCGCAGCCGAGCGGCGCGGCGGCCGCCATCGCGACCGACAATGCCTATTGGACGGCGGTGAAGGCGCTCTATTCAGTGACGCCGGATGTCGTCAATCTGGAGAACGGCTTTTGGGGCATCATGGCCGAGCCGGTGAGGCGCGAGTTCATTCGCCAGACCGACATGGTCAACTATCAGAACACCTACTACGCGCGGCAGCGCGCGGGTGCGGATTTCGAGGCCGTGCGCATCAAGGTGGCCCAGGCGGTCGGCGCGGCGCCCGAGGAGATCGCGCTCACTCGCGGCGCGACCGAAGCGCTGCAGCTCCTGATCGGCGGCTACAACAAGCTGAAGCCGGGCGACAGCGTGCTCTACGCCGACCTCGACTACGATTCGATGCAGTACGCGATGAACGCGCTTAAGGCGCGTCGCGGTGTCGACGTGGTCAGGTTCGATGTGCCGGAGCCAGCCACCCGCCAGGCCGTGCTCGACGCCTATGCCCGTGCCCTCGAGGCGAATCCCAGGACCAGGCTCCTCCTCCTCACCCATGTCAGCCACCGCACCGGCCTCGTCATGCCGGTCGCCGAGATCGCCCGCATGGCCAGGGCCAAGGGCATCGACACAATCGTCGACGCCGCCCATTCCTGGGGGCAGATCGACTTCAGGGTGGGCGAGCTCGAGGTCGATTTCGTCGGCTTCAACCTGCACAAATGGATCGGCGCGCCGCTCGGCGTGGGCTTCCTCTACATCAGGAAGGACCGTCTCGCCGACATCGACCGCGACATGGGCGACGAGGACTTTGCGGAGACCGATATCCGCTCGCGGGTTCATACCGGCACGGTCAATTTCGCGACGGTCCTGACGGTGCCCGCGGCCGTGGCGCTCCATCAGCAGATCGGCGCGGCGGCAAAGCAAGCCCGCCTCCGCTATTTGCGTGATTACTGGGTGAGCCGCGCCCGCGGATTCAAGGACATCGAGATCCTGACGCCGGATGAGGTCGGCTCATATGGCGCGATCACGTCCTTCCGTCTCGCCGGAAAGACCAGCAAGGCGGACAACGACGCTATCGTCGTGAAGCTGAGGGACAGCCACAAGGTCATGACGGTGCGCCGGGCCGGCGTTGCCAAGGGCCAATGCATCCGTGTGACGCCGGCGCTCTTTACCGAGGAGGCCGATCTCGACCGCCTCGTCGAGGCGCTCGCCGTGGTCACGGGGACGAAGACGGGGTAGGCCCGGGCGCGGGACTGACATCACCACGAATTCACGGGACTTCATCCTCCGCGCATCTGACAAATGTCAGATGTGGGGCGTCCGTCAGTCTCCGCCGCCCCATTTTATCGGCCCACGGTCTGGTTTATCTCTGTCACTCCGGTGCCCTGCGCAAGGAGGAGACGCGTGCTCGACCATATTCTCAGATTCGTGACGCTCGGATCGATCATCGTTGGCATGGCTGCGATCTATGCGGCGCTAC
The DNA here is from genome assembly GCF_004634465.1 of Bradyrhizobium sp. MOS001. Classification (NCBI taxonomy): domain Bacteria; kingdom Pseudomonadati; phylum Pseudomonadota; class Alphaproteobacteria; order Hyphomicrobiales; family Nitrobacteraceae; genus Bradyrhizobium; species Bradyrhizobium sp. MOS001. Next base: position 51,548 of record NZ_SPVJ01000032.1, read on the forward strand.
ACACCAACAATCGGCGTCTGGGCGCGGACATCTTCCTTCGATATTCCGACCGGGTCTCCGACCTGCGACGCCGCCTTCCGGTCGCGGCATTCCTCGAGCGAGGGGCTGCCGGCGACATTGAGATCACACCGGAAGAGCGCCGGGCGGTACACGAGATCATTCATTCGATCTTCGAGCTCTACGAACTCAAGGTGCATGGCTTCTTTCCGCCGGCGATCTGGAAGATCAGGGAGCCCGATATCGAACGGCTGCTCTCGCTGCCGGTCTTTCAGCAGGAACTGGCGGGCCTGGAGGGCCGATATACGAGACATCCGCGTTTGACAGCTTGGCTTGAGAAGATCAGGGGTCAGCAAGAGACGGCCTGACTTTCTCAGTGAACCGGTCGACGGTCTCACCGCCAGCCAAGCGCCGGCGCGACGTGCTTCAAGATCGCCTCGATCGCATGGGCGCAATAGTCGACACCGAGCTGGTTCGGGATCGTCAGCAGAAGCGTATCGGCTTCGGCAACCGCCTCGTCCTGCTTGAGCTGCTCGATCAGTGCGTCCGGCTCGGCCGCATAACTCCGGCCGAAGATCGCGCGCGTTTGCGGGTCGATGAAGCCGATCTGGTCTTCGCCTCCGCGCTCCCCGCCGAAATAGGCGCGGTCGCGATCGTTCATCAGCGCGAAGATGCTGCGGCTGACGGACACGCGGGGCTCACGGGTGTGGCCTGCCTCCGTCCACGCGGCGCGATAGCTACGGATTTGCGCCGCCTGCTGCACATGAAAAGCTTCGCCGGTCTCGTCGTTCTTCAGCGTCGAGCTCTGCAGATTCATGCCGAGCTTCGCCGCCCACACCGCGGTCGCGTTCGAGCCGGCGCCCCACCAGATGCGTTCGCGCAGGCCTGCCGCATGTGGTTCGAGGCGCAGCAGTCCCGGCGGATTGGGAAACATCGGCTGCGGATTGGGCTCGGCAAAACCTTCGCCGCGCAACAGGTCCAGAAAGACCTCCGCGTGGCGCCGGCCCATGTCGGCATCGCTCTGGCCGTCAGCCGGGCGATAACCAAAGTAGCGCCAGCCGTCGATCACCTGCTCCGGCGAGCCGCGGCTGATGCCGAGCTGGAGCCTCCCGCCGGCGATGAGATCGGCGCTACCCGCATCCTCGATCATGTAAAGCGGGTTTTCGTAGCGCATGTCGATCACGGCCGTGCCGATCTCGATTGTGCTGGTTCTCGCGCCGACGGCGGCGAGTAGCGGGAAGGGCGAGGCCAGCTGGCGCGCGAAGTGATGCACGCGGAAATAGGCGCCATCCGCGCCGAGCTGTTCCGCCGCGACGGCCAGCTCGATGGATTGCAGCAGCGTGTCCGCCGCCGAGCGGGTCTGCGATTGCGGCGAGGGCGTCCAGTGTCCGAAGGACAGAAATCCGATCTTTTTCATGGGCGTCATTTAATGATGGCAGGGGCGGCGTCAACCGCCTGCTCTGGCGACGGGGGTATGCGACGGGGCTGGCGCGAAATGCTCGGCCCGTTCGACCAGGAGATCCAGGAAGGTTCGCGCGCGCAGCGACATCCACTGCGTCTCCGGATAGACCGCATGCAGGGGCAGCGCGGCGATGGTGTAGTCCGGAAGCACATGTTCGAGCTCGCCGCTGCGAAGGCCCTCCGCGGCATTCCACTCGGGCAGGATCGCGATGCCGAGATGCTGCATCGTCGCCTCCTGCATCGCATCGGCATCGTCGACGTGAATGGGTCCGTTGATCGATGCGACATGACGGCCGTGCTCGGATTCGAAGGCCCATTGGTGCGCCGGCGACATCCGTGAATAGACGATGCACTGGTGCGAGCTGAGATCGTCAGGTGTCCTCGGCAGCGGGCGGCCGTGCAGATAGGTGGGGGTCGCGACCAGATGGCGCTGCACGGTCCCGAGCCGGCGGGCGACCAGCGTGCTCGCCTCCAGGTTTCCAATGCGCAGCGCCAGCTCGATGCCTTCTTCCACCAGATTGACGAACCGCTCGCTGAAGCGGATGTCGACCCGCACTTCCGGATAATTCCGAACGTACTCGGCGATGACGGGCATCACGTAGCGCCGTCCGAACGACGACGGCACGCCGATCCGGAGCGTGCCGGTGGGGCGGGGTGCGGCCTGTTCGACACTCGACCGCGCCATGTCGAAGCTGTCGAGGATCTGCCGCGCGAGATCGTAGATCCGGTGCGCTTCGGCCGTCGGCTTCAGCGTGCGCGTCGTGCGCGAAAACAGCTGCGTGCCGAATTCGCTTTCAAGCATCGCAATGCGCTTGCTGATCGCGGGCTGGCCGATCCCGAGCTCCTTGGCCGCAGCCGAGAAGCTGCCGCCCTCCAGGGCGCGAACGAAAGCGCGCAGGCAATCGATCCGGTCCATAATTCATTCCGATCTGGAATAAATTATATCCCATTTATTCCGTGGTGCGGAACTCGGCGGGTCGCTAGGCTCCCTCAAAACAAGCATTCACAGGGGAGGAGACGAAATTGGCACGCCATATCGGAATTGTCGGCGCCGGCATCGCCGGCCTGCATCTCGCGCTTTACCTGCAGAAGCAGGCGTGGACGCGACAATCATCACGGATCGACCGCCCGAGGAATACAAGAACATCCGCCTGCTCAACACCGTCGCGCATCACCACGTGACGATCGCGCGCGAGGACTATCTCGGCGTCAATCATTGGAGCGATCCGAAGGACCATTATTACTACCACGACCACGTCTTCAATTTTCCGCAGCCGCTGAGTTTTCGCGGTGATTTCTCGAAGCCGAGCCGCGCCGTCGACTATCGGATCTATCTTCCTGCCCTGATGCAGGATTTTGTCAGCCGCGGCGGCAAGATCGAATACCGCCGCATCGAAGAGCGCGACATTCGTCCGCTGGTCGCCCGCTTCGATCTCCTGGTCGTCTCGACCGGGAAGGGCCCGCTGGGCCAGCTCTTCACTTACCGGCCGGAGCACACGCCCTATTCGCAGCCGCAACGGCGGCTGTGCGTCGGGCTTTACACCGGCGTGCGGCAGCCCGATCCCATGAACGTCACGCTCTCGGTGTCTCCAAGCCATGGCGAGATGATCGTGATCCCGACCATTACGTTCGGCGGTGTCGCCAACGCGCTGTTGATGGAGAATGTGCCGGGCGGCGACATGGAGGAACTGGCCACGCTCAGCTACGACGACAACCCGAAGCACTTCTTGAAGGTGCTGCTGGGCAAGCTCGAGAAGCACCACCCGACGACCTACGACCGCATCGACACCGCGCGGTTCGATCTCGCGCAGCCGCAGGACCTGCTGCAAGGCGGCGTGGTCCCGACGGTGCGCAACACTGTGGTCGAGTTCGACGACGGCAAATGCGCGATCGCGCTCGGCGACGTCCATGCGATCGTCGATCCCATGATGGGCCAGGGCGCCAATATCGCGTCCTATGCGGCCTTCGTGCTCGGCGAGGAGATCGTCAACGCCGACGCGCTCGACGTGCGCCTGTGCGAGAAGATCGAGCTGAAGCGACAGGATCGCGTGCTGGCGGCATCGCGCTGGACCAATGTGATGCTGCAGCCGCCGACGGAAGCGCTGGGCATGCTGATCGGCGCGATGAGCCAGAACCCGGCGCTGGCCAACGAGTTCACCGAGAATTTCAACTACCCGGACCGGCAGTGGGATCGCATCTGCACGCCGCAGCGCATCCAGGCCTGGATCGAGCGCATGTCGGCGCCGCCTGAGCCGGTCAGGGCGATTGCGTGAGGCCCGATGCGAGCGGAGGCTGAGGTGCAGCGCGCCAATCCGGCGTCATTCCGCGAAGCCGCGTCGCGCTTTGCGACCGGCGTCGCGGTGCTGACCGCGCTGGACGAGCACGGCCGCGTCTGCGGCATGACCGCGAACAGCTTTGTCACCGTCAGCTTGTCCCCGCCGACCGTGCTGGTGTCGGTCATGCCGGGACGCATGCACCGGGCGATCTCGGCGACTGGACGCTACTGCGTCAACGTCCTGCCCGAGCATGGCCGGGACCTGTCGCGGCACTTCGCGAGCCAGCCGAACACCGGCGCTGCTCCTGATTACGACATCGTCGACGGCCTGCCGCGTCTCTCCGGCTGCATGGCCTGGTTCGCCTGCGAGGTCACACGCCACGTCGATGTCAGAGACCACACGCTGATCATCGCCGAAGTTTCGAGCTGCGACTATCGCGACACCACGCCGCTGGTGTTCTTTTCCAGCCGGTATCATCTCGGGCCGGGCGTGCCGGTGGATCGGTGAGGGTTGCAGCGGTCCGCGGCTTGAGCGGATCTGGTGTTTTCCTGGCTGCATCGGGGCGCTTTGGCGTTACCGCCGGGACTAGCTTGCCCTGGCGTTCTTTGCGCGAGGGGGCGTATCGTTGACGTTGTCGGCGCGCTTGGGATCGTCCGCGGCACGCCATTGTCGTGGCGTCATTCCGGTCCAGCGCCTGAAGGCGTGGGTGAATGCGCTGACTTCGCCATAGCCGAGCAGCCAGGCGGTTTGCGAAATCGGCAACTCGTCCTTTTTCAAATAGCTTTTGGCGAGGTCGATTTTCAGCTCGTCCATAATGCCGGTGAAGGTCAGTCCTTCCGACGCGAGGCGCCGCGCCAACGTGCGGTGGCTCATGCCGAGCCGGCGCGCGATCTCCTCAGCCCGTGCCTCGCGATGGGGAAGCAGTGGCGCGATGGCATTCTCGACGCTCGATCTGAGCGAAACTCCCCCAGGCTTCCGATGTGCAAGCGCCTCCTCGCAGAAGGTCACCAGCAGATCGTTCAAGTGGTGATCGGCACTTTCGATGGGCATCTGTCCCACGGACTGAGGGAAGGCGATCTCATCGACGTCTGATCCGAACTCGATCTCGCAACCAAGGAACGACCTGACCTCCGCGGGCATCGCTCGACGGCGATGGGCGACTTTGACACGGCTTGGCACCACGCGGCGGTTGGTCAGTGCGCGGTTGATTCGAATGATAGAGGTCACCCAGAATTCGATCTGGTGCCGATCTGACCGCCGTTCCACGCCGACATAGCTCAACGCAATCGCCATGTCCTTCGCGGCAAATCGCAGTGAAATTCCCTCGTTCGCGAGGCGGCAATAGCGCTCCGTCTTTGACAAGGCTTCAGCGACTGTCCCGGATGAGGCCGCGACATAGTAGAGCAGGCCGATCTCACGAAGGTCGAAGTCCCGTGCCAGGTGAAATCCCAGGGCGTCGTCGTGCAGCGCCTCGGCACCAAGCTCCAGAAACTTGATCTGGCTTTCAACGCTCAGCCGCGCCTTGCGGTCTTGGATCTGCTCGAGGGTCAATCTGGCCTTGGACAGCAAGCCGTCCGCCTGAATGCCGGCTTCGCGCAGGCGGGCCCACACCAGGCGGGCGATGCCGCCGGTCGCACTGGGCATGGCTTGCAATTGGGGCGAACGGGCAGCAGCCACATCGAACCCTTTCGTCGTTGCCGCTGCGGCCTTGAGTTCTCGGCTCGCGCATCGGGATCGCGGCATAGAAAATCAAGTTATTGGCTCACGATAACAAGAAACCGGGTGTCATGTGACTTAAATCGGCGATCTGTCCCCCTAGGTGCGTCGTCTGTACTCGGGGGCGAACCCACCCCGAAAAAGCCCGAAGGCCTTGATGTCCAGCTGCGATGGCGCGCCGCCTATAAACGTGAAGATATTGCGAAGTTACGGAAAATTGCTCGGAATTCCTCATATCGCTCATGGCCCACGGACGGTTGCGCTTGAGCGCGTTGGCGATTGCGAGATCAACATGTTCGAAACGCTTGAAACCGGTTCAGCTGCGGCGCCCCTGTTCTGGATGGAGCTGTTCGATCTTCGCGTTCACGCCTCGCGCGACAGCCGCGGATGCCACAACATGAGCGACGCAGTCGCAGCGTTCAACGATTTTGCTTCGCAGGCGAGCCGCCTGGCGGAGGTGCCGCCGTGCGACACCGGCGAAGCCGTAGGCTGACAATTGCCGCGTCCACCGAGAGTATTCCCAGCGGAAAACGCAGCGCTTCTGACGCGCGGCCAGATTCTTGGCTACGACACGGAGCGGATGGCGTTTCTGTTTACGATGACGTATGGCGCCAGCATCGTCGACTGCGAGATAAGCAGCGTCGCGCTGGACGACCTTCACGGCTCGAAGGGCACGCGTCCCGACGAAAGGGAGACCCAATTCAGGTGTCTCCGCGACGCGGTCGAGCGCCTTGCATCATACGCTTTCGAACAGCAGGGCAGGCGGCAGCGCGAGCGGCTCCGCATCTTCTCCAAGCACGTCAAGGCGCTCTGACGACCGCCAAAGCAAGGCCGCCGCCAACAACGGCAACGCATATGCAATTTGTGCCACGTGAGATGCTCGACATCTCCCTCTTAAACATTTCACTCGACCATGGTCTGCAAGACCGGGTTCCGCAGTTGTCGCCGGCTGGGTGTTGCCGCGCCGTGACATCCAGGCACGCTCAGCCGGCATAGACTGGTCGATATCCGGTGCCCCTTCCGTTGCCCGGATGGTGAGTTATCGCGCTCTTGCGTCCAGTTGTGAGTGTTGCCGGTGGTCCGGACGAGTCGCATCAGTGCTCCAGCAGTTTTGTTGGCTTTGTCGATCGCAGCAGTCCTGGGCGGCTGTGCAGGACGTCCGTCGCAGGGCGTGCTTGTTCCGACAGCGCAGGTCGCCCCCGGAAATACAAATGTCCCGATCTACGTCGTCACCAATCGCAAGCGATCCGACGTCGATCCCGGTGAGATGTTCAGCGGGGACCGTTCGGACGAGTTGTCCTTTGCCGAGGTGACTGTCTCGATCCCGCCAGATGCCGCGCGGAAGATCGGCGAAGTGCAGTGGCCCGCGAGCCTGCCCGGCGACCCCCAACGGGATTTCACGACTGTGTCGGCCGACTATCTCGACAAGACGCATTTCGCTGCGTCTGTCGCCGCGGCGATGAAGCAGTCCGGTCGCAACAAGGTGCTTGTCTTCGTCCACGGCTTCAACAACCGCTTCGATGATGCGGTCTATCGCTTCGCGCAGATCGTGCACGACTCCAAAGTGCCGGTCGTTCCCGTGCTTTTCACCTGGCCATCGCGCGGCGAGCTGAGGCTGCGCGCGTATACCTATGACCGGGAAAGTGCCAATTTTTCGCGTGACGCGCTCGACAATCTGTTGAGCACGCTCGACGCCTCGCCTGCCGTCGGCGAAGTTTATCTTCTGGCTCATTCGATGGGCAATTGGATCGCACTGGAAGCACTGCGAACGCGGGCGATCCGCGCCCCGGCTGTCGCGTCGAAGCGCAGCAAGCTGAAGAATGTGATGCTGGTGGCACCCGACGTGGATGTCGATGTCTTCCGCTCGCAACTGAACCGGATGAGCGGCGCGCGGCCCCCCATCTCGTTGTTCGTCTCGCGTGACGACGGCGCGCTCTCGCTGTCGAAGACGATCTGGGGAGACGTCGCCCGCCTGGGCGATATCGACCCGACCCAGGAGCCTTATCGAACTGAGCTCGCGCGCGACCGGATCGACGTCTACGACCTGACGAAACTGGCGGTCGCCGGCGACGACGCCCACGACCGGGCTTTCGAGCAGGTAGGCCCGGTTGTCGCAATGATCCGCCAACGCATGGCCCAGGGCCAAGCGCTGGGTGAACAGAAGGCGGCCGCGGGCCCGCTCGCGCGGCTTGCGGAGTAGCGCGAGAGGCAGGCCCTGCCTGGCTTTTTCATGGCGACGTGTCGACGAGGCCGTGACGTCTCAGGCGTAGGCCACCCAGCCGCGGAACGTGAAGCCGGTATAGAACAGGGTCGGGTCGGAGAAGCCTGCGTCGCGCAAGATCACGACGTCCTGCTCTGGTGCCAGAATGCTCAACTGGCCGTCGACCGCCTTTCGCGCGGCGGCCGCCTTGTCGGGCTCGACTCCGGCTGCGGCGAGAAAGGCCGAATAGCGCGAGAGCCAAAGCGGCCGTTCATCGTCGTTGCCGGGGATGCTGAAATGGGCCGCGACGAACGGCGCGCCGGGCTTGAGGCGGCGGCGGATTTCGGACGCTATTCGCAGCCGTTCCTCGACATCGACGAAATGCAGGGTCAACAGGCACGTCGCGCCGTCGAACGGCCCCTCCGGCGCATCGTCGATATAGCCTTGATGCAGATGCGCGCGCGACACGAGCGGGCCCAGCGTCTGCTTCGCGAGATTCAGCATCGCCGCGGACGGGTCCACGCCATCAAAGGTCCAGCGCGGCTGCGCTTGCGCAAAGGCATTCAGCTCCAGGCCGCCGCCGGCGCCAAGAACAAGTATTCGCGCATCTTCACGCGCACGCTCGCCCAAAAGGATCGCCGCCATGGACAGCATCGAATTGTAGCCGGGAACAAACCGTGGCGGCCCTTCGGTGTACTTCGCCACCATCTGCGGATCGGAGAACGCGTTTTGAATGTCGGTCACGATGTTGTCCTGCTGAGGGGAGTCGGTCACGCGTGATGCGCGCTCATGCTGTGAAGCTTTCGCGCACCCAGGCGCTTGCGCAGATCGTCGCTCAGCATCGCCAGCGACACTTCGGCAAAGCGCGACAGCAACAACGCCTCTGCATCGTCAAAGGCCTGATCGAGCGCGGCATTGACGGCCTGCTCGACCAGGCAGCCAGGCGCCTCGGTCCGGTTGCCCATGGCCAGAATCGAGGGGCTGCCGAGCGCGGTGTAGACATCGCGCAGCGTCACCTTCGACAGATCGCAAGCCAGCGTCCAGCCGCCGCCGTGCCCCTTCTCGGAGCGGACGTAACCGAGGTCGCGCAGGCCCGCCATGATGCGGCGGATCACCACCGGGTTGGTGTCCATGGCCTTCGCCAGGGTCTCGGACGTGAACGGGCCAGGCTGCTGCGCCATGTGCAGCAGGACGTGGAGCACGCCTGATAATCGGCTGTCTCGCTTCATGTAACTTCATATGTTACATGATGGCGCCGAGGTCAACCCGTTTCGGTGCGAGCGTAAGGGGCGCGTTGCCATCCCGCGCCCGTTTTGCCCGACGGGTCAACGTCGCCGCAGACCGCCTAAGCCATTGATCCCGCTCATGCCGTCTACTGTGCATGGGGTTGTTTTCGACATTTTTGCTTTGGGGACACAACAGCCGCGGGCTGAACCGGATCTCATCCGGCTCTGCCGCTACTTCATCACCCGCAGGCCCTTGGTCGTAAACCGCTGCGTCTTGCCGCCGGGGCGCACCGGTCGCCGTGTGCCGGCGGCCTTGCCGGTGCCGGGCGGCTGATGCGCGGGCACGAGCTGGTCGGGACGCGAGCCGATCAGGTCGCGGCGGCCCATCTCGATCAAGGCCTCGCGGAGCACCGGCCAATTGTCGGGGTCGTGATAGCGCAGGAAGGCCTTGTGCAGCCTTCGCTGGCGCAGGCCCTTGATCGCCTCGACCTTGTCGCTGCCGCCGCGGCGTACGCCGCGCAGCGGGTTGACGCCGGTGTGGTACATCGCGGTTGCGGTCGCCATCGGCGAGGGCAGGAAGGTCTGCACCTGATCGGCGCGATAGCGGTTCTTCTTGAGCCAGAGCGCGAGGTTCATCATGTCCTCGTCGGTCGTGCCCGGATGCGCCGCGATGAAATAGGGGATCAGGTAATATTTCTTGCCGGCCTGCTCGGCCGCGGCATCGAACATCCGCTTGAACTGGTTGTAGGCGCCGATGCCCGGCTTCATCATCTTGTCGAGCGGGCCGCGCTCGGTATGTTCAGGGGCGATCTTCAGATAGCCGCCGACGTGATGGGTGACGAGCTCCTTGATGTATTCGGGGCTCTCGACCGCGAGGTCGTAGCGCACGCCCGAAGCGACCATCACCTTCTTGATGCCCTTGGTCTCGCGCACCTTGCGATAGAGCCGGATCAGATCGTCATGCGAGGTGTTGAGGTTCGGGCAGATCTCCGGGAAGACGCAGGACGGCCGCCGGCACGCCGCCTCGACCTTCGGATCCTTGCACGCCATCCGGTACATGTTGGCCGTGGGGCCGCCGATGTCGGAGATCACGCCGGTGAAGCCCGGCGTCTTGTCGCGGATCTTCTCGATCTCACGCAGGATCGAGCCTTCCGAGCGGTTCTGGATGATGCGGCCCTCGTGCTCGGTGATCGAGCAGAAGGTGCAGCCGCCGAAGCAGCCGCGCATGATCGTGACCGAGAACTTGATCATGTCCCAGGCGGGGATTTTTGCTTCGCCATAGGACGGATGCGGCGCGCGCGCATAGGGCAGGTCGTAGACCGCGTCCATCTCGTCGCTGGTCAGCGGGATCGGCGGCGGGTTGAGCCAGAGATCGCGATCGCCGTGACGCTGCACCAGCGGGCGGGCATTGCCGGGATTGCTTTCACGATGCAGCACGCGCGAGGCGCGCGCATAGGCTTCCTTGTCCTGCTCGACTTGCTCCAGCGCCGGCAGCCGGATGACGGTCGCACCCTTCTGGCGCGTTGCGCCCTCGTCGGCGGAATCGAGATCGTCGGCGTGCAGTTCGCTGTAGTCCTCCGGGACGCGGCGGAACAGCGCGACGCCCCTGATGTCGCTGAGCTCGCGCGGTGCTTCGCCGGCGGCAAGACGGTTGGCCACCTCGACGACGGCACGCTCGGCATTGCCATAGAGCAGCAGGTCCGCCTTGGCGTCGGCCAGCACCGAGCGGCGCACCTTGTCGGACCAGTAATCGTAATGTGCGATCCGGCGCAGCGAGGCCTCGATGCCGCCGAGCACGATCGGGACATCCTTGAACGCCTCGCGGCAGCGCTGCGCGTAGACGACGGTGCAGCGGTCCGGCCGCTTGCCGCCTTCGCCGCCGGCCGTATAGGCGTCGTCGCTGCGGATGCGCCGGTCCGCGGTGTAGCGGTTCACCATGGAGTCCATGTTGCCGCCGGTGACGCCGAAAAACACTTTTGGCTTGCCGAGCGCCTTGAACGGATCGGCCGAATGCCAGTCGGGCTGGGAGATGATGCCGACCCGAAAGCCCTGCGCCTCCAGCAGCCGGCCGATGATGGCCATGCCAAAACTCGGATGGTCGACATAGGCATCGCCTGTCACCAGCACGATGTCGCAGGCATCCCAGCCGAGCGCGTCCATCTCGGCGCGGCTCATGGGAAGGAACGGCGCCGGCTTGCGCGGGCGCGCCTGCGCCATCAGGGGCTTTTCGGCGGTGATGATCTGGATGTCCATGGCGCCTACGCATAGGACTCCGGGCGTACGAATACAACCGACGGACGCGTGAAGATTTGCGGTTCCGCCAGGGGCTATCCGGCTTGCGGGAGTGCGTTAACCGTTCGCGAACCCTTGCCGGACCTCGGCAGTCGTGGCCGGCTCGCCGCCATGCTGGCGGACCATCCGCACGGCATTCCCGACGAGGCGGAGATTGGTCACCGTCGAGCCCGGCAGCGCCGCCTCGATCCAGACCTTGCGCAAGGCGAGCATCGCCTCGCCGCCCGGAACAGTGCGCGTGCCGCATATGCATATGAGCGATCCGTCTTCCGGGTTCTCACCGCGGCCGACATCGGATATCCGATTGCTCCATGGGCAAGGAAATTTCCGACGGCGGTGACGACGCCGGTGCGGCGCCGTCCACCGAGGCCTGGCTCGGTGCGGTTGCGCTGATCGGCTTCATCCTGGTGGCCACCGCGCAGGCCTCAAATCAGATTCTGGCGCGGGGCCTCGCGGGCTCCGTCCCGCCCTTCGCGCTCGCCTTCTTCCGCTGGAGCATCGTTGCCATCGGGCTCGCGCCGATCGCGTTCGCCGAAATCCGCGCCGGCCGCGTGCCACTTGGCAAGAACATCTGGCCGATCCTCGCCGCCGGCTTCATGGGCATGTTCCTCTGCGGCGGCCCGGTCTATGCCGCGGGCATCTCGACGACGGCGATCCACATCGCGTTGATCATGGCGCTGTCGCCGGTCACGGTGCTGATGATCTCTGCGGTGCTCGGCATCGAGCAGGTCGGCCCGCTGCAATGGCTCGGCACGGCGCTTGCGCTCGCCGGCGCCTTGCTCATCATCTCCGGCGGTCATCCGGAGACCTTGTTCGCACTGGAGACCGCAGCGGGCGACGGCCTGGTCGTGATCGCGATGCTCGGCTGGTCCGGCTACACGCTGCTGCAATCGCGCGCGGCGCCCAAGGCGTCGCTGCTGGCGCGCATGAGCCTGTTCGCAGGCGCCGGCGCGCTGTTCTCGCTGCCGCAGGCGCTGATCGAGATGTGGACCACGCCGGCGCAGGTCTTCAGCACGAAAGCGGTGTCGGCTTACGTCTTCGCCGGGATCGTTCCCGGGCTGCTCGCCTATGCCGGCTTTGCCTGGCTCGGCGGCAAATTCGGTTCGGTCCGAACCTCGCTTGTGCTTTATCTCGGACCGATCGCGAGCGCCCTTCTGTCGTTCGCAATTCTCGGTGAACCGCCAAAACTGATCCATCTGTTCGGCGGTGTGCTGATCCTCGGCGGGGTCTGGGCGAGCCTGCGCAAATAGTTCCATTGATCGGAGTTGTGGTTCATCCGCAGGAACCAACCGCCTCCGCGAACATTCTGATCAAGGGACCGGTGCGAGCCATGCTCGCGCGCGCCCCGACCATCCCGGCGCCAGTGCCGTAACCGGATTTTGCCTCGACGCTTCGTTTCGGGGCGATGGGGGACTTGTGAGTACGGTCATAGAGAACTTGTTGTCACGGAAGCAGAAGCTTGTGGAACAGCTCGAGAAGGCGCAGTCGGTCGACGATCGCGACAAGATCGAGCACCAGCTCGAACAGATCAACACCGCGCTGGATTTTCTGGACAGGCCGGGATCGAAGGACGCGGGGTAGTAGCGCTCAGTCCACCTTCAGCGCCTCCACTATCAAGGCCTCCACTTTCAAGGCCTTGGCATAGGCCAGGCCGGAATTGGTGATGTGCGTCGTCATCAGCGCTTCGAACGCCGCGAACTCGCCGCGCGCGAACAGATCGAGCAGCTTGCGATGCTCGTCGAAGGACGAGCGGGTGCGCACGTCGATCGGCGACGTCAGGTTGGTGCGCAGCGCGGCGACGCGGCCCGAGACGAGCTGGTAGGATTCGATGAGATAGCGGTTGCCGCAATGCGCGAACAACCCTTCGTGAAAGCTCGCATCGGCGCGGCCATAGGCGATGTTGTCCTTCGCCGCGATCGCCGGCTCCATCGCCGCGATTGCCTCGCTCATCGTCGCAATTGCGCCGTCGCGATCGTGACGAAACGCGAGCTCGGCGGCCTTGGGCTCGAGCGCGATCCGGAAGGTGCAGAGCGCAGTGATGTCCTCCGCGCTCGGCGTGAACACGAAGCTGCCGACCTGCGGCCGGATCACGACCAGCCCCTGCGCCTGCAACTGGCCCATCGCCTCGCGCACCGGCGTGCGGCTGACGCCGAAGGAATTCGCCACCATCTCCTCGGAGATGGCGGCGCCGAGCGCGAACTCGCCGTCGATGATGGCCTGGCGCAGCCGCAGCACCACCCGCTGCGACAGCGATTTCGGCGTATCGAGCTTGAGCGATCGCATCTGCTGTCTCAGATCACCTTGCCGGGATTGAGCAGGTGATCGGGGTCGAGCGCGGCCTTCAGCGTCCGCATCAACGCGATCTCGGCTTCGCTCCTGGCATGGCCCAGCCACTTCTTCTTCAGCGTGCCGATGCCGTGCTCGGCGGAGACGCTGCCGCCCAGCTCGCGCACCAGACCGTAGATGATCGCGTCCATCTCTTCCTTCGGCTGCTGCTCGACGGAAAGACCGGTGACCCAGGACACGAGATGCAGATTGCCGTCGCCGATATGGCCGTAATAGACGCTCTCGCACCCCTTGATGCCGGAGGCCAACGCGGCCTTGCAGCGCGTGACGAATTCGTCCATGCGCGCCACCGCAAGCCCGATGTCGTAGGAGATGTGCGGGCCCAGCACCTGGCCGAACTCGGCGCAGATGTCGCGCACGCGCCAGAACGCCTGCGTCTGCGCCAGCGATTGCGCCACGGCGGCATCTGCGAGCAGCCCGCGCTCCATCAGCTCTTCGAGCCAGGCCTGGAAACGCGGTGCATCCAGGCTCTCGTCGGTGCCTTGGGCCTCGACGAGCACGTAGAGACCGTGGCCTGCGGCGACCGGCGGCTTCACGCCGGCGCGATTCGTGATCACGTCCCAGTAATCCGGCCACATCACCTCGAAGGCCGACAGCAGCGGGCCGAGCCCGCTGCGCGCGGCACCGAGCAAGTCGATCACCGCGGCATAGTCCTTCAGCGCGCACAGCGCCGCCATGGTCGAGCGCGGTTTCGGGAACAGCCGCAACACCACGCGGGTGATGATGCCGAGCGTGCCTTCGGAGCCGATGAAGAGATGCTTGAGGTCATAGCCCGCGTTGTTCTTCATCAGCTTGTTGAGGCTGGTGATGATGGTGCCGTCGGGCAGCACCACCTCCAGGCCGAGCACCAGTTCGCGCGTCATGCCGTAGCGGATCACGCGGTTGCCGCCGGCATTGGTGGAGAGATTGCCGCCGATCGCGCAGGAGCCGCGCGAGCCGAGGTCGAGCGGAAAGAAGAAACCGGCTTCGTCCGCGGCCTTCTGGATCGTCTCCAGCGGCGTGCCCGATTTCACCGTCATCGTCATTGACGCCCGATCGATCTCCTCGATGCCGGTCATGCGCTCGAGCGAGATCGCGACCCAGCCTGCTTCGGGCGATGCGCCGCGGCACAGCCCGGTCAATCCACCCTGCGGCACGAAGGGCAGTCGCGCCTGCCGGCAGGTCCCAATCGCATCGGCAACGCCTTGCGCATCGACCGGTCGGATCACCGCAAGCGGCGCTTGTGGCAGGCTCGCGCTCCAGTCGTTGCAATTGCGCGCCGGCACGTCGGTGCCAACAAGCACGGCGGCCGCGCCGAGCTTGTCGCGCAAGGCGCCGAGCAACTGATCGGGACGCTCAATGGGGCTCACCATGTTCATGCGAGACCTCCTCGGAATCTGGCTGCGTCTCATGCGCGCCGTGATGGTGGAAAGGATTTGCGTCCGCCTTGTATGTAAGGTACAACATAAAAAGTAAAGCAAAAACAAGGCTCGGAAGGCTTCCTAAGATCGTTCGAGATCAGGGGTTTAGTCCGGGACCGCAGCTAATGGGTGGTGAGATGACGGAGGCAATTCGCGGGTTCTGGGTGGCGTCGGCGACGCCGCTGGCGACGGATGGCAGCGTGGACTCCGCCAAGCTCGCCGCCCACGCTAGGCAGCTCTTCAGTAAGGGCGTCGATGGCGTCGTGCTGTTCGGCACCACCGGCGAGGGCACCTCCTTCAATGTCACCGAGCGTGTCGCGACCATCGAGGCCGTGCTCAAGGCCGGCGTCGCGCCTGAGCGGATCGGCATCGGCGGCGGCTTTCCCGCCATCACCGACAGCATCGCGCTGACGCGCACCGTGCTCGGCCTCGGCCTGCGCCACGTGCTGTATCTGCCGCCCTATTTCGACCGTGGTGTCACGCCCGAAGGCATCGAGGATGCTTTTGCTGCGATCATCGACGGCGTCGCCGACGATCGCCTGCGCGCCTCGCTCTATCACATCCCGCAGGTCTCCGGCGTTGCGATCCCGACCGGTGTCGCGGCAAACTTGCGCAAGCGTTACGGCGAGGTGGTTGCGGGCCTGAAGGACTCCAGCGGCGACTTCAAGCAGTTCCAGGCGTTCCGTAGTGCTGCTCCCGATCTCGCCATCACCGTCGGCAACGAAGCCGACATCACCCGCGCGATCGCCGCCGGCGGCGCCGGCACCATCTGCGGCATGGCCAACGTCGTGCCCGAGCTGGTCAAGGGCATGGTTGATGGCAAGGACGTCGAGGCGCGCATGCAAGCCGCGACCGATGTCGTGCTGAACACGCCGTCGTTCCTTGCGACGCTGAAGGCAATCCTCGCCGCACAGACGGGCGACGCGGGCTGGCTGCGCGTGCGCCCGCCATTCCGTGCCTCGTCCGATGGCGCAGCGCTCAAGCGAAAGATTGACGAGCTGATTGCTCCTGCCATCGCGTGAGATGCGAAACTTTCGTGACACGTTGTCGCGAATTCGCGTGCAGCGTGTTGCGATCCCTGCGACGTCAATCGGTAATTGCCGCTTAGTGCGCTGATGCGCTTAGAACGATTCAACACTAGAGCGATTCAAGCTCGCCTACGGTTCTCTTCGATCCCGCCGACTGTTACAGGCGCACACTTCAATGTTCTTGACTTGAAGTGGAATGAAAGTGCGTGCCCCCGTGGATGGCCAACGCGTCAGCGGCCATCGTCATCATGCCGGCAAGAGCCGTGCAGGTCTTCTCCTCGGCGCAGCGGTGCTGCTCGTCGAATCCCCCTCGAACACGACGACCGCGCAGGCGCAGTCAGCGCTGCCGCCGGTGACAGTGGAAGCGCCGGTGCAGCGGCCGAAACCGGCCCGCGCATCCGAATCGCCCCAGCGCCGGACGCAAGCCGCCGCGCGCCAGCGCAGCCGGAATGCCGCCACACCAGCAGCACCGACAATATCGGAACGTGCAGCAGCGGCGGCCGCCGCGCAGCAGGCTGCCAAGCTCGGTTACCGCGCGATGCCGAGTTCGACCACGCTGCGCAGCGGCGCATCGCCCCTCGATACCTCGCAGGCGGTCAACGTCGTGCCTGAGCAGGTGTTGAAGGACCAGCTCCCGCGGAACATCGACGATGCGCTCATCAATGTCTCCGGCATCACCCAGACCAACACGCTCGCCGGCAGCCAGGACGCGGTGATCCGCCGCGGCTTCGGCGATAATCGTGATGGTTCGATCATGCGCAACGGCATGCCGCTGGTGCAGGGCCGCAGCTTCAATCCCGCGGTCGAAAGCGTCGAGGTGCTGAAGGGGCCGGCCTCGCTGCTCTACGGCATCATGGATCCCGGCGGCATCGTCAACACCATCAGCAAGCGGCCGGAGCTCTATCAGCACGGCTCGGTCACGCTGCTCGGCTCGACATTCAGTGCCTCGAAAACCGGCGCCGACGGCCTGCTCGATGTTACCGGTCCGATCGGCGATCAGGGCCTTGCCTATCGCTTCATCGGCTACGGCGTCAGCGAGGATTACTGGCGCAATTTCGGCCGTCACCGCGAGATGCTGGTCGCACCGTCGCTGGCCTGGTACGGCCAGGACACCACGGTCCAGCTCAACTACGAGCATCGCGAGTTCATCTATCCGTTCGATCGCGGCACGGCGTTCAATCCGGTGACGAAAGCGCCGCTGGCGGTTCCCGCCGACCGCCGGCTCGACGAACCTTTCAACAACACATGGGGCACGTCGGACCTGTTGCAGGCCTCGGTCGAGCACCGCTTCAACCAGGACTGGAAGCTCTACGCTGGCTACAGCTACAACACCGAGACCTTCAGCGCCAACCAGCTCCGCATCACCGGCATCAACTTCACGACCGGTGCGGAGACGCGCAGCAATGACGGCACGCGCGGCTCGCTCAGCAATGTCAGCTACGGAACATCCTACGTCTCGGGCAGCTTCTGGCTCGGCAACATGCGCAACGAGGTGGTGTTCGGCGGCGACGGCCAGTATCGCACCATCTACCGCGATAGCCTGATCCGGCAAGCAACGCCCGCCATCAACATCTACAATCCGGTCTATGGGTTGGTCGGGCCGGGCACGACCGTGGTGCCCGGTGACAGCGCCCAGACCGACAAGCTCGGACAGTGGTCGCTGTTCGTCCAGGATACGCTGCATTTGACCGAGCGGTTCGCGCTGGTCGGCGGCGCGCGCTACATGGACTACGATCAGATCGCCGGGCGCGGGAAGGCACTGTTCTACACCAATACCAACGTGTCCCAGGACAAGGTGCTTCCCCTCGGCGGCGCCATCTTCAAGCTGACCGACGAGATCTCGCTGTATGTGAGCTACACCGAATCGCTGAAGCCCAACTCGACCATCGCGCCGATCGGCATCGTGATCGATTCCAATGTCGCGCCCGAAGAAGGCGTGTCATACGAGACCGGCGTGAAGTTCGATCTGAACAAGCGTATCTCCGGTACGCTGGCGCTCTACGATCTCGACAAGAAGAACGTGCAGACGACGAAGACGAACAGCGCTGGCGTGGTGGAACTCCATACCGTCGGCCGCGCCCGCTCGCGCGGCGTCGAGCTGGACGTGACCGGCAGGCTCACCGACAGTTGGGCCCTGATCGGCAGCTATGGCTATACCGACGCGCGGGTGACGGCATCCGAAGATCGGTCGCTCTACGGCATGAAGCTGCAGAACGTCGCGCTGAACACGGCCTCGCTCTATCTGGTCTACGACTTCGGCACGGCTCTGCCGGGACAGCTCCGCCTCGGCGGCGGCGCGCGCTATGTCGGCGATCGTCCCGGTGATGCGATCAACAGCTTCTTCTTGCCGTCCTATGTGGTCGCCGATATTTTCGCGACCTATGAGACGAAATACCAGAACACGCCGGTGATCTATCAGCTCAACGTCAAAAACCTGTTCGACACCGTCTATTATCCCTCCGCCGTCAACAATCTGAACGTCGCGATCGGCGATGCGCGCCGCGTGTCGCTGTCGGCAACGGTGAAGTTCTAGCGATGGCGGTGCGGCACAAAGCCATCGCGGTCCTGATCGCGGCGGCGTCTGCCTGCCTCGCTGCCACAGGTGCGAGCCGCGCCGAGGAAATCACGCTCTATTCGACCAGGGAGGCTGCCCTGGTCGAGCCTGTCGTTGCGGCCTTCACGGAAGCCAGCGGCGTCAAGGTGAAAATCGTCTTCGTCGAGGACGGCCTCGTCAAGCGACTTACGTCGGAAGGCGCCGCATCGCCCGCCGATGTCCTGTTGACGATCGGGCTGGACAAGACCACGCAGCCTGCCGTCAGCGGCCTGACGCAGGCGATGTCGTCGACGCGGATCGAGCAAGCTGTGCCGGCAAATCTGCGAGGCGGCGGACAGTGGATTGCGCTCGCCATACGCCCCCGCGTCGTGATGGCGCGCAGGGACGATGCCCTTGCGGCTGTCGACTACGAAGACCTCGCGAGTCCGCAATGGCGCGGCAAGCTCTGCATACGCTCGCCGCTGCATCAGAACAATGTCGCGCTGGTTGCGGCCTATCTCGTCCATCACGGCGAGGCCGCGACGGAGGCCTGGCTCGCCGGCCTGAAGGCCAATCTCGCCCACAAGCCTGATCGCAAGGACAACGACGTGATCCGCGAGATCGCACAAGGCGCGTGCAAGATCGGCATCGGCAACACCGTGGCATTGGCGCAATTGCGCGACGGACGCGAAGGGGCCGACTGGCGTGCCTGGGCGATGGAGGTCAAGGCGGTGCCATCGACATTCAAGGGCGGCGGCACGCATGTGAACCTCACCGGCGCGGCCATCGCGAAACAGGCGCCGCATCCGGCGTTGGCGCGACAATTCCTCGAATTCCTTGTCACGCCGGCAGCGCAGCGGATCTTTGCCGCTGCCGAGTTGGAATACCCCGTGCTTGCAGCAGCGGAGCGTGCACCGATCGTTGCCGAAATGGGCACGTTCATCGCCGATGCAATTTCGATCGACCAGATCGCCGCACGTCAGCAGGCCGCGATCTCGCTTATCAAGAAGGTTGGCTTCGATGAGTAGGGTGGGGCATTACATCAAGGCCGCTCTGCACCAGATTCACTCGATCGCGGGCCTCGTGCTTGCGCTGCTGCTGGCCTTGATCGCGCTGACCGGCGCGATCATGAGCTTCGAGGACGAGATCGGCGACTATCTGAATAGCGGTATCATGCAGGTCGCGCCGCGCCAGGTGCCGGCGTTGATGCCGGACGAACTGGTGGCCCGGCTCAAGGCGGGGCAGGACCTCGGCAAGGTCTCGGCCGTCACGCTGTCGAGCGATCCGGCCGCGGCGGTGCGTGTCCGCTTCGCGCGCGACGAGCAGGGCGCGCGGCCGACATCGCTCTATGTCGATCCCTACGACGCGCACGTGCTGGGTGCGCCGCGTGGCGAGGAGTTCTTCGCGACCGTCCGCAGGCTGCATCGCTGGCTGCTGATCCCCGGCGATGCCAAGGGCTGGGGACGCCAGATCACCGGCATTGCCGCGCTCGGTCTGATCGTCATGCTCATCTCGGGCCTCGTGCTGCGCTGGCCGCGCCGCGCCGGCAGCGTGAAGATGTGGCTGAAACCCAATCTCGGACTCAGCGGCCGCGGACTGCACCGTTCGCTGCACGCCGTCATCGGCACCTGGGTGCTGCCGGTCTATCTGGTGATGACGCTGACTGGGCTGTGGTACTCGTTCGACTGGTACAAGGACGGCGTCGTCTGGCTGTTGTCGCGCCCGCACGTTGCCGCCGCGAAGATGCAGCCGAAGCAGCCGCGTGCGGCAGGGCGTCCTGAGCCGGTTCAGGCGGTGGGATTTGATCGTGCCTGGTCGACGCTCCAGCACGAGGAGGGCGATCGTTTCTCCAAAGCGCTGCTGACGCTGCCCGCCGGACCCGGCACGGTCATCCGGATCCGGTCGTGGCCGAAGGATTCGACGCTCGATACCACGCGTGACGAATTCCGCGTGGATGCGGTCACGGGGCAGGTGATCTCGGCGGAGCGCTATGCCGACAAGACGTTTGGCGAGAAGATCATCGCGAGCGTGCTCGACATCCATCGCGGCGCGTTCCTGGGCTGGCCCGGCAAGCTCGCCTTCATGATTGCAGCAGCATTGATGCCGCTGTTCTCGGTCACCGGCATTTTGCTTTATCTGTCGCGCCGCAGGCTGCGGCGTCCCGCGCCGCCGCCGCTCGGGCGGCTGGTTCCGGGCGAGTGAACGGTCGCGAAGGCTAGCCAAGCGCGCGGCAATCGTTCAAAAGCCCTTGGCCGTACTTGCCAGGGTTCACGCCATGAAACTCCCCACCGTCACCCCCGCCGATATCCGCCGCGCGCTGCTGCTCCGCGAGGAGATCGCGCTGCTTGATCTCAGGTACGAGGCCGGCTTCGCCACCGGCCATCCGCTGTTTGCCGCCAACATGGCCGCGGACCGGATCGCGATCGAGGCCGAGCTGCGGTTGCCGCGCAAGGACGTCGCGATCGTGCTCTATGATGATGCCGAGGGACTTGTTGCAACCGGCGCCGAGCGGCTTGCCGCGCTCGGCTACAGCAATGTCCGTGCGCTTGACGGCGGGCTGAAGGGCTGGCGCGCGGCGGGCTATCAGGTGTTCGAGGACGTCAATTCCTATTCCAAGGCATTCGGCGAGCTGGTCGAGGCGCGGCGGCACACGCCGTCGTTCAGCGCCGACGAAGTGGCAAAGCTGATCGCGGACAGGGCCAACATCGCCATCCTCGACGTCCGCCGCTTCGACGAATATGCGACCATGAACATTCCGGGCTCGGTCAGCGTGCCCGGTGCTGAGCTGGTACTGCGGGCAGGGCAGGCCGCGCCCGACCCTGAGACCACCATCATCGTCAATTGCGCCGGGCGCACGCGCTCGATCATCGGCACGCAGTCGCTGATCAATGCCGGCGTGCCCAACAAAGTGCGGGCGCTGCGCAACGGTACCATCGGCTGGACGCTGGCGCGGCACACGCTCGATCACGGTGCCGACAGGCGTGGCGCGATCGGGCCGTTCGAGGGCGGCCCGGCCAATGCCCGCGACGTCGCCTATCGCGCCGGTGTTCGCCACATCGGCGCGAACGAGGCGAAGGCACTCGCAGCGCAGACCGATCGCACGCTCTATCGTTTCGACGTGCGCGACTCAGAGGAATTTGCGGCCGGCCATTTCCCCGGCTTCCGTCATTACCCCGGCGGCCAGCTCGTCCAGGAAACCGACATGGCCGCGCCCGTGCGCGGCGCGCGCATCCTCTTGACCGACGACCAGGGCGTGCGTGCCGACATGACGGCGTCATGGCTCGCGCAGATGGGCTGGGAGGTCTATGTGCTCGAAGGCGGTTACGGGGGTGAGCTCGAGGTCGGCCCGCCGCGCGTGCTGCCCAAGCCCGACCCGGCGCATCGCTACCGCCGGCCCTATGAGGGCACTGACGTCGCCGAGCGCGCGATGCAGGCCTATCTCGACTGGGAATACGGTCTCGTCGAGCAACTCCGGCTCGACGGTACGCACGGGTTTTACGTCATTTGACTGGGCGGCCACCGTAAACACTTACCGCCCCGCCATCTTCTCCCCATATCCAAACCCTATTGTGCTGCATCTCCCCCGCGGTCTATGAGCTGCGGCAAAGCTGTGACCTACGGAGATTCCATGCCAGCCCCAGGCCAAAGCCCCGAGCGGAACGCGAAGGCGCTGTTGCTCGAAGGCGTCAATGACAGCGCTGTCGACCTGTTCCGGAGCGCGGGCTTCACCAATGTCGAGCGGTTGACCAAGGCGCTGGACGGCGAAGACCTGCGGCGCGCGCTGAAGGGCGTGTCGCTGCTCGGCATCCGCTCGCGCACCCAGATAACCGATGAGGTGCTCGCGGCCGCGGACGGGCTTCTCGCGGTCGGCTGCTTCAGCGTCGGCACCAACCAGGTCGATCTCCTGGCGGCCCGCAAGCGCGGCATTCCCGTGTTCAACGCGCCGTTCTCCAACACGCGCAGCGTCGCCGAGCTCGTGATCGGCGAGATCGTGATGCTGCTGCGGCGCATCTTCCCGCGTTCGGTGTCGGCGCATGAGGGCGGCTGGGACAAGTCGGCGACCGGCAGCCGCGAGGTGCGCGGCCGCACGCTCGGCATCATCGGCTACGGCAATATCGGCTCGCAGCTGTCGACGCTGGCCGAAGCGATCGGCATGCGCGTGATCTATTTCGACCGCACCGACAAGCTGCGCCACGGCAACACCGAGCCGGTCGAGAAGCTGGAAGAGCTGCTGGCGCAGAGCGATGTCGTCAGCCTTCACGTGCCCGAGACGCCGGAGACCGCAGGCATGATCGGCGAGACGGAGCTGCGGGCGATGAAATCAGGCTCGTTCCTGATCAACAATAGCCGCGGCACCGTGGTCGATCTCGATGCGCTCGCCGGCGCCTTGCGCGACGGCCATCTCGCCGGCGCAGCCATTGACGTGTTTCCGGTCGAGCCGTCCTCGAACTCGGATCGCTTCACGAGCCCGGTGCAGGGCCTCGAGAACGTCATCCTCACCCCGCATATCGGCGGCTCGACCGAGGAAGCACAAGAGCGCATCGGCGGGGAAGTCGCGCGAAAACTGGTCGACTATTTCATCACGGGATCGACCATGGGCGCGGTGAACTTCCCGGAGGTGCAACTGCACTTACGTCCCGCCGGTGCGCGCTTCAGCCATGTCCATCGCAACGTGCCGGGCATGCTGAGGCGGCTGAACGAGGTCTTTCTCCAGCGCGACATCAACATTGTCGCGCAATACCTGGAGACTGCCGGCGACCTCGGCTACGTCGTGCTCGACGCCGACCTGGCAGGCCAGGATTCAGATGCATTGCTTCAGCAGATCCGCGCGCTCGACGGAACGGTCGGCGCGCGGCTGGTGTTCGAGCACTAGGCCGGCGTCACGTTCCAGTTGCATTACGCTGCCAAGGTTCTCTAAACTGTCGTTATTCTCGGCGTGTGACAAATCGCGTCGAATTTGAGCTTCAGTTGCGTGGGTGCCGCCATGGAACGGGACGCCGTACTGATCGATCTCGCGCTTCAAGGAGGCGGCTCGCACGGCGCCTTCACCTGGGGCGTGCTCGACCGTCTTCTGGAAGAGAAGTGGCTCACCATCGCCGCGATCTCCGGCACCTCCGCGGGCGCGATGAATGCGGCCGTGCTCGCAGACGGGTGGATCGCGGGTGGCGCCGAGGGCGCGCGCGACGCGCTCGAAAAATACTGGCGCCGCGTTTCGAAGGCTGCCGCCTTTAGTCCGCTCCAGCGCTCGCCGCTCGATCGACTGATGGGGCGCTGGACGCTCGATACGTCGCCCTTCTACATCCTCACCGATTTGATGTCGCGCGTGCTGTCGCCCTACGATCTCAATCCGACAGGCTACAATCCGCTGCGCGCGGTGCTGGCCGAGAGCATCGATTTCGAGCGGCTCGCGAGCTCGCCAATAAAGCTGTTCGTCACCGCGACGCGGGTGCGCACCGGCCGTGGCCGCATCTTCCGCAATGCCGAGATCACGGCGGACGTGCTGTTGGCATCGGCCTGCCTGCCGACCATGTTCCGCGCGATCGACATCGACGGCGAGCCCTATTGGGACGGCGGCTTCGCCGGCAACCCCACGATCACGCCGCTCATTCGCGAAAGCGATGCGCACGACACGATCCTGGTGCAGATCAATCCGACCGAAACGCTCGAAGAGCCGCGGACGGCTGCGGAGATTCTCAATCGATTGAACGAGATTTCGTTCAATTCACCCCTGATGAAGGAATTGCGCATGATCGCGCTGCTGCGCCAGGCGGCCGACCCCGGCAGCGGCGAGGGCGCGCGCTGGGCAAAGATGCGGACCCACCGCGTCAAGAGCGACATGCTGGCGAAGTTCGGCGCGTCATCCAAGCTCAACGCCGAATGGGAGTTCGTCTCGATGCTGCGCGCCGAGGGGCGCCTGGCCGCGGACGCGTTTCTCGCCGCGCACGGTGCCGACATCGGCCGGCAATCGACCGCCGATCTCGACGTCCTGCTGTCGGAGTGCTGAGACATGGGTCTTCTCGGCCTCCTCGTCGGGCTCGCCCTGCTCGTCCTGTTCGCTTTTCGCGGCTGGAGCGTGCTTCTGCTGGCGCCGTTTGCAGCGCTCGTTGCCGCGTTGTTCGGCGGCGAGCCGCTGCTTGCGAACCTGACCCAGGTGTTCATGGTGCATGCGGCGGGATTTCTGGCCCAGTTCTTCCCGATCTTCCTGCTTGGCGCGGTCTTCGGCAAGCTGATGGACGATAGCGGCGCGGTCACGTCGGTCGCCGCCTTCATGGCGGAGCGCCTCGGCGAGCGTCGCGTGATCCTGGCGGTGGTGCTCGCCGGTGCCGCGGTGACCTATGGCGGCGTCAGCCTGTTCGTTGCATTTTTCGTCATCGTCCCCATGGCCCGCTCGCTGTTTCACGCGGCTTCGATCCCGCGTCGCCTGATCCCGGCTGCGATTGTGCTGGGGACGTCGACCTTCACCATGTCGGCCTTGCCGGGCACGCCGTCGATCCAGAATGCGATCCCGATGCCGTTCTTCGGCACGACGCCGTTCGCAGCGCCAGGTCTCGGCATCATCGCCTCGCTCATCATGCTCGTGACAGGGTTGTGGTGGCTGCACCGCGCTGAAGCCGCAGCGCGCCGCGCCGGAGAAGGCTATGGCGACGACATCGAGGGCGCGACCGAGCGCGCCGCCGCCGACGAGCTCGTGCGCGAGCGCGCCACGACCGCGCGCGAGTTCGATCCGGCGGAACTCCAGCACGGTCAGCGCAGCGAGCGGCCGTCGCCCGTGTGGAGTGCGATCGCGCCGCTGATCGTGGTCGTCATCGTGAATTTGGTGATGTCGCTCGTGGTGCTGCCGCGGCTCGATGTCAGCTATCTCGCCGAGCAGCGTTTTGGTGAAACGACGCTCGCGGCCGTCGCAGGCGTGTGGTCGGTCGCGGTCGCGCTGACTGCGGCCATCGTCACGACCATCGTGCTGAACCGGGCCCGCCTGCCGGCGCTTCGCCGCACCATGGACGCCGGGGCCAATGCATCCGTCCTGCCCGCGTTCAGCGTCGCCAGCCTCGTCGGGTTCGGCGCGGTCGTCGCCTCGCTGCCGGCGTTCACGATCGTGCGCGACTGGGTGCTTGCGATCGAAGGCGGACCCCTGGTCTCGCTAGCGGTTGCGACCAACATCCTGGCCGCGCTGACCGGGTCGGCGTCAGGCGGCCTGACCATTGCGCTGGACGCGCTCGGCCAGACCTATGTCGAGCTCGCCGCGCGCACCGGCATCGCCCCTGCGTTGATGCACCGCGTCGCGGTGATCGGCTCGGGGACGCTCGACATCCTGCCGCACAATGGCGCAGTGGTCAGCCTGCTCGCGATCTGCGGCCTGACGCACCGCGACAGCTATTTCGACATCGTGATGGTCGGCATCGCGACGTCGCTGCTGGCGCTGGTGGCTGTGATCGCCCTGGGCAGCGCGCTGGGATCGTTCTGAAGGAAGGCCAGCGCAAGCGATTGACGGAAGGGCGAAGGTTGCATTGAATGCGGCCAACCGTCGGATACAAAAATAGGGAAAGCCAGGGTGGAAACGATGACGCGAAAGAACGCGAAGCGGTGTGCATTGCTCGTGGGTGCGGCGGTCGCGCTGAGTGCGAATGCCGTGTCGGCGGCGACGCTGGCGGAGGATGCGGAGATGGTCTGCAAAAGCCTCGCTGGCGGCGCCGATGCCGTGAAGATCGTTTCCGCGACATTGCTGGCGCCGTCGCAACTGGCTGTCGCCGAGCGCGGGCCGACGCCGTCTGGGCGCATCACGCCGGCCAATCCCGGTTTCTGCAAGGTGCTGGGTCACATCGACCCAACCGATCCCAAGGCGCCGCCGATTAAATTCCAGGTCAACCTTCCCGTCGAATGGAACGGGCGCTCCGTTCAGTATGGCGGTGGGGGCTTTAACGGCGTGCTGATCACCGGCCTTGGGCTGCCGCCGGCCTATCCGTTCGACAAGCCGTCGCCGCTGGCGCGCGGCTTCGTCACCTACGGCACCGATTCCGGCCATGAGTCCAAGCCAGGCGAGCCGCCGCAACTGTTCGCGCTGAATGACGAAGCCTTCGAGAATTTCGCCCACCGTGCCTACAAGAAGGTGCGCGACGCCGCGGTTGGGCTGATGGAGCGCACATACGGCAAGAAGCCGGAAAAAATGTACTTCATGGGCTCGTCCGAGGGCGGCCGCGAAGGCCTCACCATGGCGCAGCGTTACCCTGATGATTTCGATGGCATCTTCGCCCGCGTGCCCGTGATCAACTGGGTCGGCCTGCAGCATGCCGGCACGCGCTCGGGGCTCGCGACCATGGGCGAGGGCTGGATCAATCCGGCGCAGGTCAAGCTCGTGGCCGATTCCGTGCGGCAGGCTTGCGACAAGGCCGACGGCTCCGATAATGCGCTGGTGCAGGACCCCGTAGCCTGCAAGGCAGCGTTCAAGGTCGAGACGCTGCGTTGTGCGGCGGGCCAGAGCGGCGATCAGTGCCTCACCGATGCACAGATCAAGGCCGTGAACACGCTGCACGGGACCTACAAATTCCCGTTCGCGCTCGCCAACGGGCTCGACGATTATCCGGGCTGGGGCGTGTCGGGCGAGGATGCGGCGGCGATCGGACCGACCGGTGGCTGGGTGGCGTGGTGGCTTGGCACAGCGCCACCCGCGCAGCCGCCTGCCCCCAACAACGGCATCGCCTGGATCTACGGCGCCGGCGGCATTCAACATGTGTTCGCACGCGATCCCAAGCTCGACGTCACCACCTACAAGGTCGAGGAGCACAAGGCGCGGCTGCTAGAGGTCTCGAGCCTGATGGATTCGACCGATCCGGATCTCAGCCGTTTTCGCGGACGCGGCGGCCGGCTGATCATGCTCGAGCACATGGCCGACTATGCGCAGAGCCCCTATGCCGGCATCCGCTATTTCGAAAGCGTCGAGCGCAAGCTCGGCAAGGCCGAGACGGCGGAATTCGCGCGGCTCTACACCGCCCCCGGCGTCGACCATGTCGGCTCCGGCGCGCCGGCCAATGTCGACATGCTGAGCGCATTGGTCGACTGGGTCGAGAAGGGCAAGGCGCCCGGCGATCTCGAAGTTAGCGAGCAGAAGGTCGAGGCGCCGTCGTTTGCCGTGTTGCGCGCGATGCCGCTGTGCCGCTGGCCGTCCTGGCCGCGTTACAAGAGCGGCCCGGTCACGGAGGCGTCCAGCTTCACCTGCGCGCCGTGAGGCGGCTCTTCACCTCTCCCGCTTGCGGGGAGAGGTCGGATCGCTCTTGCGATCCGGGTGAGGGGGTACAGGTCCCTCGACGATCTCACGTGTGGAGAGAGGCCCCTCACCCCGACCTTCTCCCCGTAAGAACGGGGAGAGGGGGAAGAAGAGCCTAATGCACCGGCCCACCGGCCGCCTTCACGCGCCGCGTCAGCAGCACCGCGATCGCGGCGATCACCAGCACGATGCCGATCACGGCAAAGGCGTCGGAATAGCCCATCACCAGCGCCTGGCGCTTGACCGTCTTGCCGAGCGCGATGATGGCCTGCTCGCGCGCGGCGTGGGGGTCGGGCACGCCGTGGGCCATGAAGTAATCCGTCATCTGCGCGATGCGGGTGCGGACTTCCTCGCGGCCGAGCGTGACCGACTGGCCGATGATGTTGGAGTGGAACTGCTCGCGCTTGGTGATGATGGTCGCGAGCGTCGCCGTGCCGATCGCGCCGCCGAGATTGCGGAACATGTTGCTGATGCCGGAGGCCGCGGCCGCGTCCTGCGGCGCGATGCCGCCTGTCAGCACCGAGGTCAGCGGCGTCAGCACCATGGCCTGTCCCACGGCACGCACGATGTTCGGAATCCAGAGCTGGTCGCCGGCATAGTCCGGCGACATCGCCGTGTTCATGAAGCAGCTATAGGCGAAGATCAGAAGGCCGGTGATCGCGATATAGCGCGTGTCGAAGCGTTGCATCAGCTTCGGGATCAGCGGGATCAGCACGAGCTGCGGCAGGCCGGTCCAGGCCAGCACGTTGCCGATCTGCTCGGCGTTGTAGCCCTGCGCCTGGCCGAGATAGGCGGGCAGGATATAGACCGAGCCGAACAGCGCGAAGCCGACCATCGTCATCGCAATGGTGCCGAAGCCGAAATTACGCTGCGTCAGGAGACGCAGCCGGATCAGTGGCTTCTCGATCGTGAGCTCGATCGTGACGAACAGCGTGAGGCTGACGGCCGCGATGATCGCCAGCTTGACGATGAAGGGCGAGGAAAACCAGTCATCCTTGTTGCCCTCCTCCAGCACGGCCTGCAGTGCCGACAGCCCGATCGCCATGGTGAAGATGCCGGCCCAGTCGCCTTCCTTCAACAGGCTGAGCTGCATCTTCTGCTTCTCCAGCGTCAGATAGAGCGCGGCCACCATCACCGCGGTCGGAATCACGTTGACGAAGAAGATGGTACGCCAGCCGTAGTTCTCGGTGAGATAGCCGCCGATGGTCGGGCCGATCGCGGGGGCGAAGGTGACGGACAGTGCGAAGATCGCAAGACCGACGGGCTGCTGCGGCTTCGGCAGCTTGGTCAATACGAGCGTGAACGCCATCGGGATCAGCACGCCGCCGGCAAAGCCCTGCAGGCCGCGCATCGCGATCATCGACGGCAAATCATGGGTGAAGGCGCAGGCGACCGAGAACGCCGCGAACAGCGTCGCGCTCGCCAGCATGTAGCGGCGGAACGAGAACACGCGGCTCAAATAGTCGGTCAGGGGGATCACGATGATCTCGCCGATCAGATACGACGTCGAGATCCAGGAGCCGTTGTCGGCGCCGGTTCCGATGCCGCCCTCGATGTTGGCCAGCGAGGCGTTGGTGATCTGGATGTTCAGGATCGCCATGAACGAGCCGATCATGGCGGCGAGCACGGCGATCCAGATCGCGGCACTCGCGCGGTTCGGGTCGGCTATTGCCGGATCAGGCGTCGCGGCCGGTGTTGCTGGCGTCGAAAGTGAGAGGCTGTTTGACATGGCACGACCCTCCGGAAACGAGCTTCGCCTTTACGTTTGCCTTGGGCGCCGCGGCCGCATTGGCGGTCGGCGCGGTCGAACGTGTTGCAATGGTTGGGATCACGGACATGCCGGGGCGCAGCGCGATCGCGGGACCGTGCGCGGCATCGAGCGCGATCTTGACGGGGATGCGTTGCACCACCTTGGTGAAATTGCCGGTGGCGTTGTCGGGCGGCAGCAGCGCGAATTCCTGGCCGCTCGCCGGCGCGATGGAATCGACGTGGCCGTGCACGACCTGACCCGGGAAGGTGTCGACCTCGATATCGACGGCCTGGCCGGCCTGCACGTGGGTCAGCTGCGTCTCCTTGAAATTGGCGACGACATAGGCGCCCTCGGCCGGCACGATCGCCATCAGCTGGGTGCCCGCCTGCACGAACTGGCCGACGCGCAAGGAGCGGTTGCCGACCACGCCGTCGATCGGGGAGACGATCGTGGTGTAGCCCAGATTGAGCTCGGCCTGACGCTGGAGTGCGGCCGCGCGTGCGGCGGCGGCCCTGGCTTGCAATATCTCGGCGTTGAGGAGATCGACCTGCTTCAAGGCGGAGGTGAGATTGGCGATATCGCGCTGGATCGCCGCGTCTGCGCCGGCGTCGCGCG
This sequence comes from Bradyrhizobium sp. MOS001, assembly GCF_004634465.1. NCBI lineage: Bacteria > Pseudomonadati > Pseudomonadota > Alphaproteobacteria > Hyphomicrobiales > Nitrobacteraceae > Bradyrhizobium > Bradyrhizobium sp. MOS001. The sequence continues at coordinate 81,647 of NZ_SPVJ01000032.1, forward strand.
CTTGCGCCTGCTGCGCGTTCTGCACGCTGCCGAAACCCGTTGCCGCGAGATCGGTGTAGCGCTTGTTCTCCTGCTTCGCGAAAACCTTCGCGGCATTGTCGACATCGATGGTCGCTCTTGCCGCCGCGATCACGGCTTGCTGGACCTCGAGCTGCGCTTGCTTGCTCGTCACCGTCGCATTCGCGGCGGCGACATCGGCCTTGGCCTGGTCGAGCGCGACCCGGAAGTCGCGATCGTCGATCCTGGCGAGTACCTGGCCGGCCTTCACATGCTCGTTATCGCCGACCAGGACGCGGTCGAGGTAGCCGCTGACCTTTGGCGCGATGGTGGTGTTGTCGGCCTTCACATAGGCGTCATCGGTGGAGACGAGGTACTGCCCAACGGTCCAGTAGTCGTAGCCGTACCAGCTCGCGCCGGCCAGCGCGACGATCGTCGCACCCATCAGCAACAGCTTGCGGAGATTGAGTTTTTGCCGGCGGATGCCGGTCGGGGCGGTGGGCAGCACGCCCTCCGGCACGGTTGCTGGAATAGCGGTTTGGGTCGCAGCGGATGGGGTGGTGTGGACGGACATGGCCGGCTCCCCTGAATTAGGAAACTTGACGATTTCCAAAATGAGACTAGCTTTGGAATTGTCAATGGAATGACAGGCGTCATCTAAAAGCATGGCTCAGGCAAAACCTTCAGGTGAATGCCGCCCCCGCGGGCGGCCGCAACTGCGCAGCGACGAGGAGACGAGGCGGATCGTCTTCGATGCAGCGCGCAACGCCTTCGCCGTCGACGGCTATGCCGCGACCAGCACCGAAGAGCTGGCACGTCGCGCCGGCGTCTCGACCAAGACGCTCTATCGCCTGTTTCCGGGCAAGGCCGCACTGTTCGAGGCGATGTGCGCGGACAGGCTCGAGCGGCTGCTCTCCGCCGTGGATCTGCAAGGAAGCGACGAGGTCGATATCGCGACGGGCCTGCGTGCCGCGCTGCTGGCCTGCGCCGATCTCGCACTCGATCCGGAGGTCGTGGCGCTGCAGCGCATGGTGCTGCAGGAATCCGCCGCGTTCCCCGAGCTCGCCGCCAACTTCTACAACAACGGCATTTCCCGCACCGTCAGGACGCTCGCGGGCTGGCTGCGCGTCCAGGTCAAGCGCAAGCGCATCGCCATCGATGATGCGGAGGAAGTTGCCGGCATGCTGATCGGCATGGTCGCATCGGCGCCGCAGCGCGCGGCGATCTATGGCGACATGCCGCTGCCGTCACGCAAGCAGATCGAGCGCCGCGTGCAGACCTGCGCGGCCCTGTTCCTCGATGGCTGCCGCGCCCCCGTAGCCGTCTCCCTTTGACAATCCGGTTCGGCTCGGCTATCTATTTCGCATGCGAAATAAAGAAGCCGCAGCGAGGCATCATCGGCTTATTTACCTCCTGAACGTCGCGCAACGCCGTTTGCAGCGCTGGATGGCGGCGCAGCCGCAGAACGAGGTCACGCCGGCGCAGGCGGGGCTGTTGTTCATCCTCGGCAAGCAGGACGGCGTGCTGATGGGCGAGGCAGGCGCGGCGCTCGACATGGGGCCGGCCGGAATTTCAGGGCTCGTCGATCGCAGTGCTGCGGCGAGGCTGGTCGAGCGGCGGGCCGATCGCGAGGACGGCCGGGCCTGGCGCGTATGGCTGACGCCGAAGGGGCGCACCGTGCTGGCGCAGGCGAAGACTGACGCGGCGCAGATCAACGCCGCGTTGACGGACGGATTTACCAGCGCGGAGATCGACATCGTCGCGCGCTGGCTGACCAGCATTCAGGACAAGTTTCCAAGACCTTCAGACGACTAAAGGAGAGACCCATGACCGAGCACGTCCGGATCGAGAACAACAATGGAATTCTCACCATCACGCTGGCGCGCCCCGACAAGAAGAACGCGCTGACGGATGCGATGTACGGCAAGCTCGCCGACACCATCGAATCCGCCGAGTTCGATCCGTCCACCCGCGTGGTCCTGATCCGCGGCGAGGGTGACATGTTCACCGCCGGCAACGATGTCGGCGAATTCGCCGCCGTCGCAGCCGGCAAGTCCGAAGGCAGCCGCAACGTCGTGCGCTTCATCCAGTCGCTGGCGCGCTGCACCCGGCCGCTGGTCGCGGCCGTGCAGGGCCGCGCCGTCGGCGTCGGCACCACGATGCTGCTGCATTGCGACCTCGTCGTGCTCGCCGACAATGCGCAATTGTCGACGCCCTTCGTCAGCCTCGCGCTGGTGCCGGAGGCCGCCTCGAGCCTGCTGATGCCGGCACGCATCGGCTACGCCCGCGCCTACGAGATGTTCGCGCTGGGCGAGACCGTACCGGCCCGGTCGGCGCTGGAATGGGGCCTTGCCAATCGCGTGGTGCCGCTCGACAAGCTCGATGCCGAGGCGCTTGCGCTCGCGCAGCGGCTCGCTCGCCAGCCGGCCGGCGCGCTTACTGCGACCAAGAAGTTGATGCGCAACGGCGAGGCGCTGGTCGCACAGATGCAGGCCGAAGGCGAGCAATTCGCGCAGCGTTTGCGCACGGCGGAAGCACGCGAGGCCTTCACCGCCTTCGCCGAGCGCCGGCCGCCGGATTTCACCAAGGTTGCCTGATTTCGCTAGTCTTAAACCGCTTACAGACCGGGCACTTCCGGCAATTTGACTAAAACCTTAACCGATCCTTGGCATGTCGCGATGCAGGGTGGCCGGCAGTACAATGCAGGCCCCCTGACTCATGGCAATGTTTAAGAAATCGGTAAGCTCGCTTCTCCTGACCTTGATGGCCCTGCTGGCCGCCGGTGCGCTGGCCTCTACGGCGATCCAGATGTTCGGAGCGTTCGGTCGCTACAGCGACAGTCTCGAGACGGCGCGGCTCGCCGCTGCCGACAAGGCGATCTTCCATGGCGTGCTCGCGTTGCGCAACAATCGTGGCGATGCCCAGAGCGCCATCCTTGGCGAGGACGATCCCAAGGCAAAACTCGCTGAAGCCGAGAAGGCCGAGCAGGGCGGCTATGAAGGGATCAGCGCCGCGCTCTCGACCGTCGATTTCGCACGCCGCGACGAGCTCGCCAGCACGCTGAAGCAGCGCTGGAACGAAGCCGCGCCGCAATTCCAGCTGTTCTACGACGAGGCCAAGCTTCCGCGCGCCGAGCGCAAGATGGAGCGGACCAATTCCTGGTACGACGCCGTCACCAAGGTCATCGACACAGCGAACCTCGCCTCCACCGCGGTGTCGAACCGCGCCTGGATGAACGATCCCTACATCGCCCGCATGATCCAGGTCCGCCGCTTCGCCTGGCAGGTGCGCGACCGTTATGGGGTCCATTGTTCGTCGCTTCGCTCGAACATCAACAGCAGCAAGCCGCTCGACGACGTTCAGAAGCGGTCGGTGGCGCAATGGGATGGCACGATCACCTCCGGCTGGGCGGGCATGGCCGAGTTGCTGGCTGCGCCCGACGTGACGGCGGAGCTGGTGACGGCAGCGTCGGACGCGAAGACCAAGACCGATGGCGTCCTGAAGCAGATCGGCGATCTCACCAAGAATCTCGACGGCAGCGGCAAGCCCGCGATGCCTGCCTCGGAGTGGAATACGCTCTGCCAGTCGCCGTTCCCGCTCATTGTCGGGGTCGCGACCAAAGCGCTGGATCAGTCGATCGCGCGTGCCGAGGCCGTGCAGACCAAGGCGCTCACCAACCTCATCGTGCAGTCGCTCGCGTTTCTGCTCGCGCTCGCCGTGACCCTCGCCGGCGTCTACGTGGTGCGCAATCGCCTGATGCGCCCGGTCCGCGCCATCCTCGACGCCATCGCGCGAATCGGCGCCCGTGATTATGCGACGCCCGTGCCGCGATCCCGATATCCCGACGAGTTCGGCACCATGGCTGCCGCGCTCGAGAGCCTGCGCGAGAGCGCGGCGACCGCCGAGCGGCTGGGCCAGGAACGCGAATCGCAGCAGGCGTTGCAACTCGCCCGCTCCGGCACCGTGGACGACGCATGCCGCAGCTTCGACGACACCGTGCAGGCGGTGATCCACAGTGTCGCGGCGTCGGCGAGGGAGCTCGATGCCACCGCGACCGATGTGCGCACGCTGGTATCAGAGTCGACCAGCCAGACCGCGGCAGTCTCTTCCGCAGCCGAGCAGGCCACCAACAATCTCGAGACCATCGCGGCCGCGACCGAGGAACTCTCCGCATCCGTCGGCGAGATCTCCGCACAGGTGCAGTTGAGCGCCCGCGAGGCGCGCGAGGCGGTGTCGCAGGCCGAGCGGACCAACGCGACGGTCGAGATCCTCGATCAGACCGCGAGCCGGATCGGCGAGGTCGTGAAGATGATCAACGCCATCGCCGGCCAGACCAATCTCCTGGCGCTGAACGCGACCATCGAGGCGGCGCGTGCGGGCGAGGCCGGCCGCGGCTTTGCCGTGGTCGCCGGCGAGGTCAAGAGCCTCGCCGCGCAGACCGCAACCGCAACCGAAGAAATCTCGCGCCAGGTCGAGGAGATCCAGAGCGCGACGGGCCAGGCCGTGACCGCCATCCGCTCGATCGGGGGCGCCATCAGCGGCATCGACGAGAAGATGACGGCGATCGCAGCCGCCGTCGAGGAGCAGCGCGCGGCCACCACCGAGATCTCGCGCAACTTCCAGCAGGCCGCTCAGGGCACCCGCGAGGTCACCGACACCATCGGCAGCGTCGCGAGACTCAACCAGGAAACCGGCAACGCCGGCACGGTGCTGTCCGAATCCGTGAAGAAGATGTCGGGCGATACCGATCGTCTTCGCGTCGCGGTCGAAGGCTTTTTGGGGGCCGTGAAGACCGCATAACTTCGATCGTCATCCGTCTGGGCGTCGCGCGAACGGCATTGCCGCCGCTTCACGCGGCGGGTACATCTGTGCCGCTGCGGGAGTGCAGCAACAGACGTATCAAGGATGGAGAGTTCGATGCCGGTCACCCCACACAAGGCCCAGCGCCCCTATCGCGGCGTGTTCCCGGTTGCGCCCACCATCTTCGACGAGCGCGGCGAGCTCGACCTCGAGGGCCAGCGCCGCTGCATCGATTTCGTGATCGATGCGGGCTCGAACGGTCTCTGTATCCTCGCCAATTTCTCCGAGCAGTTCGTGCTCACCGATGCCGAGCGCGAAACCGTGATGCATGCGGTGCTGGAGCATGTCGCGGGCCGGGTTCCCGTGATCGTCACCACCACGCATTTCAGCTCGGCCGTCTGCGCCGCACGCAGCCAGCAGGCGGAGGCGGCGGGGGCCGCCATGGTGATGGTGATGCCGCCCTATCACGGCGCGACCTTCCGCGTGCCCGAGAAGGGCATCGTCGAATTCTTCAAGGTGCTCTCGGGCGCGATCAACATTCCCGTCATGATCCAGGACGCGCCTGTCGCCGGAACGCCGCTGTCGGTCGAGCTGCTCGCGCGGCTGGCGCGCGACTTCGCCAACATCCGCTATTTCAAGATCGAGGTGCCGGGCGCGGCGGCAAAGCTGCGCAGCCTGATCGAGGCGGGCGGCAAGGATATCGAAGGCCCGTGGGATGGCGAGGAAGCCATCACGCTGCTCGCCGATCTCGACGCCGGCGCCACCGGCGCGATGACGGGCGGCGGCTATCCCGACGGCATCCGCCAGATCATCGATCCCTATTTCGCCGGCAAGCGCGAGGAGGCAAAGGCCGCCTATGAGCGCTGGCTGCCGCTGATCAACTACGAAAACCGCCAATGCGGCCTGATCGCCTGCAAGGCCATGATGCAGGCCGGCGGCGTGATCAAATCGGACACCGTGCGGCATCCGCTCCAGCCGCTGCACCCGGCGACGCGGGCAGGGCTGCTGGAGCTCGCCAAGGAGCGGGATGCGCTGGCGTTGCGGTGGGGGAAGTAGCGCCGTACCCACTCGGTAGTCGCCAGGTCTCTCGGCAGTCCCCGCCTACGCGGGGACGATGCCGAGTGTGAGGTGCGCGCTGGCCTGATCCCGCCGGTTTCCGTCTGGCTGAGGGCGTCGAATTAGCGCGGTTCGGGCGGTTTTCCGCACGCCGGCGATGACATATTGTACGCTCCTTGCACGCTCGCCAACCAGGTCCGCGGAGCTTCTCAAGACGTCGCTGAGCAGCTCTTCATTATGCCGCTATTCCGAGCCAGGTTGGAGCGAGCCGACGAAACAGGGAGGCAGTGCCATGACGATGAGGCCGGATCCCACCTTTCACGCATCGCCCAAGCTGGCGATGGAAGCACCAGCGGAGAACTTTGCATACACGTTGCTGCTCAGTCCGGATTTCTCAAAGCCGGATGCTCTCGCGGTCATCGACGTCAAGCCGGGATCGCCGACCTACAGCCAAATCGTCCACACGGTGACGATGCCCAACAAGGGCGATGAGTTTCATCACTTCGGCTGGAACGCCTGCTCCTCCGCCTTGTCGCCGCTCGCGGGACATGCCTTCATCGAGCGGCGCTATCTCATCATCCCCGGGATACGCTCGTCGCGGATCTACATCATCGATACCAAGCCCGATCCGACCAAAGCCAAAATCCACAAGATCATCGAGCCCGAGGAAATCTTCAAGAAGACCGGCTACTCGCGGCCGCATACCATCCATTGCGGGCCGGACGGCGTCTATGTGAGCACGCTGGGCGGCGGCGGCAAGGACGGCACCAACGGGCCTCCAGGCGTCTTCATCATGGATTGCGAGACGTTCGAGGTCCTTGGGCGGTGGGAGATCGACCGCGGTCCGCAGACGCTGCACTATGATTTCTGGTGGAACCTGCCGCGCGACTACATGGTGACGAGCGAATGGGCGTTGCCGCCGCAGTTCGAGAACGGGATCGTCGCGGAAGATCTGCTGGCGAACAAATATGGCCATCGTCTCCACTTCTGGGATCTCCGCGCCCGTCGCAACGTGCAGACCATCGACCTCGGCGCCAATCATCAGATGGCGTTGGAGGTGCGGCCCGCGCACGATCCGGTTCGCGAATACGGCTTCGTTGGCGTTGTGGTCGACACCACCAACCTCGAAGCATCGATCTGGACCTGGTGGCGCGAAGGCGGAAAATTCCACGCGGAGAAGACGGCGACGATTCCGCCCGAACCCGCGCCAAAGGAGCAGCTCCCGCCGCTGCTGCAGGGATTTGGCGCCGTGCCGCCGCTGGTGACCGACATCGACCTGTCGATGGATGACCGGTTTCTCTATGTCTCGTGCTGGGGCACGGGTGAAATGCGCCAGTACGATGTGAGTGATCCGCGAAAGCCGAAGCTTGCGGGCTCGGTTCACATCGGCGGCATCGCGCGCCGCACGCCCCATCCGAACGGCAAGGCATTTGCGGCCGGTCCGCAGATGGTCGAGATCAGCCGCGACGGCAAGCGCGTGTACTGGACCAATTCGCTGTATTCCACCTGGGATGACCAATTCTATCCCGATGGGGTTCCGGGCGTGGAAGTCATGGCCAATGTCGGTCGCGACGGCGGCCTCGAGCTCGCCAAGGACTATTTCGTGAGCTTCCCCGACGGATATCGCGCGCACCAGATTAGGCTGGAGGGCGGCGATTGTTCGACGGACTCCTTTTGCTACCCGTCGGCCTAGGCTGGCAGCACGGGAGTTGGCCGCTCGGCTGGCTGTGGCTCGCTCTTGTTGCGAGCGGTCTTTATCACGGGGTCAATCCGGGAATGGGATGGCCGCTCGCCGTGTCGGCCGGGCTCATGGACAAGAGCCCGCGCGCGCTGTTCCGCGCGTTGTGGGCTCTGGCGGCCGGACATCTCCTGGCAACACTTCTCGTGCTGCTGCCATTTGCGTTCCTGCTCGTGCTGGCCGAGTGGCAGCGTTCGATCCAGCTCGGCGCGAGCCTTCTCGTCATCGGCTTCGGCGTCTATCGGCTGATCGAGCGACGCCATCCGCGCACGCTGGCACGAATTCCGCCGACGCAATTGGCGCTCTGGTCATTCGCCGTTGCCATTGCTCACGGCGCGGCCTTGATGCTCGTGCCGATCTATCTCGGGCTCTGCCAGGCCTTCGAGCTCGATGCCGGCCATGAGGCGGCGGGCGCGCTGATGAAGGCAAGTCTTCTGAAGACAAGTCTCGGGATGGCGGTGCTGGTGTCCCTGGTGCACGTTGTCGCCATGGTCAGTGCCGGCGGGTGTCTGGCGTGGCTGGTCTACCGCTATCTGGGATTGAGGTTCGTCGCGCGAAGTTGGTTCAATCTGGATGCAATCTGGGCAACCAGCCTCATTCTGGTTGGCGCCGTGGCGCTCGCCTTCAATCTCGCGAGCTGGCGCTGAGGCCTACTTCGCCAACGCCCACTCGCCGACAAAGCGGAAGCGCGCCCTGGCATCATCCTGCTTGAACAGCGCGATCCGGTCGATCGCCAGCGTCTCGAGACCGAGCGCCGAAAACCTCGCGCGCAACATCTCCAGGATCGGCCCGCGCCGCTCCGCATCCAGCCGTCCCGTCAGCGTCATGTGGAAGCGGAATTCTTCCATCACGTACGGGTAACCCCAGCGGTCGAGATAGTCGCGTTGCCGCTCGGTGAGTTTGTCGGGCTTGCGCCGCGCGCGGTCTTCCGCCGTCATGGGCGCGCGGAAGTCGTCGAATTCGCGGACGCAATCGGCGGCAAGCTGCTGGAGCGTACCCACGGGCTCGGTCGGAATCACCGCAATGAAGCCGCTGATGGAGTCGACGACCGGACGGATTGACGGCATCGGCCGCGCCTTGCCGGCAAAGGCGGCGCAGACTGCGATGAGCTCGGCTTCAGTCCTGCCGGGCGCCAGCGCCATCGGCGCCTTCAGCGTGCCGTGGAAGCCGTATTTGCGGGGATCGGCCGTGACGTCGCGCCAGTCCGGCGCAACACGCGATGCGTCGGCTGGGAACGGCATCTCGTCGCCGGTGTAGACATCGTAGCCGAGCAACTCGGCGCCGAAGCGGGAGAGGGCGCTGTCGGCGCCGGCGGCAAAATAGATCGCGTAGCGGGGAAAATCTGTCATCGTCCGAGCATAACCGGTTCAGGCCGCAACGACAGCCTCGCGCGGCGTCGCCGCCGCAGCGAGCAGTCGCGTCGCATCGGTGAGATGCACGAGCTTTCCGCCTGATACCACCGCGATCAGCCGCGGCCGCAGCGGCACGCTGTCGTCGACCAGCAGCATGTCGGCGCGGCGTCCTTCCGCGAGCACGCCGCGATCGGCAAGGCCGGTCGCGCGCGCTGGTCCCGCAGAGACCAGATCCCAGGCCTTCGGCAGCGGCAGCACGCCGTCGGCGACAAGGCGGAACGCGGCGAGCAGCTGCGCGGGATAGTAATAGTCCGACGCCAGCACCGAGCAGAGCCCCTTCGCGATCATGTCGGATGCCCGGGTCCAGCCGGTATGGCTGCCGCCGCGCACGACGTTCGGCGCACCGTAGACGATGGCATCGCCCGCGGACGCGGCCGCCCGCGCGGTCTCCTCGTTGATCGGAAACTCCGCGATGTCAGCGCCCAACTCGCGAAACTCCTGCCGCATCGCCGGCGTCGCATCGTCATGCGAGAGCATCCGCACCTCGGCTGCGCGAGCAGTTGCGGCAAGCCGCGACACGGAAGCCGGCACTTCACTGGCCCGCGAAAGCACACGCTCGACCAGCCGGTCGAATTCCTCGCCCGAGAGGCCGGTGCGCTCGACCATGCGGTTGCGCTTGCGCGGCTTGGCCATGTCGGCAACGGTGCCGTCCATGTGGTCGTTGAAGGCGAACAGGTCGACGCGGCCCTCGGCGAGCCACTGGCCGATCTCGGCCTCTGCATCGAGATTGTAGGTCTCGTGCCGCAGGTGGAAACGGGTATCGGCGGCGAATTGCGGGCGCTGCCGCTCGATCGCCTCCATCAGGGTGCGCGCATTGCCGGCGCTGCGCAGGCCCGGCTCCCACGAACAGGTCGTGGCGTGAAACACCGTGGTGATGCCGTTGCTGATCGCCTGGCGGTCACTGTCGGCGAGCGCGACGTCGATCGGGAAGTCGACGCCGGCGCGCGGCATCATCTGCCGCTCGAAGGCATCGCCATGCAGATCGACGATGCCGGGCAGCACCAGCAGGTTGCGCGCATCGATCGCCAGCCGCGCACGGCCGCGAGAGGCATCGACCTGCGCAATGTCCGCGCCGGACACCAGAATGGAAGTTTCGACGAGCTCGGAGCCGATCAGGGCCCGGCCGCCCTCAAGGAAGATGTCTGTCAAGCGACCGCGCTTCGTTTGCTGGCAGGGGAACGGGTGAGGGAGCTTGCCCGTGCTTCATATGCCGAGAGGAAATCTTCAATCCCGAGCTTGCGGAAATCGGGCAGTGCTTCACGCAATTTGTCGTGATCCCAGTCCCACCAGGCGAGTCGGGCCAGCCGTCCGGCGACGTCTTCCGAGAACCGCCGCCGCACGATGCGCGCCGGATTGCCGGCGACGATGGTGTAGGCCGGCACGTCCTTGGTGACGATGGCGCCCGCCGCGATCACCGCGCCGGTGCCGATGTTGCGGCCGGGCAGCACGATCGCGCCATGGCCGATCCAGACGTCGTGGCCAATATGGACGTGATGCTGGCGCCGCCAGTCGAAGAACTCGGTGTCGTCGCTCTCGCCTTCGAAGTAGGCGCTGGAACGATAGGTGAAATGCGCCTGCGTCGCGCGATGCATCGGATGATTGCCGGGATTGATGCGGGTCATCGCCGCGATCGAGCAGAATTTTCCGATCGTGGTGTAGGTGATCTGGGCGTCGTTCACGACATAGGAGTAATCGCCCATCGCGACTTCAGTGAGGATCGTGCGCGCACCGACTTCGGTATAGGTGCCGAGCCTGGTCTCATGCAGCTTCGCCGAAGGGTCGATGGTCGGTTGAACCGAGAGCGTTTTGCCGGCCATGCTGCATCCGATAGGTCGAGGGCGGGCGTACCTCTTCGAGCGGCCTGATGACAATGTCATGACGATGCGATGACAGGGGAAGAGGTGTGTAGGATCGCCGCACCGCAACGCCGGTGTCACACAAGTGTCAAGTGCCAGCGCTAGCGGTGGCAGCCAGCTACTCTGGAGCCCTCTATGCTGGTGGTTGAAGGTCTGACGTGCCGCTTCGGCGCAAAAGCCGCGGTGGACGACGCTTCGTTTCAAATCTCCCCCGGCGGCTTCGTCGGTGTGATCGGGCGCTCCGGCGCCGGCAAGTCGACCATGCTGCGCATGATCAATCGCCTGGCGACGCCGACGCAGGGCCGCATCCTGTTCGACGGCCTCGACGTCACCGCGCTGCGCGGCAAGGAGCTGCGGCAGTGGCGGGCGCGCTCGGCGATGATTTTCCAGCAGTTCAACCTGGTCGGCCGGCTCGATGTGCTCACCAACGTGCTGATGGGGCGTCTTGCCACGATGCCGGCCTGGCGCTCGCTGACGCAGACCTGGCCCGAGCACGACAAGGCGCTGGCGATGTCGGCGCTCGAACAGTTCGATATCGCCTCACTCGCCGCCCAGCGCGCCGACCAGCTCTCCGGCGGCCAGCAGCAGCGTGTTGCGATCGCCCGCGCGCTGGTGCAGCAGCCCGACATCATCCTCGCCGACGAGCCGATCGCCTCGCTCGACCCGCGCAACACCAAGATCGTGATGGATGCGCTGCTGCGCATCAACAAGCATTTCGGCATCACCGTGCTCTGCAACCTGCATTCGCTCGATCTGGCGCGCAGCTATTGCGATCGCCTGATCGGCATGGCGCAGGGGCGCGTGGTGTTCGACGGCGCGCCGGCCGAATTGACCGACCACGTCGCGCGCGAGCTCTACGATCTCGAAGCCTCCGACGTCATGGGCGGAATGCCTGTGCCGGCGCCTGAAGGCGTGCCGGCGCTCGGAACGGCCGCGGCCGCCTGAGCTGCGCCTGTAACTGCCAATTTTTGCGTCAACCGACCCCAACCGATGAAGAGGGTATCATGATCACTCGCAGACTGGTTCTTGCCGGCGCCGCCGCGCTCGCGTTCACGACTTCGGCCTCCGCCGACGACTGGAAAGCCAAATATCCCGAACTGACCTTCGCGGTCATTCCGGCGGAAAACGCCTCGGGCGTGACCGAGCGCTGGGCGCCGTTCATGAACTATCTCTCCAAGGAATTGGGCGTGAAGGTCACGCTGCGCATCGCCAACGACTACGCCGCCGTCATCGAGGGCCAGCGCGCCGGCAACATCCATATCGCCAGCTACGGCTCGGCGTCGTTCGCCCGCGCCCGTCTGACCGGCGTCAAGACCGATGCCTTCGCCAACGACATCAACGCCGACGGTTCGACCGGCTACTACTCGGTGTTCTTCGTCAAGGCGAGCAGCCCCTACAAGAGCGTCGACCAGCTCAAGGGCAAGAACCTCGGCCTCGTCGACCCGAACTCGACCTCCGGCAACAATGTGCCGCGCTTCGAGCTCGACAAGATGGGCATCACGGATGCCGACACCTATTTCAGCAAGGTCGTCTTCACCGGTAGCCACGAGAACGCGATCCTGGCGCTGGCGCAGGGCACGGTCGACGTTGCGGCCAACCAGTGGACCAGCGATGACGATTCCACGCTGGCGCAGATGCTGACCAAGGGCATGCTGAAGAATGCCGACGGCTCGCCGATGAAGAAGGACGATTTCCGCATCATCCACAAGTCGGCGCCGATCATCAACGGCCCCTACGCCTACAATTCCGACCTGCCGGAAGATGCCAAGGCGGCGATCGCCAAGGCGTTCTTCGACGCGCCGGCCAAGGACAAGGCGGCCTTCGATCGCCTCCAGGACGGCCAGAAGAAGGGTTTCCATCCCGCCACCACCAAGGACTGGGATGGCACGATCGAGCTGATCAAGTTCGTCGATGCACTGCGTAAGAAGAAGGCGTCCTGAGTTTCGGGACGATAGCACTGGAGCCGGGTCGATGGACCCGGCTCTTTCTCTTTGATCGACCACCTTCCCTGGCCAGATGACCGTCGCGGTTTCGATCCTCCCCGAGCAGCAGCTCGCCGTGCTGAACGCGGCCTATCGCCAGGCGGTCGCGCGCAAGCGGCTCCGACTCCTGTTGGGGCTGGTGATCTTTGCCGCAGCGCTATTTCTTGCCGCGATCGGCGCGGAAGTGAACCTGCGCACCTTCTTCGCCCATTTCGGCAATTTCATCAGCTATTTCGACCGCATTCTCACGCTCGAGAGCGGCCAGCGGGTCTGGACCGATGCCGGCGAATGGCTGTGGGGCTGGCGCAAATGGCTGAAGATGCTGGGCGAGACGTTGCTGATCTCCTATGTCGGCACGCTGATCGGCGCGACCTTGGCCTTCGCCTTGAATTTCTTCGCGGCTGAGAACACCTCACCGTTGCCCTGGCTGCGCTTCGTGGTGCGCCGCCTGCTCGAATTCGCCCGCACCGTGCCGGGCATCGTCTTCGCGCTGATCTTCGTGATCGCCTTCGGCCTCGGGCCGATGGCCGGCGTGCTCGCGATCGCGATCCACTCCACCGGCGCGCTCGGCAAGTTGTTCTCCGAGATCGTTGAGAATGCCGACATGAAGCCGGTTGAAGGCATCCGCTCGACCGGCGCGAGCTGGCTCTCCTGCATGCGCTTCGCCGTGGTGCCGCAGGTGACCGCGGGCTATGCCAGCTATGCGCTGCTGCGCTTCGAGATCAACGTCCGCGAGGCCTCGGTCATGGGCTTCGTCGGTGCCGGCGGCATCGGCCAGGAGCTCGTCGTCGCCATCCGCAAGTTCTATTACTCCGACGTCAGTGCCATCCTGCTCACCATCATCATCACGGTCTTCATCATCGACATCAGCACGGGCTGGCTGCGCGGCCGTCTGTTCGGCAAGGAGGCGCGGACGTGACGAGACCGCAGGAGGTCGACACGCGAGAGCTTCGCGCACGCTACCCCGATGTGTTCGACCGCCCCGCCTCGGCGCGGCTCGCGATGCCGGCGATGATCGTCGCGGCGTTTGCGATTCTGGTCTACGGCCTCGTCGATCTCGACTTCTCGCCGTCGCGATTCTTTGCAGGGCTGAGCCAGCTCGGCTGGATCAGCCTGATGATGATCCCGCCCGATCCTGGTTCCTCGCTGCCGGTCTATCTGAAGGCGCTGGGCGAGACGCTGTCGATCGCGCTGCTCGGCACGACGCTGGCGGCGGTGTTCGCGCTTCCGGTCAGCCTGCTGGCCGCGCGCAACGTCATACCCTCGCAGATCCTGCGTTTTCCGGTTCGCCGCTTCCTGGATTCGATCCGCGGCGTGGACACCCTGATCTGGGCGCTGGTCTGGATCAATGTCGTCGGCCTCGGCCCGTTCGCCGGTGTGCTGGCGATTGCCGTGTCGGATTTCGGTGCGTTCGGAAAACTGTTCTCGGAGGCGATCGAAGGCGCCGACCAGAAGCAGGTCGAAGGCGTCCGCGCCTCCGGCGGCAGTGCTTTGCACGAAATCCGCTTCGGCCTGCTGCCGCAGGTGCTGCCCGTGATCGCCGGCCAGGTGCTCTATTTCATCGAATCCAACACGCGCTCGGCAACGATCATCGGCATCGTCGGCGCCGGCGGCATCGGCCTCCAGCTCGCCGAGCAGATCCGCGTGCTGGAATGGCAGCGGGTGTCGTTCCTGATCCTGATGATTCTGGTCGCCGTCGCCGCGATCGATTTCATCTCGAGCAAGTTGCGGTTTGCGATCATTGGGCGCAGGGCGGTGGCGTAGCTTTCTTCCTTCTCCCCTTGTGGGAGAAGGTGGCGCGAAGCGCCGGATGAGGGGTCTGCCTCCTCAAACTCAGATCGGTGTTTGCAGAGACATACCCCTCACCCGTCTCGTCGCTTCGCGACGAGCCACCCTCTCCCACAAGGGGCCTGTTGCGTAATTCGTCAATTGTGATTCCCTAGGGCAAAGCCTTGGAGGGTAGCGATGGCGGTCAAGCGGACGGGACAGCCGAGCTTTGTGGAAG
>NZ_SPVJ01000033.1:0-94158 GCF_004634465.1 Bradyrhizobium sp. MOS001
ACAGGCCGGCAAACCAGCCAAACTCGCCCTCATTGCCGTCGCCAGGAAGCTGCTGACGGTCCTCAACGCCATGATGCGCGACAGGAAGCCCTACCTGAACGTCAAGCCGACATAACAGTTGCCGGATCGGCGCTTCGCTTGTCCGGGACGACAGCGGGGCCTCTCCCATCTTGTCTTCACCCGCGGATGACGCCACACTCCCAGACATAAAAACAAGACGCCACGGGAGAGACATGTCCACCACACAGCCATTGGCGAATCTCGCCGACATGGTGCGCGAGCGCGCGACCAGCCGCGGCAACGCGACCGCCTACGAGTTCGAGGGCCGCCTCACCAGCTTTGCCGGGTTTGACGTCAAGACCAACAAGGTCGCCAACGCGTTGATCGCGATGGGTGTCAGACGCGGCGACCGCATCGCCTATCTCGGCAAGAACAGCGATCTCTATTTCGAGCTGCTGATGGGCGCGATGAAGGCCGGTGTGGTGATGGCGCCGGTGAACTGGCGGCTTGCCGGGCCCGAGATCGCGTTCATCGTCGCGGATTGCAAGGCGCCGGTGCTGTTCGTCGGGCCGGAGTTCATCGCGCAGGTCCGCCAGATCAAGGACCAGCTGCCTGGCGTGCGCACCGTCATCACCACTGAAGGCGGCGCGCCGGAATGGCAGGATTTTACGGCCTGGCGCGATGCGCAAAGCGGCGACGACCCGAAGGTGCCGATCGACACGAAGGACATCGCGATCCAGCTCTACACGTCGGGCACGACAGGCAAGCCGAAAGGCGCGATGCTGTCGCATGCGAACTTCCTCAACCTCGTACAAACAGGCAATGCCGAGGACAAGCCGGAGTGGAACCGGTGGTCGACCGACGACGTGTCGCTGGTGGCGATGCCGATCTTCCACATCGGCGGCTCCGGCTGGGGCGTGATGGGACTCTATCACGGCGCCCGCGGCGTGATCGCGCGCGAGTTCGATCCGACCAAGGTGCTGGATTTCTTCGAGCAGTCGGGCATCACCAAGCTGTTCATGGTGCCGGCGGCGATGCAGTTCGTGGTACGGCAGCCGCGCGCGAAGACGGTCGATTTCTCGCGCCTGAAATACATGCTGTATGGCGCCTCGCCCATTCCGGCGGCGCTGCTGAAGGAATGCATCGAGATCTTCAAATGCGGCTTCGTGCAGATGTACGGCATGACCGAGACGACAGGCACCATCGTCGCGCTGCCGCCGGAGGACCACGTCGAGGGCCTCGAGCGGATGCGCTCGGCCGGCAAGGCGCTGCCGGGCGTCGAGATCGCGATTCTGGATGCGGACGGCAAACCGCTGCCGCCGCGCGAGGTCGGCGAGATCGCGACGCGCTCGGGCTCCAACATGGCCGGCTATTGGAATTTACCGGAGGCGACCGCCTCGACCCTGCGCGGCGATGGCTGGCTGCGCACGGGCGACGCCGGCTACATGGACGAGGACGGCTATCTCTACATCCACGACCGCATCAAGGACATGATCATCTCCGGCGGCGAGAACATCTACCCGGCCGAGGTCGAGAGCGCGCTGTGCGATCATCCTGACGTCGCCGAGGCCGCCGTGATCGGCGTGCCCGACGACAAATGGGGCGAAGCCGTGAAGGCCGTCGTGGTGATGAAGCCCGGCAAGCAGGCGACCGCCACCGACATCATCAACTTCACCCGCGAACGTATCGCTGGATTCAAGACACCGAAGAGCGTGGAGTTCTTGCCGGCGCTGCCGCGGAATCCGTCAGGCAAGATCTTGCGGCGGCAGCTGAGGGAGCCGTATTGGGTAGGGAAGGACCGACGGGTGAATTAGCCCCGCTCTATCCGCGTCGTCGTCCCGGGGCGCGCGCAGCGCGAGCCCGGGACCCATAACCACAGGGTGGAGTTTGGCGAAGACACGGAGTTGCCGTCTCGCCTCAAACTACTCCCTGGGGTTATGGGTCCTCCCCGCATTCGCGGGGACGACTCGGGGAGAGATCGCAGCGTCTCTCTAATGCTTCCCCGGCCCCATATACCCGAACAAGAACCCCGCCACCTTCCGCATCTGGATCTCCTCACTCCCCTCCGTGATGCGATAGCGGCGGTGGTGGCGGTAGATGTGCTCGAACGGCTTGTGGCGTGAATAGCCCATGCCGCCGTGGACCTGCATGGCACGGTCGGCGGATTCGCAGCAGAGGCGGTTTGCCCAGTAGTTGCACATGGAGACGCGGTCGGAGAGCGTGCGCTCGATCTGCTCCTCATTGAGCTGGTCCATCTCCCAGGCTGTCTTGCGGATCAACAGGCGCAGCATCTCGGCTTGGGTCGCGAGCTCGACCAGCGGAAACTGGATCGCCTGGTTCTCGGCGAGCGCCTTGCCGAACGGCTTTCGCTCGCGCGCGTACTTCACACTCTCGTTGATGCAGTAGACGGCGGCGCCGAGCGAGCTTGCCGCCTGGCGGATGCGGTTCTGGTGGACAAAGCACTGCGCCAGCGACAGGCCGCGGCCGACTTCGCCGAACAGCGCATCCTCAGGCACGAACACGTCCGTAAAGCTGACGCGCGGATGGTCGGTCGGCATGTTGAAGGTCCACATGTACTCCTCGACCTTCACGCCATGGCTCTTGGCCGGCACCAGGAAGCAGGTGATGCCGCGGGCATCGCCGTCATTGCCCGAGGTGCGCGCGAACAGCGCGCAATGCGTGGCGACGTGCATGCCGGTCGTCCACATCTTCTCGCCGTTGATGATCCAGCCCTTGACGTTGTCGCGGGTCGCGGGCACCGCGCGCGTCTCCATGTGCGTCGCGTCCGAGCCGTGATGCGGCTCCGTCAATCCAAAGGTGATGCGGTACTTGCCCCTGATCGAGCCGTCGATCATCGCCTTCTGGTCGTCGCGGCCATAGCGATCGAGCATGGTGACAACGGGAAAATTGCCGACGATGGAGTGCTCGTTCTGAAGATCGTTGTGCAGGCCGAGACCCTTGGCGGCAAAGTGCTCGCGGATCACAGCCATCCAGAGGTTGGAGCCGTCCTTGCCGCCATATTGCTTCGGCACCGGAAAGCGCAGATGGCCGGCGGCGTCCGCGAGATCCTTGGCCTTGCGCAGCAGCGCTTCCCACTCATGGCGCGGCAGGCCGCCATTGTCGAAATCGGTGCGCGCCCATTCGCGGCGATGGTCGAAGAAGCGGATGTTGTCGTCGGCCTGTTCGAGCGGCTTGATCTCGCGTTCGATGAATCGATCGAGCTCTCCGAGATAGGCGACGAGATCGGCAGGCAATGAGAAATCCACGGCTCTCTCCCGGAGTAGTTTTGTCGTTTTGCGTTAAGGCGCTAACCGCGCTTTTGCTTCGCGCGATTAAGGTGAGAAGTGCGCGCGCAAGTCAAGCAAGGCAAGGCGTGTGACGGGCGCAAGGCGCGCCCGCGCAATTCGATGGTGTCGCGGCGCTGGCACGCGCTAGTATGACGCCAATATTCCTTCACGAGAAAATGCGGGAGCGCGCGATGGATCTGAAATTCTCAAAGGTGGAACGCAAGGGGCCGATCACGATCGTTACGCTGTCGCGGCCCGAGGTCTACAACGCGCTGCACACCGACGCGCATTTCGAGCTCCAGAAGGTGTTTGACGATTTCTCAGCCGATCCCGAGCAGTGGGTCGCGATCGTCACCGGCGCCGGCGACAAGGCGTTCTGCGCCGGCAACGATTTGAAGTGGCAGGCGGCGGGCGGAAAGCGCGGCTGGGACAAGGGCGGCTTTGCCGGCCTTACCTCGCGCTTCGATTGCGACAAGCCGATCATCGCCGCGGTCAACGGCGTCGCCATGGGCGGCGGCTTCGAGATCGCGCTCGCCTGCGACCTGATCATCGCCTCGGAGAATGCGACCTTCGCCCTGCCCGAGCCGCGCGTCGGCCTTGCCGCACTCGCCGGCGGCCTGCACCGGCTGCCGCGCCAGATCGGGCTCAAGCGTGCCATGGGCATGATCCTCACTGCGCGCCATGTCAGCGCCAAGGAGGGCCATGAGCTCGGCTTCGTCAACGAGGTGGTGCCGCAGGGTGAGGCCCTGTCGGGCGCGCTGCGCTGGGCGGAGATGATCACCAAGAACTCGCCGATGTCGATCCGGGCGTCGAAGCAGACCATCCAGAAGGGCCTCGCCGTCTCGCTGGAGCAGGCGATCGAGGAGCAGCGGGAATATCCAGCGGTGAAGGCGATGGTGGCCTCGCAGGATTATATCGAGGGCCCGAAGGCATTCTCGGAGAAGCGGCCGCCGAAATGGGTGGGGAAGTAGAGCGCCGCTCTCCTCGTCACGACGACGGATGCCCCAACACCACAGGTGTCATGCCCCGGCTTGACCGGGGCATCCAGTACGCCGCGGCTTCAACGCATCTCATTGCCGTCTCTGGAATACTGGATCGCCCCCCCTGTGCGCAATTGCGCACTAGGCGGGCGATGACAGCGGAGAATATGGCACCGTCTACCCGCCTCGCCCCAGCTCCCGCTTGTATGAGGCATAGTTCGGCTGGTCGACCGCTAGCTTATCCATTGTGGTCTGCCAGAGATGCTCGGCGAGCCCCGGCGTTGCCAGATCAATCTCACCCTTGGCGATGCGATCGGCGAGCGCGCGGTTGAGATCGGCCACCGGGCCGTCCATGCCGAGCAGCGCGCGCAGCCGCTCCACCTCCTTCGCGTCGCTCCTCTCCTCCTGCGTCAGCTGCCGCGTCACGAGGTCGAGGATGTTGATGGCGACGCGCAGCTTGAAGGCCTGATGGCCGGAGATCAGCGGCGTGATGTCGTTGCCGAGGAAATCGGCGACCGCCTTGGTCAGCTCGGTCGGTGTCGGTTCGTCCTGCATGTGTCAGCTCCCGCGCGGCGCCAGCAGCCGCAACAGATCGATCTCGGTCTCGCTGGCGCGGCGGCCGATCATGGCGCGTTCCATCGAATGATCCGGCCCCTCGCGGAACCGCTGCATCATGCCGCCGCACATGATGCCCCAGCGCAGCGTGCCCATCACTTCCCAGAATTTGACGCGCGCAGGATCGCATTTGCGGCCCGCGGCCTCATAGCCGGCGAACAATTCCTCGCGTGTGCCAAAACCGCCCACCGGCTTGTCGATCTCACCAAAGCGCCAGGAGTTGACGCAGACCCAGCCGAGATCCTCCATGGGATCGCCGAGATGGGCGAGCTCCCAGTCGAGCACGGCGCGGACGCCGTCGGCGCCGATGATGAGATTGCCGTTGCGGAAATCGCCGTGCACCAGCGTGGTCTCGGCCGAGGGGCCGGGATCATGGTCGCGCAGCCAGCGCAGCGCCAGCTCGAACACGGGCTTTGGCCAGTTCAGGCTGCGATAGTCGCGCTCGAACTCGCCGATCTCCTGGGTCGCGGACCGGCTGCGCAGCTCGGGCAGCTTGTCCTGTGGCAGTTTGTGCAGGCCGGCGAGCACGCCGCCGATCTGCCGCGCGAGACGCGGCCGCGCCGCCGCGTACTCATCATCGCGAAGAATCTTACGGGCGATGGTCTCGCCCTCGACCCGCTGCATGATGAAGCCGGTGCCGAGATTTTCGTCGGGCGTCAACACATGCATCACGCGCGGCGACGGCACGCCCGCCTCATAGGCAAGCTGCATCAACTGGGCTTCGGCGGCGAGACCTGCCGCGCGCGTCGGCGCGGCGCCATAGCCCTTCGGCGAGCGGCGCAGGATCGCGCCGATCGGCCCATCGGGATGCTCGATGTCGAAGCGCCAGGTTTCCTGGCTGGCGCCGCCGGACAGTTTTGCCGCGCCGGTGACGCCAGTCGCCCCTTCGCACCAGCGCGCGACGCTGCGGGAGAGCTCGGCCTCGATCATTTGCCTTTGAACTGCGCCGGGCGCTTCTCCAGGAACGCGCCAACGCCTTCACGGAAATCGTCCGTGTCGCCGGCACGCAGCTGGCACTGGAATTCGAGATTGAGCTGATCCTCGAACGAATTTTCGGGGCTGTCCCAGTAGAGCTTGCGGATCAGCGACAGCGCGACCGTCGGGCCGCTGGCGAGATCGCGCGCGAGCTTCATCGCCTCCTCCATCAGCACGCCGTCGTCATAGACGCGGTTGACGAGGCCCCATTCCAGCGCCTTCTCGGCCGGCAGGCGCTCGCCCATCAGCGACAATTCGACCGAACGCGCCCGGCCGATCAGGCGCGGCAGCAGCCAGGTCGAGCCGCAATCCGGCACCAGGCCGATGCGGCGGAAGGCTTGAAGAAAGTAAGAGGACCGCGCGCACAAAATCATGTCGCCGAGCAGCGCGAAGCTCATGCCGGCGCCGGCGGCCGGGCCGTTGACGGCAGTGACGATCGGGCAATGCAGATTGCGGATGCGGCGCAGGAAGGGATGAAAGCCGGTCTCGAGCGTCAGGCCGGCCTTGGTCTTCTTCGACTGGTTGTTGCGCCCTTGCAGATTCGCGCCGGTGCAGAACGCCCGCCCCGCGCCAGTCAGCACCACGCAGCGCACCTCGCCCTTCTTCTCCTCGATCGCGTCGAGGGCATCGGAGAGGCCGCCCAGCATGTCCATGGAGACCGCGTTCATCACCTCCTGATGGTCGAGCCGGAGGATCGCGACCGAGCCATCGAAATCGAGCGTGACGTGTTTGAACTGCATGGTTTCCTCGTCAGTTGGTACTAGCGATGTTTCGCAGACCGGAATTAGTTTTGCCGGGGCGCATATTTGATTTTTGTCGCGGCCTTGTCCATGGTGGTCCGAACATACCTTGTCGTCGTATCGCACAATCTTGCGCGCACAGGCTGGCGCGCGCCCGTGCCAAAAACAGGAAACGCGCCATGAACCTTTTCGACCTCAGCGGCCGCGTCGCCGTGATCACCGGCGGAAATGGCGGTATCGGGCTCGGCATCGCGCAGGCGCTCGCCGGCCAGGGCTGCAACGTCTTGATCTGGGGCCGCAATCCTGACAAGAACAAGGCTGCTGCCGCGAGCATGACGGGCCTCTCCGGCAAGGTCGACACCCGCGTCTGCGACGTCACCGATCCGGCTTCGGTCAATGCCGCGATGAAGGCGACGCTCGACATTTTCGGCCGGGTCGACGGCTGCTTTGCCAATGCCGGTATCGGCGGCGGCGGCCGGCGCTCCTTCATCGAGCGCACCGAGGAAGAGTGGCGCACGATGTTTGCGACCAATCTGGACGGCGTGTTCCACGCTTTCCAGGCCGCCGCAAAACACATGACCGAGCGCGCCAATGCCGGCGATCCCTTCGGCCGGCTGGTCGCGACATCGAGCCTCGCCTCGATCTTCGGCACTGCGCGCAATGAGCACTATGCCGCGACCAAGGCCGCGATCAACGCGCTGGTGCGCGCGCTCGGCGTCGAGCTGGCGCGTCACGGCGTCACCGCGAACGCGATCCTGCCCGGCTGGATCAAGAGCGACATGACCGCGGGCATCATGGCCAACGAGAAGTTCGTCGCCAATGTGATGCCGCGCATTCCGATGCGGCGCTTCGGCGAGGCCAGCGATTTCGGCGGCATCGCGGTGTATCTGATGAGCAAGGCGTCGTCGTATCACACCGCGGATACGTTCGTGATCGACGGCGGCTATACGGCGTTTTGAATCTCGTAGCCCGGATGGAGCGAAGCGTAATCCGGGATTTTCAAAAACAAGCAAGACCCGGATTTCGCTGCGCTCCATCCGGGCTACAAACTCTGAGGGGAATGGGCAAATGTTCTCACACATCATGATCGGCACCAACGACCTGGACAAGGCCAAGGCGTTCTACGACCAGCTGCTCGGCACGCTCGAGGTGCGCCCGGCCAGGGTCGACGGCCATCGCATCTTCTACATCACCAAGACCGGCGTGTTCTCGGTGACGAAGCCGATCAACGGCGAGGCCGCCACGTGTGCGAATGGCAGCACCATCGGCTTTGCCGCCAACTCGCCTGAGCAGGTCGACAAGTGGCACGCCACCGGCGTCGCCGCCGGCGGAACGCCGATCGAGAATCCACCCGGCATCCGCGAGGGCGCAGGGAACAAGCTCTACATCGCTTATTTGCGCGACCTCGACGGCAACAAGATCTGCGCGATGCATCGGCTGCCGAACTGATTGCTCCAGGACGGTGTCATTCCCCGCCTTGTGCGCAATTGCGCACTGGAGCGGGGAATCCAGTACGCCGCGGCTTCTCCGTAAATCGCTGACGTCACGGAGTACTGGATCGCCCGGTCAAGCCGGGCGATGACAACAGTGAGTGCGGCCCGCACCTGCCTCCTCACGCCGTTCAAACAACATTTCAAACACTCTCGCGATATTCCATCGCATGGCATGGGTCGCCTGAAAAAATGCGCGCTCGCGCTTTGGCCGCGCTGCGACTATTCTGCGGCCCAACGCGATCTCAGTGACCCCGGGAGGAACAATGACAAAGCACGCCTACATACCCCGCACCACCAACTACACCCTCAATCCCGGCGACGAGCTCAACGATCTTCGCATGTCGGACCAGGTCCGGCCGCTCTACGATCACGTCAGGAAATTCATCCGCGACACCGTCGAGCCTATGTCGATCGAATTCGCCAAGGCCGGCGAAGGCAAGCAGGATCGCTGGAGCTTTACGCCGAAACAGCTCGAGGTGCTCGAGGTCGCCAAGAACAAGGCCAAGAAGGAAGGCCTCTGGAATTTCTTCCTGCCCGACGACGAGACCGGTCAGGGCCTGAAGAATCTCGACTACGCCTATATCGCCTCCGAGCTCGGCAAGAGCCCGCTGGCCTCCGAGACGATGAACTGCTCGGCGCCGGACACCGGCAACATGGAAGTGCTGGAGCGCGTCGGCACCAAGGAGCAGAAGGAGAAGTGGCTGAAGCCGCTGATGAACGGCGAGATCCGTTCGGCCTATGTCATGACCGAGCCGAACGTCGCCTCCTCCGACGCCAAGAACATTTCGACGACCGCAAAGCTCGTCGGCGACGAATGGGTCATCAACGGCGAGAAATATTACATCTCCGGCGTCGGCGATCCCCGCTGCAAGATCCTCATCGTGATGGTGAAGACCAATCCGGATGCGGCGCCGAGCAAGCAGCAGTCGCAGATCCTGGTGCCGCGCGACACGCCCGGCGTCGAGGTGCTCGGGCCCATGTACGTGTTCGGCCAGGACCACGCCCCGCGCGGCCACATGCACATGCGCTTCAACAACGTCCGCGTGCCCAAGGAGAACATGCTGCTCGGCGAAGGCCGCGGCTTCGAGATCTCGCAGCTCCGCCTCGGCCCGGGCCGCATCCATCACTGCATGCGCACCATCGGCAAGGCCGAGAAGGCGCTGGATCTGATGGTTCAGCGTGGCCTCACCCGCGAGGCCTTCGGCAAGAAGATCGCCCATCTCGGCGGCAACATGCAGATCATCGCGCAGGCGCGCTGCGAGATCGAGGCGATGCGGCTGATGGTGCTGAAGGCCGCCAAGGCGATGGACGTGCTCGGCAACAAGGAGGCCCGCGTCTGGGTGTCCATGGTCAAGGCCATGGTGCCGGAGCGCGCCTGCAAGATCATCGACCAGTCGATCCAGATGCACGGCGCCACCGGCATCTCGCACTGGACCCCGCTCGCGGAGATGTACCAGGACGTCCGCCATCTGCGCTTCGCCGACGGTCCGGACGAGGTGCACTGGATGGTGGTGGGACGCCACGAGTTGAGCATGGCGTAAAAGTCTCTGGCCTCTCCCCGCTCGGGAAGAGCCGTAGGGTGGGCAAAGGCGCGCTCTTCGCGCGCCGTGCCCACCATCGCGGCTTCGCAAGAAGTGGTGGGCACGCTTCGCTTTGCCCACCCTACGAGAGTTTCACTCCTACGGAGCCACCATGGAATACGCCGCCAGCGACCTGACGCCACGCGAGCGCTACAAGGTGCTGACGTCCTTCATCCTGCCACGGCCGATCGCGTGGGTGACCTCGGTCGGGCCGACCGGCGTCGTCAACGCCGCGCCGTTCAGCTTCTTCAACGCCTTCTGCGAAGATCCGCCGCTGTGCATGTTCGCGGCGAACCGGAAGCCCAACGGCCAGGACAAGGACACGTTTCTCAACATCCAGCGCACCGGCGAGTTCGTGGTCAACCTCGCCGACGAGCCGCTGGCGAAGGCCATGCACGAGAGCAGCGGAGATTTTCCCCCTGAAGTGGGCGAGCCTGACTATCTCGGGCTGAAGCTCGCACCGTCGGCGAAGATCGCCGTGCCGCGGCTCGCCGACACGCCCTGGGCGATGGAGTGCAAGCTCTGGAAGATGATCGACGTCAACGACGATCGCCGGCTGATCATGGGCGAAGGCATCCACTTCCATATCCGCGACGAGCTCTGGGACGACAAGGCGATGCGGGTGCACATGGACCGCTATCACCCGATCGGCCGCATGTTCGCCGACCGCTACTGCCGCACGGATGATCGCGTGGTGTTTCCGGCCGCGGAGGGGGCGAAGAGGAAGTAGGCCGCGCCATCGCGCTCCCTCGCCCCGTTCTTACGGGGAGAGGGCTGGGGTGAGGGGCTGCTTCCGAGAAAACAGTGTGAGTTGGACTCGCGGAGAGTCCCCCTCACCCGAATTCGATCTTCGATCGAATTCGACCTCTCCCCGCAAGCGGGGCGAGGTGAAGCGAGCACCGTTTACGTCGCCGCCGGCTCGCCGATCTTGTCCTGCGTCTTGGTGTCGAAATCGCCGGCGTCGTGCCGCTCGTGGAGCTGGCTGGCGGGATCGCCGGAGACGCGGTTGACCATGCGGCCGCGCTTGACGGCCGGGCGCTTGGCGATCTGATCGGTCCAGCGCTGCACGTGCTTGTAGTCCTGCACCGACAGGAATTCGCCGGCGCCATAGACCAGCCCCTTGGCGAGCGCGCCATACCAGGGCCACACCGCGATGTCGGCGATGGTGTACTCATTGCCCGCGAGGTACTCGTTGTCGGCGAGGCGCCGGTCGAGCACGTCGAGCTGGCGCTTGACCTCCATCGCAAAACGGTCGATGGCGTATTCGATCTTGGTCGGCGCGTAGGCGTAGAAGTGACCAAAACCGCCGCCGAGATATGGCGCGCTGCCCATCTGCCAGAACAGCCAGGACATCGCTTCGGTGCGACTCTTGATATCCTTCGGCAGGAAGGCGCCGAACTTCTCGGCGAGGTAGACCAGGATCGAGCCGGATTCGAACACCCGGATCGGCTCGGGACCGGAGCGGTCCACTAGCGCGGGAATTTTCGAGTTCGGGTTGATGTCGACAAAGCCGCTGCCGAACTGGTCGCCATTGCCGATCCTGATCAGCCAGGCGTCGTATTCGGCGCCCTTGTGGCCGAGCGCCAGCAGTTCCTCCAGCATCACCGTGACCTTCACGCCGTTCGGCGTCGCCAGCGAATAGAGCTGGAAGGGATGCTTGCCGACCGGCAGCTCCTTGTCGTGGGTCGCGCCGGCAATGGGGCGGTTGATGCTGGCGAACTGCCCGCCGTTCTCCTTGTTCCAGATCCAGACTTTGGGCGGTACGTAGGCGGGGGCGTCGGTCATGCGGGGGCTCCGGCGAAAAGATGCGCCTGCATTAATTAGCCCGCGAATGGCCGATGGCAAGGGCGCAGAAATGCATTGCCGGGCGGGGCAACTCTACGTTTCGTCATGGCAGGCCACTTCCCCGCCGTCGTTCCGGGCCCGCCGCTCTACGGCGCCCCGGAATGACGATCGGAGCGAGGCTCAGGACGCGGCCGCAGTCAGCCCCTGCTCGGCCCTCTCCAGCAAAAACCCCTCATATCCCTTCGCCGCGACCTCGTCGCAGATCCGGCGGTAGACGCCGACGCCGCCGATATAGGGCATGAAGATGCGCGGCTTGCCTGGAATGTTGGCGCCCATGTACCAGGAATTGGCCTGCGGATAGAGCGTGCCGTGGGCGACCTCGTTGACATGGGCGACCCACTTGTCCTCGGCCTCCCCGCTTGCCTCCATGGTGGCAACACCCTGCCTGCGCATGTGAACGAGGCAATCGGCGATCCAGTCGACATGCTGCTCGATCGAGACGATCATGTTCGAGAGCACCGACGGGCTGCCGGGGCCGGTGATGATGAAGAGGTTCGGAAAGCCCGCGCTCATCAGCCCGAGATAGGTCTTCGGGCCTTCCGCCCACTTCTCGTTCAGCGTCCGTCCGCCCGGGCCACTGATGTCGATCTTCGCGACCGAGCCAGTCATGGCATCGAACCCCGTCGCCATCACCAGCGCATCGACCTCGTGGTCCTTGCCTGCGACACGCACGGCATTCGCGGTGACCTCCTCGATTGGATTGGTCTTGATGTCGACCAGCGAGACGTTCGGCCGGTTGAAGGTCGCGAAATAATCCGTATCGATGCAGATGCGCTTGGTGCCGATCGGATGGCTGTTCGGCTGCAACAGCTTCGCGGTTTCGGGGTCCTTCACGATCTCGGCGATCTTGCCGCGCACGAAGTTCGCCGCGGTATCGTTCGCCGATCGCTCGAGGCCGAGATTGTTGTAGACATACATGAAGGTGAGCCCGCCGCGCTCCCAGCGCGCCGAATATTTGCCATTCCTGGTCTCATCGCTGTCGTCGAGTGCGCCGCGATCGGGTTGCTCGGCGAAAATGCCGTTGCGTGCGATTTCGCGGGCGAAGCGGCGGATCTCCGGATAGGTTTTGCGGACGTTGTTGCGCTCTTCGTCGGTCAGCGCGGCGTTGCGCGCGGGAATCGAAAAATTCGCCGTGCGCTGAAACACGGTGAGATGTCTTGCTTGTTCGGCGATGACGGGCGTCGATTGGATGCCAGACGATCCCGTCCCGATCAAGCCGACGCGCAAGCCCGTGAAGTCGACGTCTTCATGCGGCCAACTGCCAGTGTGGTAGACCGGTCCCTTGAAGCTCTCGAGGCCCTTGATGTCGGGCTTGCGCGCGTTCGAGAGGCAGCCGGTCGCGAGCACGATGAACTGCGCCTCAACCGTCTTGCCGTCGGACGTCGTCACCGACCAGCACTTCGCCCGCGCGTCGAACGCCGCGCGCTCGACGCGGGTGTCGAACTGGATGTCGCGGCGAAGATCAAAACGGTCGGCAACGTGGTTGGCGTAGTTCAGGATCTCCGGCTGCGGCGCGTAGCGCTCGCTCCAGTCCCATTCCTGCTGAAGCTCTTCCGAGAACGAGTAGGAATACTGCATGCTCTCGACATCGCAGCGCGCGCCGGGATAGCGATTCCAGTACCAGGTGCCGCCGACGCCACCGCCCTGCTCATAGACGCGCGCCGAGAAGCCAAGACCGCGCAGGCGGTGCAGCATGTACATGCCGGCAAAGCCCGCGCCGACGACGACCACGTCGTAGGCCTTCACGGTTCGGGCCGGACTCGCTTGCGCTTGCGACATCGGTTGGCGCTCCCTCGCTGTTTTCTCTTTGTTTGCGCCAGCATTCTCACAGACCCACAAAAGCGCAAGAGGCAAATCGGCGGGCTCCGGTCTGTTTATTTTGTGCAGCGGAATGGCTCATCCGCCGCGTGGCGTCTGCACGCAAGATGCGCGGCCAAATCCGGATTGGCATCGCTAGCGACGATGGGCTAGCGTCGAAGCGCCTTCGCTCAAGCAAAGCAACAACAGCAACGCGACGGCTGCCGGGAGAGAGCCATGAAATCGCCGATCTGCGACATGCTGGGCATCGAGTTCCCACTGCTCGCCTTCAGCCATTGCCGCGACGTCGTTGCCGCCGTCAGCCGTGCCGGCGGCTTCGGCGTGTTGGGTGCCACCGTGCACACGCCCGACACGCTCGAGCGCGAGCTGAAATGGATTGACGAGCATGTCGACGGCAAGCCCTACGGCATCGACGTGCTGATCCCCGAGAATATCTCGACCGCAGGCGAGAAGGACGTCACCTGGAAGAGCCTGGAGGCGCGCGTGCCGCAGGAGCACCGCGCCTACACGCGCGACCTCCTGAAGAAATACGACATCGAGTTGACGACAAGTGATGTGGCCGACAACCAGCCGCAACCGTTCGACGCGAAGACCGCACTTCAGCTGCTCGAGGTCTCCTTCAACCATCCGATCCGATTGATCGCCAACGCGCTGGGCGTGCCGCCGAAGGCGATGATCGAGATGGGCAGGAAGCACGGCGTGCCGGTTGCCGCCCTCGTCGGCGCCAAGGAGCATGCGTTGCGCCAGGTCGCCGCCGGCGTCGACATTCTCGTGGTGCAGGGCACCGAGGCCGGCGGCCATTGCGGCGAGGTCTCCACCCTGGTGCTGGTGCCGGAGGTGATCAAGGCGATCAAGAATATCCGCGACGTGCCGGTGCTCGCGGCCGGCGGCATCATGACGGGACGGCAGATGGCCGCCTGCATGGCGATGGGCGCGGCCGGCGCCTGGACCGGCTCGGTGTGGCTCGCCACCGTCGAGGCCGAGACCACGGCGATCTTCCGCGAGAAGATGATCACGGCGTCCTCGCGCGACGCGATCCGTTCGAAGGGGCGCACCGGCAAGCCAGCACGCCAGCTCCGCTCGGTCTGGACCGATGCCTGGGACCGCGCGCCGGAAAGCCCGGGCGCGCTGCCGATGCCGCTGCAAAGCGTCATCAGCCGCGACGCCTTCAACGCGATCGATCGCGCGGCGGCGAGCGGCAACGCAAAAGCGCGCGACCTCGTCAGCTATTTCGTCGGCCAGGGCGTCGGCCTGATCGACAGCGTGAAGTCGGCGGGCGCGGTGGTGCAGGAGTTCAAGGAAGAGTTTGCCGAGGCCGTCGAGCACATGAATGCGCTGGTGGCGGAGTAATTGCCTGTGGCCGGAATAGAGTCCGTGGCTCATCCTTCGAGGCTCGCCAAGCGCCGCAAGCGTCGCTCGGCTCGCACCTCAGGATGACGCTTCATCCGTAGCCGTCACCCTGAGGTGGCCGCTTCTTCAGCGGCCCTCGAAGGGCGACGGCGTGCCGAAGACCCAGAAAGTGAACCAAGAAGAAATGACCAAGACCTCTATCCCGGAAGACCTCATCCCCGTCATCGTCGGCATCGGCGAGATCGTCGACCGACCCAAGGAGATCACCGACGGCCTCGAGCCGCTCGATCTGCTCGAACAGGCGCTACGGCGGGCCGAACAGGACGCCGGCGCAAAACTGCTTGGCGAGGTGCAGTCGCTCGACGTCGTCAACTTCCTGAGCTGGCGCTATCGCGATCCGGAAAAGCTTTTGGCGCAGCGGCTCGGCATTGCGCCGGCGCATTGCTATTACGGCCCCGTCGGCGGCGAGAGCCCGATCCGCTACATCCACGAGGCGGCAAAACGCATTGCGCGCGGCGAATGCACGGTGGCGGCTGTCTGCGGCGCGGAGGCGCAGTCGACCGCGACCAAGGCGGAGCGCGCCGGGGTCAAGCTACCCTGGACGCCGTTCGCCCACGACGTCGAGGAGCCCAAGCGTGGGGCGGCATTCCAGAAGCCGCTGGCGGTGAAGCTCGGCGTGTTCCGTCCCGTCACGGTTTATCCATTCTATGAGTCCGCCTCCTCCGCCCATTGGGGCCAGACGCCGCGTGAAGCCATGGCAGAGTCCGGCACGCTGTGGTCGCGCTACTCCGAGGCCGCCGCCGAAAATCCCAACGCCTGGCTGAAGCGGCGCTATGCGCCGGACGAGATCACGACGCCGACGGCGGACAACCGGCTGATCGCCTGGCCCTACAACAAGCTCATGGTCGCCAACCCCAGCGTCAACATGGGCGGCGCGCTGCTGCTCACCAACCTCGCCAAGGCGCGCGCGGCCGGCATCGCCGAGGACAAGCTGGTCTACCCGCTTGGCGGCGCCTCGGCCGAAGAGCCGCGCGATTACCTCCTGCGCGATCAGTTCCATGAAAGCCATCCGCAGAATGCGGTGCTGAAGGCGGCGATGGATCTCGCCGGCGGCGACGGCAAGAAATTCGACGCGATCGAGCTCTATAGCTGCTTCCCCTGCGTGCCCAAGATGGCGCGGCGGACGCTGGGCCTCGGGGCCGACGTGCAGCCGACCGTGACCGGTGGCCTCACCTTCTTCGGCGCGCCGCTCAACACCTACATGACGCACGCGGCCTGCGCGATGCTGCGGCGTGTGCGCGATGGTGCCAAGCTCGGGCTGCTCTACGGCCAGGGCGGCTTCGTCACCAAGCACCACGCATTGGTGGTGTCGAAGACGCCGCGTGAGGCGCTGGCGCAGGAGACGAGCGTGCAGGCAGAGGCCGACCGCAACAAGCGCGCGGTGCCCGAGTTCGTCACGGAGGTCTCAGGCAGGGGCAAGGTCGAGAGTTTCACGGTGCTCTATGGCCGCGGCGGCGAGGTCGAACACGGCGTGGTGATGCTGCGGACGGAAGATGATCGACGTACGCTGGGGCGCATCGCGGCCAGCGATACGGCGACTCTGGCGCACTTGCTGAACATGGATCGCACGCCGGTGGGTTCGCTCGGCGAGATCGCGATGGCCGCGGATGACGTGCCGGAGTGGCGGGTGACGTAGCTTTCGTAGAGTGGGCAAAGGCGCTCTTGCGCCGTGCCCACCATTCTTCTTCCAATCACGTGAAGACGGTGGGCACGCTTCGCTTTGCCCACCCTACGAGATCAACCTAGCCCTTCGGCGCCTGCTTCTCCGACGCCGTCGCCGGCTTGCCCTTGGCACCGCCGGCGACGCGAACCTGGTCGCCGTCGGAAAGGCCATCCGGCGGGGCAGTGATGACGCGGTCGTCGGGTGCGATGCCCGAGGCGAGTTCAATCTCCTTGCCGAGATCGCGTGCGATGGTCACGGTCTTGAACTGCACCTTGTCGTCGGGACCGACGGTCGCAACACGCAGACCGCTGCCGTTGAAGATCAGGGCACTGGCGGGAATGCTCAGCGGCGCGGTGTCGCGCTGAAGGTTGAGCTTCACGCTGGCATAGCCGCCGGGCATCAACTCGCCGTTGGAATTGTCGAGCCGAAGCTGCATGCGGGTGGTTCCTGAGGCGACGTCGACGGCCTGCGAAGACGCCTCGACCGTCGCCTGGAATGTCCGGTTCGG
Organism: Bradyrhizobium sp. MOS001; assembly: GCF_004634465.1. NCBI lineage: Bacteria > Pseudomonadati > Pseudomonadota > Alphaproteobacteria > Hyphomicrobiales > Nitrobacteraceae > Bradyrhizobium > Bradyrhizobium sp. MOS001. The sequence goes on from NZ_SPVJ01000033.1 coordinate 16,915, forward strand.
GTATTCCGGCATGACCATGGTGGCCTTGGCGCCGATCTTGATCGCAGGCACGTAGTTCTGGGGAACGTTGACGTAAACGCGCAGCTTGGTGATGTCGGAGACCACGAACATCGCCGGGCCGGAGCCGCCGCCGGCATTGATCAACGCGCCGACGTCGGTATCGCGCGCCGTGACCACGCCATCGAACGGCACCGTGATCTTCTTGTAGCCGGCCAGCGCTTCAAGCCGTTCGACATTTGCCTGGCCTGAGTGGACGGCCGCGTTCTTATTGGAGAGATCGGCGGTGCGCTCGTCGATCTCCTGCGCGGAGACGAAGTTGGAGGCGACCAGCGTCTTGCGCCGGTTGAGCGTTGCTTCCGAGAGCCTGGCACTGGCCTGCTGGCTGGCGAGGTCGGCGCGGGCCTGAAGCAGTTGCTGGTCGAGGTCGGGCGCCTCGATCTCGGCGATCACCTGCCCCGCCTTGACGCGCGCGCCCATGTCGACGCTCCAGCTCTTCAGATAGCCGGAGACGCGTGCGAAGATAGGCGCGCGGTAATAAGCTTCGAGCCGACCCGGCAGGTCGATGGTGCCGTTGAGGGATTTTGCGTTCGGCAGGGTCACCGCAACGCTGGGAACGGCCTGATCGTCGGTCCATTCCTTCAGTTTGGAGCCCTGCTCCTCGCGGGCACGAATGCCGGTACCCACGACGAGGCCTGCCGCAATCAGCGCCACCACGCCGAAGATGCCCAGTTTCCGGTGCGACACCGGGGAGCGGGGTTCAGTGGGCGACATGCGGAGTCTCCAATGGGGCGGCGGCTTTGGCGCCTTGTTTCTTGTGTACCATACTGAACACCACGGGAACAAACATCAGCGTGGCGAAAGTTGCAAAGATCAGGCCGCCGATCACGGCGCGGCCAAGCGGCGCATTCTGCTCGCCGCCCTCCCCGAGCCCCAGGGCCATCGGCGCCATGCCGATGATCATGGCGAGCGCGGTCATCAGCACCGGGCGGAACCGGACGAACCCGGCCTCGAGTGCAGCGGCGATGGGGTCACCGAGCTCCTCGTAGCGCTCGCGGGCGAAGGAGATCACCAGCACGCTGTTGGCGGTGGCAACGCCCATGCACATGATCGCGCCGGTGAGCGCCGGCACCGACAGCGTCGTCTCGGTCATGAACAGCATCCAGACGATACCGGCGAGCGCGGCCGGCAGCGCCGTGATGATCACGAACGGATCGGACCAGGACTGGAAGTTCACGACGATCAGGAAGTAGATCAGCACGACGGCACCGAGCAGGCCGAACAGCAATCCGGTGAAGGCGCTGTTCATGGTCTGCACCTGGCCGAGCAGCACCACGGAGGAGCCCTTCGGCACGTCCTTGGCGGTGTCGGCGATCACCTGGCGGATGTCGGCGGCGACCGCGCCGAGATCGCGGCCCGAGGTCGTGGCAAAGATCTGCACCAGCGACTGGATGTCGTATTGCGACACCACCGCGCTCGAGGTCGAGCGCTTGATGTCGGCGATGCCGCCGAGGATCGGCGATTGGGAATTGCCGGTGGCCGTGATCGGCAGCGTCTGGAGCGCGCTGAGCGAGTCGATCTGGTATTGCGGCGTCTGCATCACGATCGAGTAGGACACGCCGTTGTCCGGATTGAGGTAGTAGGTCGGCGCCACCTGCGAGGAGCCGGCGAGATTGACCACGAGGCTGTTGGTGACGTCGCGCTCGGTCAGGCCGACATATTGCGCGCGGGTGCGGTCGACATCGATGTTGAAGGTTGGGTTGTTCGGCGACTGCTGGATGCGCGCATCGGCAACGCCCGGGATCTTGCGAACCCTCGCCAGCAAATTGTTGGCGTAGGCAAAGTTGGCGCCGATATTGGCACCACGGATTTGCAGGTCGATCGGCGCCGGCGCGCCGAAGTTCAGGATCTGGCTGACGATGTCGGCCGGCAGGAATGCGAAGCTGACGCCGGGGAACAGGCGCGGCAGCTGCTCGCGCAGCACGCGCACGTGCTCTTCCGTCGGCTTGTGGCCCTCTTTCAGCTTGATCTGGATGTCGCCGTCCTGCGGGCCGATCACGCCCGTGTTGTTGTAGGTCATGTTGATGCCGGAGATCGGCATGCCGATGTTGTCGGTCAGCGTCTCGATTTCGCCGGGGATCAGCTTGCGGATCGCCTTCTGGACGTCGGCGAGCTGGTTGGCCGTCTCCTCCACGCGGGTGCCGACCTGGGTGCGGACATGCATCAGGATATTGCCGGCATCGACCGCCGGGAAGAAGTTGCGCCCGAGGAACGGCACCAGCGCGAAGGACGCGCCGACCACGCAGAGGAAGCCGATCACGAACACCGCGCGGTGCACCAGCGCCAGTCCCAGCAGATTATGGTAGCCGCCGCGGATGCGCTCGAACCGCTTCTCGAAACCGCGCTGGAACCACACCAGCGGATTGCGCGACTTCGGCGGCGCGCCCTCGTGATGGACGTGCGCCTGCAGCAAATAGTTCGCCATGGTCGGCACCAGCGTGCGCGACAGGATGAACGACCAGATCATCGCGAACATCACGGCTTCGGCCATGGGCACGAACAGGAAGCGGGCGACGCCGGAGAGGAAGAACATCGGCACGAACACGATGCAGATACATAGCAGCGAGACGAAGGCCGGCGTCACGATCTGATTGGCGCCGTCGAGGATCGACTGCTCGACCGGCTTGCCCTGCTCCAGATGGTAGTTGATGTTCTCGATGGTCACGGTGGCATCGTCGACGAGGATGCCGACCGCGAGCGCAAGGCCGCCGAGCGTCATGATGTTGAGCGTCTCGCCGATCGCCGACAGCATGATGATGGCGCCGAGCACCGAGAGCGGGATCGAGACCGCGATGATGACCGTGGAGCGCCAGCTGCCGAGGAACAGCAGGATCATGACGCTGGTCAGCAGCGCCGCGATCACGCCTTCGATCGCGACGCCTTGAATCGCACCGCGGACGAACACCGACTGGTCGCCGATGAAGCCGATCTTCAGCGCGTCCGGCAGCTGGTCCTTGACGTCGATAACCTTCTGCTTGATGCCGGCGATGATATCGAGCGTCGAGGTCGCGCCCGCCTTCAGCACCATCATCAGCACCGAGCGGTTGCCGTCGACGTGGACGATGTTGGTCTGCGGCGGATTGCCGTCACGCACGGTCGCGACGTCGCGCACATAGACCATCGCGCCGTTGACGGTCCTGATCGGCAGATTGCCGAGCTCGTCGATCTTCAGCGGCGAGTTGTTGAGCTGGATGTTGTATTCGAACTGGCCGATCTTCTGGGTGCCGACCGGCGTGATCAGGTTTTGGGCTGCGAGCGCGTTGGCGACGTCCTGGCCCGACAGGCCACGGGCCTGGAGCGCGGTAGGATCGAGGTCGATCTGGATTTGGCGCTGCTTGCCACCGAACGGATACGGGATCGCCGCGCCGGGCACCGTGACCAGCGGGGTGCGCAGATTATTGATGCCGATATCGGCGAGGTTCTGCTCGGTCAGGCCATCGCCCGACAGCGCCACCTGGATGATCGGCACGGTCGAGGCGGAGTAGTTCAGGATCAGGGGCGGCGTTGCGCCCGGCGGCATCTGCTTCAGCAGCGTCTGCGAGATCGCGGTGACCTGCGCGTTGGCGGTGCGGATGTCGACGTTCGGCTGGAAGAAGATCTTGATGATGCCAAAGCCGTTATAGGAGTTAGCTGTAATATGCTCGATGTCGTTGACGGTCGTCGTCAGCGCGCGCTGGAACGGCGTGGTGATGCGGCCGGACATCTGGTCCGGCGGCAGGCCGGTGTACTGCCAGACCACGCCGATCACGGGGATGCGGATGTCCGGGAAGATGTCGGTCGGCGTCCGCAGGGCCGCGAGCGGCCCGATGATCAGGAGCAGAAGCGCGAGCACGACAAACGTGTAGGGTCGGCTCAGGGCAATACGGACCAGAGCAATCATTGGTCAGGCAATTCCAAATCGGGGACAGGGAACACGCCCCACGGGTTCCTAGGGCTGATTTACCCGAACACCGTGGAAATGGCCAACGACAGCGCCGCCCCGTCCGGTCACTTCCCTGCTATCGCACTGCGAAATCGCATTCCAGATATGCAGCCTGCGGCCGGAAGATTACGAAAGCGGCTCACCCCCACGTAAAAAAGCGGCGCCCGCAGGCGCCGCCTTCAGAACTGCGAGCGTGTCCCGGCTTAGGCCGCGCGGACGTTGGTCAGGAACTTGCTGACCTCGGTCTTGAGGCGGCTCGAGTCGTTGGACAGCATCTGCGCTGCCGACAGCACCTGCGAGGAGGCCGTGCCGGTCTCGGTCGCGCCGCGCTGCACGTCGGTGATGTTGGAGGAGACCTGCTGGGTGCCCTGCGCCGCCTGCTGCACGTTGCGGGCGATCTCCTGGGTCGCTGCGCCCTGCTCTTCCACCGCAGCCGCAATCGCCGAGGAGATTTCGGAGAGACGCTCGATGGTCGAGGAGATCTCCTTGATGGCGCCGACCGAGTCGTTGGTCGCCGCCTGGATGCCGGAGATCTGCTGGCCGATCTCGCCGGTCGCCTTGGCGGTCTGCTCGGCGAGCGCCTTCACCTCGGAGGCGACCACCGCGAAGCCGCGGCCGGCTTCACCGGCACGCGCCGCCTCGATGGTGGCGTTCAGCGCCAAGAGGTTGGTCTGGCCCGCGATGGTGTTGATCAGCTCGACGACGTCGCCGATGCGAGAAGCCGCCTTGGACAGCTCGCTGACGCGCTCGGTGGTGGCACGGGCCTGGCCGACGGCGTCGCCCGCCATCCGCGCTGATTCCTGCACCTGACGGCTGATCTCGCCGACCGACGAGGCCATCTCCTCGGTGGCCGAGGCCACCGACTGCACGTTGGTCGAGGCTTCCTCCGAGGCCGCGGCGACCGTAGTCGCCATCCGCTGGGAGCGGTCGGCAGTCGAAGTCAGCGTCGAGGCGGAGGCCTCGAGCTGGGTCGAGGCCGACGACACGGTCTGGACGATCTCGCCGATCATCGTTTCGAAATCGCGGGTGATGCCGTCGACGCGGCGGCCGCGCTCGATCTTGGCTTCGGCATCGGCGGCGGCGGCCTCGTCGGCGGCTTTCTTGGCGATCAAGGCTTCCTTGAAGATCTGGAGCACGTCGGCCATGGCGCCGATCTCGGTCTTCTCGCCGCGATGCGGGACTTCGGCGGAGAGGTCGCCCTTGCCGAGCGCCTGCATCGGTTGGATGATCGAGTTGATGCCGGCGGAGACGTCCTGGACCAGGTAGAAGCTGACGCCGATGCCGATGATCACGGCGGCGCCGAGGATGATCGAGACCAGCATGAAGGCATAGAAATAGCTGTCGGCGGCATCCTGGGCAGCCTGGTCGCCGCCCTTGGTGTTGAGATCGATGTCCTTCATCAGGACCTCATCCGACGCAAGGCCGATCTTGTTGACCGTCTTGGTGTTCAGCTCCTGGGCGTCATGCGGGACCTTGCCGGCCTCCTTGCGCGACAGCGCCATGACGTCTTCGGTGCCCTTCTTGTAATCGTCCCAGAGCTTGGCCCATTCGTTGTACAGCCGGCGCTCCTCGGGTGAGGTGATCATCGGCTCGTAGGCCTTGCGGGACTTGGCGAGCGCCTCGATGACGGTGCCGGCCGTCTTTTCGTTGGCGAGCTTCTCCTCGAGGGTCTCGGACAGCATGTGCTGGCGAACGACGTTGCGGTAGGTGATGACGCTAGCGCGGAGTTCGCCGAGCACCCGGACGCTGGGCAGCCAGCTCGTGGTGATGTCGGTGGTGTTGGCGTTCATCGACCGCATCTTCGTGACGGCGAGCAGGCCCATGCCGGTCATCGCGACCAGCAGGAACGCCACGACACTGATGATCTTGGCGCGAATGGAAATGGTGGCGAACATAATCGGGTCTCGTTGTGCTGGCGCGGGCGCGCGTCCGGGAGGTCTTAACAATCAACCAAAAGGAGCGACGCCGACATCAGACAACAGAGCGACTGAGCAGATGTTAACTACGACTCCGTTCGAGTACGGAGCCTGAAAGAAATGAACAGGCAGCTAAGAACGCCCTGCGCTCAGCGCATGAGCCCAAGCGCGTCCGCGAAGAATTCCGGCCCGCCGAAATTTCCGGACTTCAGCGCGAGCAACATATCGCCTGCTTCAGCGCCGACGGCGCGCAGCACCGGGACGCCCGCAGCGATCTCAGCGCCGACCAGAAAGCCGGGAATCCCGAGGCGATCGACGACGGCGCCGGAGGTCTCGCCGCCAGCCACGACCAGCCGCCGGACGCCTGATTTGACTAGGTTTTCCGCAATGTCGGCCATCGCCTGCTCGATGGCGTGACCGGCTGCATCGCGGCCGTGGCGCGCCTGCAAGGCGGCGACCTGATCCGGTGTCGCGCTCGACGCGATCAGGACCGGACCGTCGGCTAAACGCGGCTTGGCCCAGGCGATCGCGCGCTGCACTTCGTCCGCTCCCGTAAGAATACGGTCCTGATCGAGATGGAGCACCGCCATGACGCGTTCGGCATTGGCGATCTGCTGAAGCGTCGCCTGCGAGCAGCTTCCGGCGAGGCAGGCCGCCGGTCCGCCGACGGCGGCGTCCGCCCCGCCGCTGCCAGCGGCCGACTTGACCTTGCCCGTCGAGACCAGAGCCCGCGCCAGTCCGAGGCCGATGCCGGAGGCGCCGACCGACAGCTGATGCTGGGCAGCGACGAGGCCGATGGTCTCGAGGTCGCGGTCGAACACGGCATCGATGATCGCGGCACCGGTGCCCTTGCCTGACAATTCGGCAAGCCGAGCCCGCACGGCCTCCGCGCCGCGGGTGACGGTCGCGAGGTCGACGAGACCCACCTGCGTCTTGCTCTGGCGTGCCAGCACGCGCACCAGGTTGGAATCGCGCATCGGGTTGAGCGGATGGTCCTTGAGCGGACTCTCGTTCAGCGGCACGGCGCCGACGAACAGATTGCCCTGATAGACCGTGCGACCGGTCTCCGGGAAGGCCGGCGTCACCAGCACGACGGCCTCGCCGCTATCGGCGCGCAGCGCGTCCATCACCGGGCCGATATTGCCCGCATCGGTGGAATCGAAGGTCGAGCAGATCTTGAACAGCACATGGCGCGCCCCGCGGTCACGCAGCCATTTCTCCGCCGCACGCGAACGCGACACGGCAAGGCCTGCCTCGATCGAGCGGCTCTTCAGCGACACCACGACGGCGTCGACCTCGGGCAGCGTGAGATCGTCCGCGGGCACGCCGATGGTCTGCACGGTACGCAGGCCCGCGCGCGTCAACGTGTTGGCGAGATCGGAGGCGCCGGTATAGTCGTCGGCGACGCAACCCAGTGCGAGCGTCACGGCTTCACTCCCGCATAAGGCTTGAACCAGGCGAGGCCATCGGTGGTCTTGCCGCGCGGATTGTATTCGCAGCCGACGAAGCCGGTATAGCCGAGCCGGTCGAGCTCGGTGAACAGGAACGGATAATTCAGCTCCTCGCCGTCGGGCTCGTTGCGCGAGGGGACACTGGCGATCTGGATATGCCCGATGATCGGCATCATCTCGCGCAGGCGCATCGTGACGTCGCCGTGGATGATCTGGCAGTGATAGATGTCGAACTGGAGCTTCAGGTTCGCCAGTCTCAGCTCCTGGATCAGGTCGCGCGCGAAGCCGAAATCGTTGAGGAAGTAGCCGGGCACATTGCGCGCATTGATCGGCTCGAGCACGATGTCGATGCCGTGCGGAGCAAAGAACTCCGCAGCCCACGCCACCGACTTGTAGAACGCCTCGATCGCGACGCGCTCGCCGCGGTTGGCAATGCCGGCCATCAAGTGCAGCCGCTTGACACCGGTCGCCTTGGCGTAAGGCAACGCGGTCTCCAGGCTCGCCTTGAGATCGGAGAATCGCGCCGGCAGCGCCGCAAAGCCCTTCTCGCCGGCGTTCCAGTCGCCCGGCGGCAGGTTGAACAGCGCCTGCGTCAAACCGTTGCGCTTGAGCCGCTCGCCGACCACCTCGGCCGGATGCTCGTAGGGAAAGAGGAATTCGACCGCGGTGAAGCCCGCTTGCGCAGCGGCGTCGAAACGGTCGAGGAACGGCACCTCGGTGAACATCATCGAGAGGTTGGCGGCGAAACGGGGCATCGGAATCCTCTTGGCTCTACTTGTCGCCGGGAAGTTTTACGCCGGTGACCTGCGCATACATGCGCGCCACCGAGGCGTCGTCATCGCGGCCCATGCCGGCAGCTGATGTCATCAGGAACATCTGGAGCGCGGCGGCCGAGACCGGCACCGGGAAGCGGGCGCTGCGCGCCATGTCCTGGATGATGCCGAGGTCCTTGACGAAGATCTCGACCGCGCTGCGCGGCGTGTAATCGCCGTCGAGCACGTGCGGCATGCGATTCTCGAACATCCAAGAATTGCCCGCGGAGGCCGTGATCACCTCATAGACCTTGCGGATGTCGAGACCCTGCTTGGCGGCGAACGCCATCGCTTCGCTGGCGGCGGCGATATGCACGCCGGCGAGCAACTGGTTGATCATTTTGAAGGCGGCGCCCTGCCCTGCGGCATCGCCGAGCTCGTACAGTTTTGCCGCCATGGCATCGAGCGCCGGCCGTGCCTTCGCAAAGGCAGCGGGACTGCCGGAGGCAAGGATCGTCAGCTCGCCTTGGGCCGCGCGCTGCGCGCCGCCGGAGATCGGCGCATCCAGATAGTGACGGCCGGTCGCCTCCAACTGCTTCGCGAGGCGACGGGCCACATCCGGGTCCATGGTGGCGGAGGACAGGAAGACGCTGTCCTTCGGCAGGGTCTCGGCGGCGCCATCCTTGCCGAACAGGATGGTCTCGGTCTGCGCGGCATTGACGACGACACTGACGACGATGTCGGCGCCCTTGGCCGCTTCCGCCGGCGTGCTGGCGCCCGCGCCACCGTCCTTCACGAAACGCGCCACCGCGTCAGCCGAGACGTCGCAGCCGGTCACGGCATGACCGGCGCGCTTCAGCGAGGTTGCCATGCCGAACCCCATCGAGCCGAGCCCGATGACGGCGATACGCTGATTTTGTGACGTGGAGGCGGACATGCAACTGACCCTTGCGAACGTTTCCTGGACGGCCGCCCTTTGCGGCGGCTCACTGATCCGAATAACACGGCTTGGCCGCGCTGCCAAAGCGTGAGACAAGCGGGCATGACGGCTATGAGCAACGAGACCCGGCTGCGTGAGGATATCTGCCGCTTCGGACGGTCCTTGTTCGAGCGCGGGCTGACGCCGGGCTCTTCCGGCAATATCAGCGTCAAGATGCACGACGGGGGTTGGCTCGTCACCCCCACCAACGCCTCGCTCGGCTTCCTCGACCCGGCGCGACTGTCACGGCTGGACGCACGGGGGCGCCTCCTCTCGGGCGATGCGCCGACCAAGGAAGTTCCGCTGCACACCGCGCTCTACGACACGCGCGAAAGCGCGCGGGCGATCGTGCATCTGCACTCCACCCATTCGGTCGCGCTCTCGATGCTGCCCGAGATCGACCCGCGCGCCGCGCTGCCGCCGATGACGGCTTATTATCTGATGAAATGCGGCGCCACCGCGCTTGTGCCCTATTACCGCCCCGGCGATCCCGCGGTTGCGGATGCGATCAAGGGACTGGCGGGCAAATATTCATCCGTGCTGCTCGCCAATCACGGCCCGGTGGTCGCCGGCGACACGCTGGAGGCCGCGGTGTTCGCGACGGAGGAGCTGGAGGAGACGGCGAAGCTGTACCTGCTGCTGCGCGGGATGAACCCGCGGTATCTGTCGCCGGAGCAGGTGAAGGATCTGGTGAAGGTGTTCGGGGTGGCGCTGCCGGAGCATGGGCACGAGCATTAGGCTTCGTGCGGTCGAGAGTCGGGCAGGACCGCCCCGCGCAACGCTGTCATTCCCCGCGAAGGCGGGGAATCCAGTACGCCGCAGCTTATCCGTATCTCTCTGACGTCTCTGGAATACTGGATCGCCCGATCAAGTCGGGCGATGACACCGAGAGTGTGGGACGCGCGCGCCCAACAATTTGCAGCTACAGCCCCAGATACGCCTTCCGTACGTCCGGGTTCCCCCTGATCTCCGCGGCCGGGCCCTGCATCAGCACGCGGCCGGTTTGCAGGATGTAGGCGCGGTCGGCGATCTCCAGGCACTCGGCCATGCGCTGCTCGACGATCAGCACGGTCATGCCGGCGTCGCGGATGCGCAGTACCGCCTGGAAGATTTCGTCGACCAGCTTCGGCATGATGCCTTGCGAGGGCTCGTCCAGCATCAACAGCCGCGGGCGCGTCATCAGCGCGCGGCCGATCGCGAGCATCTGCTGCTCACCGCCGGACAGCGTCTCGGCGCGCTGCTCCAAACGTTCCTGGAGACGCGGGAACAGCGTGAACACGAGATTGAGCGGCCCCTCGCGGTCGGCGTCGCCGCGGTACAGATAGCTGCCGAGGCGCAGATTGTCGCGCACCGACAGGCGCGGGAACAGGCGGCGGTTCTCCGGCACATAGGCGATGCCGGTGGCGGTGATATGATGCTGCGCCATGCCGTCGAGGCGCTTGCCGTCGAACGTCACCGTGCCCGAGCGCGGACGCTCGGCGCCGGCGATGGATTTGAGCAGCGTCGACTTGCCCGCGCCATTGGCGCCGGCAACGCAGACGATCTCGCCCTTCTGGACCTCGATCGAGACCGCGGAGATCGCGACCAGACCCTGATAGGCGGTCGTGACTTCATGCACCGACAGCATGACGATCTCCCAGATATGCGCTGATCACCTTGGGATCGCGGACGACGTCGGAAGGCTTACCCTCGACCAGCACCTTGCCGAGGTCGAGCACGATGGCGCGGTCGACCAGCGGCATCACGATCTCCATGACATGCTCGACCATCAACACGGTGATGCCGGCATCGCGCACCTTGCGCACCAGCGCGACGCCGGTCTGCGCTTCGGTCGGCGTCAGGCCGGTGAGGACCTCGTCCAGCAGCAGCAGCTTTGGTTCGGTCGCCAGCGCACGGGCGACTTCGAGGCGGCGTTTCTCGGCCGGCACGAGGTCGCTCGCGAGCACGTCGGCGCGCGCGGCAAGGCCGGTGAATTCGAGCACCTCATGCGCCTTGCGGCGTGCCTCGCGCATCACGGTGTTGCGCACGAGAGCACCGACAATGACGTTGTCGATAACAGTCATGGTCTCAAAGCTCTTGACCACCTGGAAGGTGCGCCCGACGCCACGCTGGCAGCGCTCGGCCGCCGGCATGTTCGTGACATCCTCGCCGTCGAACCAGATCGACCCTTGCGTCGGCGGCAAGACGCCGGCGATGAGATTGAACAGCGTCGACTTGCCGGCACCGTTCGGCCCGATCAGACCGACGATCTCGCCGCGGCCGACCGAGATCGAGACATCGCTGTTGGCGACGAGGCCGCCGAACCGCTGCCAGACGCCGCGGGTTTCAAGGAGCGCAGTCATCGCGTGGCTCCTCTTGCTTTCGAACGGGAGAACAGGCTCACCAAGCCGCGCGGCAGGGCCAGCGAGATCGCGACGATCAGGGCGCCGTAGACGATGAGGTCAACGCCACGGCCTGAGCCACCGATATAAGAGCGCGTCAGCTCCGTCATCGGGATCAGGATGGCAGCCCCAAGCACAGGCCCCCAGAGGGTGCCGATGCCGCCGAGCACGGCCGGCAGCGCCATCAGCAGCGAGAACTGGAAGCCCATCACGCTTTCGGGGTCGATATAGGCGAGAAACTGCGCATAGAAGGCACCGCCGATGGCGACGAGGAAGGCGGAGACCGCGGCCGCGCCCATCTTGGAGTTGAACACGACGACGCCGAGGCTCTCGGCCGCTTCCGGATTGTCCTTCACCGCGCGCCACCAAAAGCCCCATTTGGAGTCCTCCAGCCACCAGGTGACGAACCAGGCGAGGCTGCACAGCACCAGCGCGAAATAGAAGTACGGCAGCTTGCTGCGCATGAACTGGAATTTCAGCCAGCTGTCGCCGCGCACGGGAACGGTGATTCCCATCGCAGCCCCCGCCCATTCCCAGTTCTGGAACAAGAGCAGTCCGATCTCGGCGATGACGATGGTCGCGATCACGAAGTAATGGCCGCGCAGGCGGAAGAAGGGATAGCCGAGCCCCATTGCGATGATCGCCGCAATCACGCCGCCGGCGAGCATGCCGAACCAGGGCAGCACGCCGAACTTGGTGAACAGCAGCTCGGTGGTGTAGGCGCCGATGCCGAAATAGAGCGCGTGTCCCAGCGAGATCTGCCCGCAATAGCCGGACAGGATGTTCCAGCTCTGCGACAGCGCCGCATACATCAGGGTCAGGATCAGGATGTTCTGGACGTAAACATCCTTGATCAACAGCGGAGCCAGCGCTGCGAGCCCGGCCAGCACTGCGGCGATGATGAGGTCGCGGCGGCGCCGCGCTGCAAAAGCCTTGTCCATCACATCGACCCGAACAGGCCGCGCGGCCGGATGAAGACGACGAGGAGATAGACGGCATAGATGCCGACGGACTTCAGCGATGGCGGCAACACCAGCGCGGTCACCGCTTCGACCAGGCCGACAATGATGCCGCCGGCGAAGGCGCCGAACACGCTGCCGAAGCCGCCGAGCGCCACGGTCACGTAGGCGATCAGCGCGAACGACGCGCCGACATCGGGATAGATGTAGAAGAACACCGCCATGATCGCACCGGCGAGACCGACCAGCGCGGCGCCGAGGCCCCAGCCGAACGCGAACACGCGGTTCTTGTCGATGCCGACGAGCGCGACGGCGCCGGGATCCTCGCGGGTGGCTTCCAGCGCGCGGCCGAAGTCGGTGCGGTTGATGAAGAGGTAGAGCCCGGCGAAGGCCGCGATCGAGACCAGCGCACCGATGAGCTGCGGCTCGGGCAGGAAGATGCCGGCGACCGAGATGGTTTTACCGCCAAGCCAGGACTGTGGAATGCTGCGATAGTCCGGCGTGAAGAAGTACTGCGCGAGGCCGCGCATCACGATCGCAAGGCCGAAAGTCGTGAAGATCTGCACCATGCCGGCATTGGCCTTGGCCCGCATGGCGAAGCGTACAAGGAGTAGATAGACCACCGCTCCGAACACGAACATCGCCGCTGCGACCAATGGGGCCGACAGCAGGGGATCGATCGCGAAGAACGCGAACAGAAAGAAGGACAGGTACATCGCGAGCATCAGGAATTCGCCATGGGCGAAGTTCGTGACGTCCATCAGGCCGAAAATCAGCGCGAGGCCGACCGCGATCAGTCCGTAGAGCAGGCCCATCAGAAGGCCGCTCGCGAGACTCTGGATAATGGCTTGAGCTGTCAAAAGTCGTCCCCCGAAATAGATCCTCATCCTGAGGAGCGCGCACCAGCGCGCGTCTCGAAGGATGGCCCAGCCCTCGTCCTTCGAGACGCGGGCTACGCCCGCTCCTCAGGATGAGGGCGGGAGCTACGTCCGAGCTCCCGCTTCCCAATCTTACTTCATCGGCCAGGTCGCTTCGGCGATCGCGGCCTGCGGCGGGAAGATGGTGACGAACTTGCCGCCGATATATTGCAGCAGCACCGGGTCGGCGTCGTTGTTCTGGCCGGCCTCGTCGAACTTGACGCGCTTCCAGGGCATGATGGTCTGCTCGCCCGGGATGTCGGTCGCGGCCAGTGCATCGCGGATCTTCTCGCCGTCGGCCGACTTGGCGCGGTTGACGGCGTCGGCCAGGATGATCAGGCCCATGAACTGGCGCGAGGTCAGGTCGTTGAAGTCCTTACCCGAGCGCGCCTTGAACATCTCGTTGATCTTGCCGACCATGGGACGCTTCTGCGCGAGATCGAGCGAGAAGGTGCCGCGCGAGATCACGCCTTCGAGCTTGTCGCCGACGGCATCATAGAGCGCCTTCTCCGAGAAGCCGGCGTCCTGCGCCACGATCGCGTTCGGCTTGTAGCCGAGCTCGCCCATGGTCTTGACCAGCAGGATGCCGTCGGTGGTGTAGCTCGAGGGCATCAGCACGTCGGCATTGGCGCTCTTGAGCTGCTGCACTTCGGCCGACAGCGACGGCGAATTGGCGCGATACTTGATGTCGGAGACGATCTTGTAACCGCGTTCTCCGGCGATCTTGGCCTGGGCGTTGCCGGAATCGGTGCCGAAGATGGTGTCCTCGTGGAACAGCGACAGCGTCTCGATCTTGGTGCCCTTCTTCTTCAAGGCATCGAAGAAGTCGAACATCGCAGCCGAGTACATCTCGTCATGCGGGGCAGCGCGGAAGTAATATTTGAGGCCGCGGCGATGCAGGCTCGGCGAGGAGTTGTCGGCGGAGACGAACGGGATCTGGTAGCGTTCGCAGATCTGGCTGACGGTGACGGCGACCGCGCTTTGATAGGTGCCGATGATCGCGGAGACCTTCTCCTGCGTGATCAGGCGCTCGGCCTCGGCGCGGCCCTTTTGCGGATCGGCCTGGTGGTCGGCGAACACGAGGCGGACTTTTGCGCCGCCGAGGCCCGGCAGACCCTCGCCCTTGGCCAGCGGCAGATCGAAATCGGTGTCCTTGTTGATGACCTCGAGCGCGGTCTCATAGGCCTTCTGCGCGTCGACGCCCTGCTGCGCGCTGCCGCCGGAGAACGGATAGATCACGCCGATCACGACCTCGGAGGTCTGGGCGCGTGCAGCGAGCGGCACCAGCGCGGCAGTGGCTGTGGCACCAAGCAGCACGTCGCGGCGAGAGATCGTCATGGCAAAGTCCCCTGTTACTAAATTTCGACTGATCGAATGGAGCGATTGATGGACGCGGTAAAGCCCGAAGAAGCAGCAAACGCTGCCTACTAAATCACGGCCATGTTCCGGTTCTTCAGATCCGTCACCAGCATCAGGCCGGGCGAATGCGTGATCGCGAACGGCAACCTGGCGGCGTTGATCACCGATTGCGGCGTCACGCCGCAGGCCCAGAACACCGGGATCTCGTCGTCGGCGACGGGCACGGGATCGCCGTAATCCGGCTTGGCGAGATCCTTGATGCCGATCAAATGCGGATGGCCGAGATGCACGGGGGCACCGTGCACGGCGGGATAACGCGAGGTGATCTGCACCGCGCGGATCGCATCGGCCGGCTTGAACGGACGCATCGACACCACCATGGGACCGGCGAACGGACCGGCCTCGCCGCAGGCGATGTTGGTGCGGTACATCGGCACGCGCACGTTCTGCTCGATGTGACGGATCGGCATGCCCTCGTCGAGCAACGCCTCTTCGAACGAGAACGAGCAGCCGAGCACGAAGGTCACGAGATCGTCGCGCCAATGCTTGGTCACGTCAGTCGGCTCGTCGACCACCTCGCCGTCGCGCCAGATGCGGTAGCGCGGCACGTCGGTGCGGATGTCGAGATCGGCGCCGAGCGCGGGGATGTGCGGGCTGCCGACGTCGGACATGCCGATGATCGGGCACGGTTTCGGATTGAGCTGGCAGAAGCGGTGAAAGGCGCTGGCGTATTCGGCCGGCAGGATCGCCAGATTGCCCTGGACGAAGCCGGGGGCGACGCCGGCAGTAGATCCGACCTGGCCGCCGCGATAGGCGAGCCGCGCCTGGCGGCTCGGGAGCGTGTCGGGCGTTTCAGTTTGCTGCGCTGCCACCAAAACAGTCATTTGATCGACCTGCCTATAAACTCGACAAAGACAGCCAACACCAAGCATGCTATAAAGTCTAATCTTCCTTTCTAATCGATCTTGATAAATTAGATTTATCGATCGGGAAAATCCTTCTCATGCTGGACTTCAGGTCGATCGAAACCTTCCTTTGGGTTGTGAAGCTCGGCAGCTTTCGCGGCGCCGCAGCACGGCTCAATACGACCCAGCCGGCGATCTCCCAGCGCATCGCCCAGCTCGAGCGCGAGATGGGCGTAAAGCTCCTCAACCGCGATCATCGCGTTGCTTCGCCGACGCCGAGCGGCCGGCAGATGATGGTCTATGCGGAGAAGTTGATCGGTCTGAGGGCGGCGATGATCGCCGAGATCGGCGACCGCTCGGCGATGCGCGGCGTGATGCGCCTCGGCGTCGCCGAGACCATCGTGCACACCTGGCTGCCGCGGCTCGTCAAGAGCATGAACGAAGTCTATCCGAACCTGTCACTGGAGATCGAGGTCGACATCACGCCGAACCTCACTGCGCGCCTGCTCGCGCAGGAGATCGAGCTTGCCTTCGTGGTGGGGCCGCTGTCGGCCTCGGGCGTCCACAATCGCGTGCTCGCGGATTATCCGATCGGCTTTCTCGCAAGCCCCTCGCTCGGGCTCGGCAACGGCCCGGTGACGCGCGCCGACCTCGCGCGGTTTCCGATCATCACCTTCCCGCGCAAGACCAGGCCTTACGAGGTCGTGCGCGAAGTCTTCGACCGGCCGGAACTGCCGCCGATCCGGCTGCATGCGTCCGCATCGCTGGCGACGGTCATCCACATGGCGGTCGAAGGGCTCGGCATCGCCGTGATCCCCGACGCCATCGTCGAGAACGAGCTCGCCGACGGGCGGTTGCAACTGCTCAAAACCGATCTCGCCATAGCGCCGCTGACATTCACGGCGAGCTGGCTCGCCTCGCCTGACGTCGTCGCGGTGGAGCGCGTCGCCGAGCTCGCACGGCAGATTGCGCAGAGCAGCCTCGCGGTTGACGAGTCCGCGCCGGCGCGTCATTGAAAAAGGCGCCGGACAACCGAGAGACCGACCGCATGAGCCGAGCCGCCACCAATCTGCAGATCGATTCCGCCCGCCTCTGGGGCTCCATCCACGAGACCGCGCAGTTTGGCGGGACGGCCAAGGGCGGCGTGCGGCGGCTGACGCTGAGCAGCGAAGACAAGCAAGTGCGCGACTGGTTCCGCAAGGCCTGCGAGGACGCCGGCCTCGAGGTGCACGCCGATGCGCTCGGCTCACAGTTCGGCCTGCGCAAGGGCCGCGACATGTCGAAGCTGCCCGTCGGCATCGGCTCGCATCTCGATACCCAGCCGACCGGCGGCAAGTATGACGGCATTCTGGGGACGCTCGGCGCGCTGGAAGTGATCCGCACGCTGAACGACGCAGGCATCGAAACCGAAGCGCCGATCTGCGTCGTCAACTGGACCAACGAGGAAGGCTCGCGCTTCGCACCGGCGATGATGGCGTCCGCCGCTTACGTCGGCGATTTCACCACCGACGACATCCTGTCGCGCAAGGATATCGACGGCACGACCGTCAGCCAGGCGCTCGACAGCATCGGCTATCGCGGCGACAAGCCGGTCGGCTTCCAGAAGCTCGGCTGCTTCGTCGAGCTGCACATCGAGCAGGGTCCGATCCTCGAGGCCGAAGGCAAGACCATCGGCGTGGTCGATTCCGGCCAGGGCGTGCTCTGGTACGACGGCAAGATTTCCGGCTTCGAGAGCCATGCCGGATCGACGCCGATGCCGCTGCGGCGCGATGCGCTCGCGACGCTCTCCGAAATCGTGCTGGCGATGGAGGCCATCGCGAAGAAGCACGGGCCGAAAGCAGTCGGCACCATCGGCGAGGCCGTGATCGCAAACCCCTCGCGCAACGTCATTCCCGGCGAGATCGCCTTCACCATGGACTGCCGCAGCGCGGATGGCGCCATCATGGACGCGCTCGATCGCGATCTGCGCGCCGCCACTGCCGAGATCGCCGCGCGCCGCAAGGTCGAGGTCAAGATCGACCTGGTCTGGCGCAAGCCGCCGACGCATTTCGATCCCAAGCTGATCGCGGCGGTCGAGAACGCAGCGAAGACGCTCGGCTATTCCTCCCGCCGCATCACCTCCGGCGCCGGCCACGATGCCTGCAACCTCAACACCGTCATGCCGGCGGCGATGGTGTTCGTGCCCTGCAAGGACGGCATCAGCCACAACGAGCTGGAAGACGCCACGCAGCCCGACTGCGCCGCGGGCACCAACGTGCTGATGCATACCGTGCTGGCGATCGCCGGCGTCGCGTCCTGATCGGAGAGAGCCATGCGCGGAGTTTTCGTCGACGCCAACGAAGCCCTCGCCGTGATCATGGAGCGGCTGGAGAAGCCCGGCGACCCCAAGGTGCGGATCCACAGGGATCCCGACATCAAGCCGGAGCAATATCCTGAAGTCCTCGATGGTGCCGAGATCGCCATCGTCGATCACACCGCGCTGCCGACCGAGGTCGCGAAGAAATGCGCGGGGCTGAAGCACGTCGTGTTCCTCGGCACCGGCGCGCGCAGCTACATGAATCCGGAAGAACTCGCCGAGCTCGGCATCTCCGTGCACCTGATCAAGGGCTATGGCGACACCGCCGTCGCCGAATCCGCGATTGCGCTGATGTGGGCCTCCGCCCGCGTCATCGCGATGATGGATCGCGAGATGCGCGGCGGCAACTGGCTGCGCGAGGATGGCATGCAGCTCACCGGCAAGACGCTCGGCCTGATCGGCTTCGGCGGCATCGCCGCGGAAGTCGCACGCATTGCGGTCGGCTCAGGCATGAAGGTGATCGCCTGGAACCGATCGCCAAAGAGCCATCCTGGCGTCGAGTTCACCGATCTCGACACGCTGCTGGCGAGAAGCGACGTCGTGTCGCTCCATCTGCTGCTCAACGACGAGACCCGCGGCATGATCACGCGCGAGAAGATTTCTGCGATGAAGCCCGGTGTCATCCTGATCAACACCGCGCGTGCCGCGGTCGTCGACGAGCAGGCGATGATCGACGCGCTGAAGTCGGGGCATATCCGCCATGCCGGCCTCGACGTCTTCAACATCGAGCCCCTGCCCGGCGACCATCCGCTGACAAGACTGCCGAACGTGACGCTGTCGGCGCATTCGGCCTTCCGCACGCCGGAAGCGAGCGAGAACCTGATTGAAGCGGCATGGGTCCATTGCCGCCGGATCGTGAAGGGATAAAAGCAACAACAATGGCCGACTATCGCACCATCAAGGCAGAGCCGCTCACCAACGTCGTCCGTGCCATCGTAAAGGCGGGCGGGTCTACGGACCGCGAAGCCGAGCTCGTGTCCACCAACCTCGTCGAGGCCAATCTTAGAGGACATGACTCGCACGGCGTCGGCATGATCCCGCGCTATGTCCAGAGCGTCACCACGGGCGGCCTCGCCGTGAACGCGCACGTCAAGGTCGTGCTCGACACCGGCCCGCTTCTCACCCTCGACGGCCTCACCGGCTATGGCCAGGTGATCGGCCATGAAGCGATGGAGCTGGCGGCAGAGCGCGCCAAGCGCAACGGCGTGTGTCTCGTCGGCCTCTCCAACTCGCACCACATCGGCCGCATCGGCCATTGGGCCGAGCAGTGCATCGACCACGGGCTGGTCTCGATCCACTTCGTCAACGTGATCTCGCGCCCGATCGTGGCGCCGTGGGGCGGCAGCGATGCGCGCCACGGCACCAACCCGTTCTGCGTCGGCATCCCGCGCAGGGGCAAGGACCCGATCGTGCTCGACTTCGCCACCAGCAGGATCGCGCAGGGCAAGACCCGCGTCGCCCACAACAAGGGCGTCGAACTCGAGCCTGGCACCATCATCGATAATGAAGGCAAGCCGACCACCAACCCGCGCTACACCGTGATCCCGCCGCACGGCGCCATCCTGCCGTTCGGCGAGCACAAGGGCTCCGGCCTCGCACTGGTGTGCGAAATCCTCGGCGGCGCGCTCTCCGGCGGGCAGGTGGTCAAGGGCCCGTCCGACGGCAAGTACAACGTCCTCAACGGCATGCTCTCGATCGTCATCGACCCGAACAAGCTCGGCACCGGCGACAACCTTGCGAGCGAGGTCGAGAGTTTTGTTGCCTGGCACACCGGCTCGCCGCCCGCTCCCGGCGTCGACAAGGTGAAGATCGCCGGCGATCCCGAGCGCGAGACCAGGAAGAAGCGTCTGGCCGAAGGCATTCCGGTCGACCCGACCACCTGGCAGGAAATCCTGGAGGCCGGGACGAAGTTCGGGCTGGATCAGGCGGCGATCGAGAAGATCGCGGGCTAGTCGGGAACGAAGCGCATCGCTGAGAATAGCCCGGCCAAGTGCACTATCGCGCAACGAGGTCTGGACTAAAGCGAAGCATCACCGCACTCGTGGAACGGATTTGAACCGGCCCGCGTCGTCTCGCGACAACGCGGATATCCCGGTCCACATCCGCCCTCGAGGTTCACATGTTCTCCCGTCTTGCAAAGCTCATGTCCGGCTCGAGCGAGCCGTTACCCGAAACCGACTTCTACCGGCACCGGCTCGCGATCTATGAAAGCGAGCTGGGCGAGCCCGAGCACAGCTTCACCGACAGCGCGGAGCGCCGCATCGACATCCACGCCTTTGGCCGCGATTTCGTGCCGGTGTGCGAAGAGGGATCTGACGAAGGTTATGTGCTTCTGACCAACGGCATGAGCGAACAGCGAATGCCGGGGGTGCATGGCGACGCAAAGCCACGTGCCGAGCTGATGTGGTATGTCCGGGAGCCGACAGAGGAGGTTTGCGCCAATCTGCGCTGGCTCGCCAATCTGCCGTTCATCGACACGACCTGGTTCGGTTTTGGTCATCACGTCGCGCTGCCGTGTCCGCCGGTTGCAGGAACGGACTTCCAGACGTTCCTGTTTCTCACACCGATCATCGGCCCCGATAAGCAGATCGCCGAGGCGCTGGAGATCGCGAGCGATCCCGTGGAGATCCTGACCGTGAACCTGATCTCGCATCAGGAGCTCGGGCTGATCAAGTCCAGGGGGCTCGATCCGTTTCTCGATCTACTCGACGAGAACGACTATCCGCCGATCTTCGATCCAACGCGGAAATCGTATGTCTAGGGTGCGCCAAAAACACCGCTGCCCTTCCCTTCTCCCGTTGTGGGAGAAGGTGGCGCGAAGCGCCGGATGAGGGGTTCTCTCCGCGAAGAAAAACTTCTCGGACGGGAGGCCCGTCTCTGCGGAGACAGACCCCTCACCCGCCTCGCCGCTACGCGGCGAGCCACCCTCTCCCACAAGGGGAGAGGGGAAGATCTGCCGCCTCAATCCACCATATCCGCAACCGCCTTGCCGCAGGCGGTGGTGTCGGCGTTGCCGCCGAGATCCTTGGTGCGGAGCGTGCGTTCGGCGAGCGTGCGCTCGATCGCATCGACGATCGACTTGCCGGCTTCCTTCTCGCCGAGGTGCTCGAGCATCATCGCGCCGGACCAGATCGCGCCGATCGGGTTGGCGATGCCCTGCCCCGCGATGTCGGGTGCCGAGCCGTGCACCGGCTCGAACACCGAGGGGAAATCGCCCTCGGGATTGATGTTGCCTGATGGCGCGATGCCGATGGTGCCGGTGCAGGCCGGGCCGAGATCGGAGAGGATGTCGCCGAACAGATTCGAGCCGACCACGACGTCGAACCAGTCCGGATGCAGCACGAAGTTCGCGGTCAGGATGTCGATGTGGTACTTGTCCCACTTCACGCCCGGAAACTTCTTCGCCATCGCCTCCACGCGCTCGTCCCAATAGGGCATGGTGATGGAGATGCCGTTCGACTTGGTCGCCGAGGTCAGGTGCTTCTTCGGCCGCGACTGCGCGAGCTCGAAAGCGAATTTCAGGATGCGGTCGACGCCGATGCGGGTCATCACCGTCTGCTGCGTCACGAACTCGCGGTCGGTGTCCGGGAACATGCGGCCGCCGACGGAGGAATATTCACCTTCGGTGTTCTCGCGCACCACCCAGAAATCGATGTCGCCGGGCTTGCGGTTCGCCAGCGGCGACGGCACGCCGGGCATCAGCCGCACCGGGCGCAAATTCACGTATTGGTCGAACTCGCGGCGAAACTTGATCAGCGAACCCCACAGCGAGACGTGATCCGGAATCTTGGCCGGCCAGCCGACGGCGCCGAAATAGATCGCGTCATGCTTGCCGATCTTTTCCTTCCAGTCGTCGGGCATCATCTGGCCGTGCTTCTCGTAATAGTCCCAGGACGAGAAGTCGAAATGGTCGAAATGCAGGGACACCCCGTGCTTCTTCGCCGCTGCCTCGAGAACGCGCAGGCCTTCGGGCATCACTTCCTTGCCGATGCCGTCGCCGGGAATGACTGCAATCCGGTACTGTTTCTTGCTCATCGAGAACGTCCTTGGTTGGTCCGGCAGCCGCCGCCTTTTTGACCGCACTGCAATGGACCAAACTCGGCAGCAGTGCAACGCTGCACTGCAATGTTGACCGTGGCGCGGCCGAGCGCCTACTGGTTTGATCCTGATGTTCCCACCGAGCGAGTACCCTTCATGGATCTGCATCTGCGTGGCAAGCGCGTCCTGATCACGGGCGCGTCCAAAGGCATTGGCGCAGCCGCCGCCGAGGCGTTTGCCGAGGAGGGCGCAAACCTCCTGCTCGCCGCCCGCAGCGGCGACCAGCTCAAGGCGCTGGCGGACCGTCTGCGCTCCGCGCACCAGATCGATGCCGCGACGAGCATCGTGGACCTGCGCAAGGCCGAGGATTTGGCGCGGCTCGCGACGGAAGCCGCCGATATCGACGTGCTCGTCAACAATGCCGGCGACATCCCCGGCGGCTCGATCGACAAGATCGACGAGGCGACCTGGCGGCACGCCTGGGAATTGAAAGTGTTCGGCTACGTCAACCTGACGCGGCAGATCTACGCGCAGATGAAGGCGAAGGGCGGCGGCGTCATCGTCAATGACATCGGCGCGGCCGGCGAAAAATTCGACGCCAATTACATCTGCGGCAGCGCCGGCAACGCCGCATTGATGGCCTTCACCCGCGCGCTCGGCGGCAAGAGCCTTGCCGACAACATCCGCGTGGTCGGCATCAATCCCGGCCCGGTCGGCACTGATCGCCACGTCACCCTGCTCAAGACGCGGGCAAAGCACCAGTTCGGCGATGAGAGCCGTTACAAGGAATTCCAGAAGAGCCTGCCGCTCGGCCGGCCCGCGCATGCGCGCGAGATCGGCGATCTCATGGCGTTCCTGGCGTCTGATCGCGCCGGATATACGTCGGGGGTCATCTATACCGTGGATGGCGGCATCAGCGCGGGCTGGGGTTAGTTTTTTCCCGTCATTGCGAGCGCAGCGAAGCAATCCAGAAATGCATCCGCTGTGGCAGTTCTGATTGCTTCGCTGCGCTCGCAACGACGAATGAATAAGCACAGGAGTAAAATAGTTGTCTCAAGACCTGATCCGAGAAACGGCCTGCACCGTCGTCGACAAGCTGCGATCCGGCGACGTCTCGCCGCTCGAGCTTCTGGATGTGCTGGAGAAGCGCGTCGGTGAGGTCGACGGCAAGGTCAACGCACTGCCGACGCTATGCTTCGATCGCGCGCGGGACAACGCCAAGGCGCTGATGCAGAAGCCGGCCGGCGCGCGCGGGCTGCTCGCGGGCCTGCCGGTACCGATCAAGGACCTGACCGATGTCGCGGGCGTGCTGAATACGCAGGGTTCGCCGATCTTCAAGGACAATGTGCCCAAGCAGTCCGATCTCATGGTCGAGAACCTCGAAGGCAATGGCGCGGTCGTCTACGCCAAGTCGAACACACCGGAATTCGGCGCTGGCGCCAACACGTTCAACGAAGTGTTCGGCGCGACGCTCAATCCCTGGGATACGACGAAGTCTGCGGCCGGCTCCTCCGGCGGCGCGGCGGTGGCGCTGGCCACCGGCATGGCCTGGCTCGCCCAGGGCTCCGACATGGGCGGCAGCTTGCGCAGCCCCGCGGCCTTCTGCGGCGTGGTTGGCATGCGGCCGAGCATCGGCCGCGTCGCGCATACGCCCAAATCGGCGATCGACCGCAATCTCGGCGTGGTGGGGCCGATGGCGCGCAACGTCGAGGATCTTGCGCTGCTGTTGGATGCCATGAGCGGCGACTATGCGGACGACCCGCTGTCGCTGCCGGCGCCTGCGACCTCGTTCCTGTCGGCGGCGCAGTCAGGCAAGAAGCCGAAGCGCATCGCCTATTCGCCCGATCTCGGCATCACGCCGGTCGATCCAGAGGTCAAGGCGATCACGCGCAAGGCCGCGGAACGCTTTGCGGAGGCCGGCGCGATCGTGGAGGAAGCGCATCCGGACTGGCGCGAGGCGCATGAATGCTTCCACGTCCTGCGCGCCTTCGATTTCGCGATCACCAAGGCCAATCTGCTGCGGACCAAGCGCGACCTCCTGAAGCCCGAGGTGATCTGGAACATCGAGGAAGGCCTCAAGCTCACCGTCGAGCAGCTCGCGCGCGCCGAGGCGCAACGCGTCGGCATGACCGCGCGCGCGATCGAGTTCTTCAAAAACTACGACCTGCTGTTGACGCCAACCACGATCGTGCCGCCCTTCCCGATCGAGCACCGCTATGTCGCCGAATGCGCCGGCAAGAAGTTCGAGAACTATGTCGAATGGCTCGGCATCGTCTACGCTATCACGCTCGCCTGCTGCCCGTCGCTGTCGCTGCCCTGCGGCTTCACGGCGTCTGGCCTCCCGGTCGGCGTACAGGTCGTCGGTGCCCCGCGCGCGGATGCGCAGGTGATCGCCGGCGCGAAGGTATTGGAAGATATTCTGGGTCTGCGCGGCTCCACGCCGATCGATCCCAAGGTGAAGGCCTGACGCGGGCCGCACGGCGGAGGCTTGGCCGTCCCCCGCCGTGCGCCGGTCAGACCTTAGTCGTTCGCTTTCGGCCCGCCGTGATACCGATGCGCATCGTATCCGGCCTCATCCGTTGGAGCGGCGAAGGCGAAGGAGTTCGGATGCGTTTCCGACATCTGGGCGGTGGCCGCCGAAGCCATGTGCGAGTGATTCATTGCCTCGTGGGCAGAGGCGGCGGAGCAAAGCGCGACCAGCATGGCCGACGCTGCGAGAACTGATTTCATCATGATGTGACGTGCCTCTTGTGAGTGCCACCAGCAAATTGCAGATGGATCTCGCCGCGTAGGATTGCCAGTTTGAATCCAGGCACGCGATATAGGCGCGGCATAAGCATTTCGCGCTCCAGTATGGGCTTCCAGCGCTTCTGGCCCGCTCCCGCGGCGGGGAAAGCCGCTCACCTCGAGGCGGTATTCGCCTCCAGGCCGCGACTGTACCGCGACATCGCAAAGCAAAACACAAAGTAGATCGCGGCAACGAAGATGTAGACCTCGACCGAGAATTGCTGCCAGGCGGGATCGATGATCGCGGTCTTGGCCGTCGTCAGCAGGTCAAAGATGCCGATGATCAGGACCAGGCTGGTGTCCTTGAAGAAAGCGATGAAGGTGTTGACCAGCGGCGGGATGACGTGGCGGATCGCCTGCGGCAGGACGATCAGGCGATGCTTGCGCCAGTAGGACAGCCCCAGCGCATCGGCGGCCTCATATTGCCCGCGCGGCACGGCCTGGAGGCCGCCACGGATGACTTCGGCAAGGTAGGCGCCCGCGAACAGGATGATGGCGATCTGCGCGCGCAACAGCTTGTCGATGTTGAATCCACTCGGCATGAACAGCGGAAACATCACGCTCGCCATGAACAACAGACTCACCAGCGGCACGCCGCGGATCAGCTCGACATAGAGCACCGAGAGCGAGCGGATCGCCGGCAGCTTTGAGCGCCGGCCGAGTGCGACCAGGATTCCGAGCGGGAAGCCGAACGCGAGACCAAACGTCGCCAGGATCAGCGTCACCGGCAATCCGCCCCAACGGTCCTGCGACACAAAGGAGAGCCCGAACACGCCGCCCCACATCAGTACGCTGATCAACGCGAGCGCGCCGATCCAGATATAGGCCAGCTCGCGCCGCCACAGGGCGCGGCGGGTGGAGAGATAGAACAGCGCGATGAACAGCACCACCGACAGCGCCGGCCGCCACTGCTCGTCGAACGGATAGGTGCCGAACAGGATGAAGCGATATTTTTCGGGGATGATCGCCCAGCAGGCACCGAGGCCGCGCGCGGCGCGGCAGGCGCTGGAGTCGTTTGCCGGCGTGAGCCACACGGCATTCGCGATGCCCCACTGCACGAAGCTGAAGATGCCCTTGGCGAGGATCGCCAGCAGCACGACCGAAAGAACGGCGTTGGGAATCGACGAGAATAAATTGGTGCGCAGCCAGCGCAGCACCGGATTGCCCATCTGCGGGCGGCGGGCAGCGCGCGGGGCGTCCGGAATGTCGGTGATCGCCGTCATGATCAGCGCTCCACCAGCGCGATGCGCGAATTGTACCAGTTCATGAAGAAGCTGATGCCGAGGCTGATGGTCAGGAACACCGCCATGATCAGCGCGATGGCCTCGATCGCCTGCCCGGTCTGGTTCAGCGTGGTATTGGCGACAGACACTACGTCTTGGTAGCCGATCGCAACCGCGAGCGAGGAGTTCTTGGTCAGGTTGAGATACTGGCTCGTCATCGGCGGTACGATGACGCGCAGCGCCTGCGGCAGGATGATCTGGCGCAGCATGAAGCTGCGGCGCAAGCCGAGCGCATTGGCGGCATCCCATTGTCCGCGCGGCACGGACTGGATGCCGCTGCGCACGATCTCGGCAATGAAGGCCGAGGTATAGGTCACGAGCGCGATCAGCAGCGCGAAATACTCCGGCGCGAGCGTCAGCCCGCCGACGAAGTTGAAGCCGCGCAGCTCCGGCCATTCGATCTTCCAGGACACACCAAGCGCCACGGACATTGCCGCCGGCAGCGCGACGATGAGGCCAACCGCAAAGGGCCACGCCGGCCGCGGCTTGCCGTCGCGCATCTGCTGCGCGATCAGCCATCGCCTGATGAGATAGAACACGGCAAGCCCGAGCACGGCTGTACCGAGCACCCAGAGCTGCGGCGAGCCCAGCGGGATTGCCGGCAGGATCAGGCCGCGATTGGACAGAAATACGCCCTCGACCGGCCGCCAGGCCGCGCGCGCGGCCGGCAGTGCCTGCATCAAGACGTACCAGAACAGGAGCTGAAGCAGCAGCGGGATGTCGCGGAGCGTTTCGACATAGACGGCGGCGAGCCGCGACAACAGCCAGTTGGCGGAGAGACGCGAAATGCCGATCAGCGTGCCCAGGATCGTCGCGAGCACGATGCCGATCACGGCGACGCGCAAGGTGTTGGCGATGCCGACGACGAAGGCCCACAGGTACGTGTCTCTCGGATTATAGGCGAGCAGGCTGTCGGCGATCGGCATGCCGGCTTCGCGGCCGAGGAAAGCGAAGCCGGTGGTGATGCGGCGGGCCGAGAGATTGGTGACGGTGTTGGACCAGAGGAAGGCGACAACCCCAAGCACGATCCCGACGACGAGCACCTGCCAGAACAGGCCTTGCAGCTCTCGGCGCCCAAATCCGCCGAAGAAGCGACGGCGGGGCGGCGGTCTCGGACTGTCTGAAGTCACAGCACAAAAACCCTTCTCAAGAGCAACGATTTCCGGCGGCGCACGTCAACTGTTGCACCAATCTGAAAATCGTGCAACAAATGTTTCATGGCCGAGCCCGCGAAATCCTCGCCCTTGAGCGAACTGCGCATTGCGTTGCCATCGCTCCCCCTGCGCCTGCAGGAGGTCGGCCGCTTCGTTGCCGCCAATGACTACGACGCCACCACCCGTTCGATGCGCGATCTCGCCGCCGAGGCCGGCGCCGACCCGGCCGCATTCACGCGGCTTGCCAAGGCCATCGGCTATTCCGGCTGGGACCAGTTGCGCGCGGCGCTCACCGAAGCGCGGCGGCCATCGCAGATCTCACCTTTCTCCGGCCGCGCCAAGAGCCGCCGTCACGGCCCGAACGCCGATGTCGCGCTCGTCACCGACAAGCTCGAGGCCGAGGGCGCCGGCCTTCTGCGCATTCCGGCCCAGCCGATTGCGGATGCAGCCCGCGCGCTGCACGACGCCAAGCGGATCTGGATTGCCGGCTACCGAAGCTGCCGGGGCGTCGCGGAGCTCTTGAACTACGAGCTCCGGCTGTTCCGTCCCGAACAGGTGCAACTCGTCGGTGCATCCGGCCCCGACGATCTCGATCTCGGCGCCTTTCGTCCCGGCGAAGCCGTCATCGTCATCGGCTTCCTGCCCTACACGCATGCGAGCGTCCGTGTTGCGCAGGCCGCCCATCGTGCCGGCGCAGCGCTGATCGCGATCGCGGACAGCCTCTCGGCGCCGATGGCCGAAGGCGCCGACCACGTGCTGCTGTTCGAGGCGGCCTCGTCCCCCGGCTTCTTCCCGAGTCTCACGGGTGCCATCGCGATTGCGCAATCGCTCGCGGCGGTCACATTCTCGCTCGGTGGCACGGCCGCCAAGAAGCGCCTGGAAACCACCGAGGCGCGGCTCGCCGCGGCCTCCACTTACGTCCCAGAGAAAGGTTGACCCATGGCCGCTCGCACCAGCCGCGTGCTGCACCGTTCGTTGCGCGAAACGCCGCCCAAGGCGATCGGCGGCGAAGGCGTCTATCTTTTCGCCGAGGGCGGGCGGCGCGTGATCGACGCCTCCGGCGGCGCAGCCGTCTCCTGCCTCGGCCATCAGCATCCGCGCGTGATCGCGGCGATGACAAAACAAGCCTCGACGCTGGCCTATGCGCACACCGCCTTCTTCTCCTCCGAGCCGGCCGAGGTGCTGGCCGAGACGCTGGTCGGGCATGAACCCGGCGGTCTCGCCTACGCCTATTTCGTCAGCGGCGGATCGGAGGCGATCGAAGCCAGCATCAAGCTGGCGCGGCAATATTTCATCGAAGGCGGCGAGCCGCAGCGGCAGCACTTCATTGCGCGGCGGCAGAGCTATCACGGCAACACGCTCGGCGCGCTCGCCGCCGGTGGCAATGCCTGGCGGCGCGCGCCCTATGCGCCCCTGCTGTCCGGCGCCTTCAGCCATGTGACGCCGGCCTTTGCCTATCACGAGAAGCACGAGGGCGAATCCGATGCGCAGTTCGTGGCGCGACTGGCCGCGGAGCTCGAAGCCGAGTTTCAGCGGCTTGGACCGGACACCGTTGCGGCGTTCCTCGCAGAGCCTGTTGTCGGCGCCACCGCCGGTGCGGTGACGGCACCGGACGGCTACTTCAAGGCGGTGCGTGAGATCTGCGACCGGCATGGCGCCCTCCTCATCCTCGACGAAGTCATGAGCGGCATGGGCCGCACCGGCACGACGCACGCCTGGGAGCAGGAGGGCATTGCTCCTGATATCCAGGCGATCGCAAAGGGCCTCGGCGGCGGCTACCAGCCGATCGGCGCGATGCTCGCGAGCGGCAAGATCATCGACACCATCCGCGCGGGCTCCGGCGCGTTCCAGCATGGCCACACCTATCTGGCGCATCCCCTCGCCTGCGCGGCCGCGCTCGCGGTGCAGGATGTGATCCGCGAGGACCGCCTGCTCGACCGCGTCAAGGAGCGCGGCAAACAGCTCGAGCAGCGGCTGACCGAGCGCTTCGGCAATCACCGCCATGTCGGCGATATCAGGGGCCGCGGCCTGTTCTGGGCGATCGAGCTCGTCGCCGATCGCGCCGGACGCACCTCGTTCGATCCGGCGCTCAAGCTGAACCAGAAGATCAAGGCGGAAGCCTTCGCCAACGGGCTCAGCTGCTATCCCGGTGGCGGTACCGTGGACGGCGTCCGTGGCGACCATGTGCTGCTGGCGCCGCCCTATATCGCTTCGGCTGCCGAGATCGATCTGATCGTCGACAAGCTCGGCACCGCCGTCGACAACGTGTTGCGTAGTGTCAATCACTGAGGGGAGAGTCATATGATGAGGAAAGTGGTTATCGTAGCCGGCATGCTCGCGGCATCGACGGTTGCCGCGTCGGCGGCGACGCTCGACACGGTGAAGAGCCGCGGCACGCTGATCTGCGGCGTCAGCGCCGGCTTTGCCGGTTTCTCCGCGCCGGACTCGCAGGGCAATTACAAGGGTCTCGACGTCGATTATTGCCGCGCGCTCGCGGCCGGCGTGCTCGGCGACGCCAGCAAGGTGCGCTACGTCTCGCTGACCGCGCAGAACCGCTTCACCGCGCTGCAATCGGGCGAGATCGACGTACTCTACCGCAACTCGACCCAGACCTATCTGCGTGGCGTGACGCTGGGCCTCCGCCAGGGTCCGGTCAACTTCTACGACGGCCAGGGCTTTGTCGTGAAGAAGGACCTCGGCGTGAAGGAGATCAAGGATTTGAAGGGTGCGACTGTCTGCGTCGCGCAGGGCACCACGCATGAGGTCACGCTCGGCGATTACGGCCGCGCTAACGGCATCGACTGGAAGCCACTGGTATTCGACCGTGTCGACACCATGTACCAGACCTTCTTCGGCGGCCGCTGCGATGCCATGACCCAGGATGCCTCCGCGCTCGCCGGCGCCGTGACGACCGCGGCGCCGAATCCGGCCGACTACGTCGTGCTGCCGCAGACCATCAGCAAGGAGCCGCTCGGGCCGTTCACCCGCAACGGTGACGAAGTCTGGAGCGACATCATCACCTGGTTGCATTACGGCCTGATCGAGGCCGAGGAACTCGGTGTCACGCAAGGCAATGTCGACGAGATGGCGAAGTCACAGACGCCGGCGGTCCAGCGCCTGCTGGGTGCCTCCGGCGACCTCGGCTCGCGGCTCGGTCTCGACAACAAATGGCTGGTGACGGTGATCAAGGCCACCGGCAATTACGGCGAGATCTACGAGCGCAATGTCGGCAAGGCGAGCCCGCTCAAGCTCGACCGCGGCCTCAACGGCCTCTGGAGCAAGGGCGGCTTGATGTACGCGGTGCCGTTTAAGTAAACGGTGCTTCACCTCTCCCCGCCTGCGGGGAGAGGTCGACCGCGCAGCGGTCGGGTGAGGGGGAGCCTCCGCGAATTCATCCCTCACCTTCAACGTGGATAGAGCCCCTCACCCCGCCCCTCTCCCCGTAAGAACGGGGAGAGGGAGAAGAGACACCGATGCGCATCGCCCTGATCCACGCCCTCAAGCATTCCATCGCGCCGATCGAGGCCGCGTTCGCGAAGGCGTGGCCGGAGGCGCGGCTGATGAACCTGCTCGACGACAGCCTGTCGGCGGATCTGGCCCGCGACGGCGTGCTCAACGATGCCATGACCGAGCGCTTCCTCGCGCTCGGCGACTATGCGGCAGCTACGGGAGCGAACGGAATCCTGTTCACCTGCTCGGCCTTCGGCCCCTGCATCAAGGCCGTCGCGCGCGCACATGCGCCGATGCCCGTGCTGAAGCCGAACGAGGCGATGATCGAGCAGGCCGTGACCATGGGCAAGCGCATTGGCCTGCTCTCGACCTTCCCGCCGACACTGGCCTCGATGCCACCGGAGTTTCCGGCCTCCGCCCAGGTCGTGCCGAAACTCGCTGAGGGCGCGCTGGCGGCGCTCGATCGCGGCGATCGCGCCACGCACGACAGGCTGATTGTCGAGGCTTCAAAGGACTTGCGCGATTGCGACGTCATTGCGCTCGCGCAATTCAGCATCGCGGCAACCGCTCCGCTGGTCGCCGAAGCCACCGGCCGCCCGGTCGTGACGACCCCGGACAGCGCGGTCGACAAGTTGATGAGGCTGCTGAAAGCGAAGGCCTAGGCGCCGGCCTTTTTCCGACGACGCGCATCCTTGATCGCAGCAGCAAGCGCGGCCTTCGTTTCGTTCACAAAGTCCTCGACCAGTTCCTCGCGCGTGGCATGCGCGGCCTCGCCGGTGAACAGGCCCTGCTCGGCCAGCATCACGACGCCATGCAACGCCGCCCAGATCTTGAGGGCTTGCCGTTCGCGCAAGAAGCCGACCGCCGGTGCCTCGAGGGCTTCGATCACCAGCGCAAAAGTCTCGCGCGTGGCGTCGTGCAGCTCGCTGCCCTTCGCCGCGCATGACACGGTGCGGGAAGCGAACATCAGGCGATAGATGCCGTTGCGGCGCAGACCGAAATCGAGCGTCGCCTGCGCCAGCCGCGACAGTTTCGATTGCTTCGACGGCTTCGCCATCGCCTCGCGCAGAAGTGCACTGAGCTGCCGGAACGCCTCCGCCGTCACCGCAGTTAGCAGCGCATCACGGTCGGCAAAATGCCGATACGGCGCCGGCTGCGAGACGCCGAGCTGTTTGGCAAGCGCCTTGATGCTGATCGCCTCGGCACCGCCCTGCTCCGCCTCGCGCAGCGCAGCCTTGATCAAGGCGTCACGGAGATCGCCATGGTGGTAGGTATTCTCCGGCTTACGGACGAGTTGTGAACGCATGTTGCGTCAAGCCTATAAGTTTGCCCTTGACAGGGGAAGCCCGCCGCGAATGTAATAGGATATAACTTAAAGCGGCGACAAATGCCGCCGATAAAATTGACATGAGGAACGCGCGGCCTTCGTCCCGCGCACACGACCGAGGAAGCCGCCATGACAGAGCGACTGAGGGTTCACGTCGATCCCGATAAATGCCAGGGCCACGCGCGCTGCAAGGCGCTCGCGCCGGAGCTGTTCGAGCTCGACGAATACGGCAACGCCCATGAGGCCGGGGACGGCACCGTGCCGCCCGGCCTCGAAGACAAGGCTTGGCTTGCCAAATCCAATTGCCCGGAAATCGCAATCGATGTGATCGAGGAGTAGCGCGGCCCCTGCCCGCTTGCGTGCTTTTAGCGAACACGAGCCCTGAGGGATTTCCTGCCATGTCCGACGTCAGCCAGCCTGTCGCCCACCCGCCCGTCACCGACTGGGTCAACGATTTCGACCACACCGATCCGCAATGGACGGAGGATCCGTTCTCGATCTGGGAGGAGCTTCGCTCCGCGAGCCCGGTGGTGCATACAAAGCGCTTCCTCGGCTGCTACATGCCGACGACTTATGAGGCGGTGCGCGAGATCGCCAACGACACCGAGCATTTCTCCTCGCGCCGCATCATCGTCCGTGACGTTCGGCCCGAAGTCGCCAGGAACGCCGCTCCGCCGATCACCTCCGACCCGCCCGTGCACAAGCCAGCCAAGCAATTGCTGTTGCCGCCTTTCACGCCGGACGCGATGAAGAAGCTGGAACCGCGGATGCGCGCGATCTGCAACGAGCTGATCGACGGGTTCATCGCCGATGGCAAGGTCGATGCCGCAGCGCGCTACAGCAAATATATCCCGGTTCAGGCCATCGCCCATATGCTCGGCATTCCCGAGAGCGACAGCGATCTGTTCATCGACTGGATCCACATGATCCTCGAGCTCGGCATCAAGGACGAGAACAAGCTGCTCCAGGCCGTGCAGGAGATGAGCGCCTATTTCAGGACGCATATCGAGGAGCGCAGATCGAAGCCGACCGACGACCTGATTTCCTATTTGATGAACGCCAAGGACAAGGAAGGCCAGCCGCTGGAAGAGTCCCATGTGCTGGGTTCGCTGCGGCTGCTCCTGATCGCCGGCATCGACACCACCTGGAGTGCGATCGGCTCCTCGCTCTGGCATCTCGCCCGGACGCCGGCCGACCGCGAACGGCTGATCGCCGAGCCCGGGCTGATCCCGATCGCCGTGGAGGAGCTGCTGCGGGCCTATTCGCCGGTGACCATGGCCCGCGAGGTGGTCAAGGAGACCACGATCTCGGGCTGCCCGGTCAAGGCGGGCAACATGGTGCTGCTGTCGTTCCCGGCCGCCAACCGCGACCCCAAGATGTTTCCGGACGCTGACAAAGTCGTGATCGACCGCCGGGAGAATCGCCATGCCGCCTTCGGCCTCGGCATCCACCGCTGCGTCGGTTCCAACCTTGCACGCATGGAGATGCAGGTTGCGCTGGAGGAATGGCTGAAGCGGATCCCGGACTTCTCCCTCGATCCGGCAGGCACGGTGACCTGGTCACAGGGCACGGTGAGAGGCCCCCGCCAGTTGCCATTTCTGTTCGGAAAGGCGATGTAGGCCTTTCCAAGACCAACGGAGAGAGGCCGGACGTGACAGAGCAAGCAACCCTACCGGCCTCTGATCACATCGATATCGACATCGACATCGCCGACGCCAAACGGCGGATCAAGGCGATCTTCATCGGCTCGATCGGCAATCTCGTCGAGTGGTACGATTTTTACGCCTATACGGCGTTCGCGCTCTATTTCGCTCCGGCCTTCTTCCCCGGCAACGACCCCGTCGTCCAGCAATTGAACGTCGCCGTGGTGTTCGCGGCGACCTTCCTGATGCGCCCCTTGGGCGGCTGGCTGTTCGGCTACATCGCGGATCATTTCGGCCGGCGTATCTCGCTGACGTTATCCGTCGTCTTCATGTGCTTCGGCTCGCTGATCATCGCGCTGACGCCGACCTATGCGACCATCGGTTTCGCCGCGCCGGTGATCCTGGCGCTCGCCCGCGTCATCGAAGGCCTGAGCCTCGGCGGCGAATATGGTGCCAGCGCAACCTATCTCAGCGAGGTTGCCGATCCCAAGCATCGCGGCTTCTATTCGAGCTTTCAATACGTCACGTTGATCGGCGGCCAGCTCACCGCGATCATCGTGCTGCTGCTCCTGCAAAAGGTCTTCCTCACGCCGGAGGAGCTGAGGGCCTGGGGCTGGCGCATCCCGTTTGCGATCGGCGCGGCGCTGGCGATCTTTGCCGCGGTGATGCGGCGCAATCTGCACGAGACTGAGGCCTTCGAGGAAGCCAAGAAGGTGGTGAAGCCGACCGGCTCGCTGGCCAATCTGCTACGCTACCCGCGCGAGTTGCTGCTGGTAGTGGGCCTCACGGCCGGCGGCACCGCGGCGTTCTACACCTTCACCACCTACATGCAGACGTTCGTCAAGCTCTCGGTCGGCCTGACCGAGGACCAGACCACTTTCGTGATTTTCGGCACGCTGATCTTCGCGACGATCCTGCAGCCGATCTACGGCGCGATCTCCGACAAGATCGGGCGCAAGCCATTGCTGATCTTCTTCGGCGTCGCGGGTACGCTCGCGACCGTGCCGCTGCTGATGACGCTGAAGGAGACCAAGTCGCCTTTCATGGCCTTCATCCTGATCTGCTGCGCCTGGTTGTTCGTCGCCGGTTACACCTCGATCAACGCCGTGGTGAAGGCCGAGCTGTTCCCGACCAATGTCCGCGCCCTCGGTGTCGGCCTGCCCTACGCCATCACGGTCTCGATCTTCGGCGGTACGGCGCCGGCGATCGCGCTCTATTTCAAGAGCATCGGGCATGAGGAGTGGTTCTACTACTATCTCGCCGGCGTCATCTGTTTGTCGCTGATCATCTATTCCACCATGCGTGACACCAAGCACGCCTCCGCGATGCACCGCCACGAGTAGCTCATGGCCGACGACAACGAGCCGCCCGACAGCAAGCTGACGCGCACCAAGGAGAAATGGGCGCGCGAAGGCCGCTTCCTCACCGGCCGCGTTACGCGACCGGAGGATCAGCGGCTGCCGCCGGGCCAGCATCTCACCAAGGACTGGCCGGTGCTCGATCTCGGAGTCGTGCCGCCGGTTTCGCGCGAGCGCTGGCGGCTCGACGTCTACGGTGCGATCGAGACCCCCGTATTCTGGACGTTTGCCGAATTCGCAGCGCAGAAGCAGGCGCAGTTCACCTCCGACATTCACTGCGTGACGACCTGGTCGCGCTACGACAATCAATGGGAAGGGCTCGCCACGCGCGAACTGCTGGCAGCCTGCCGGCCGCGCGAGGACGCGCGCTTCGTTGTCTTGCATTCCCATGACGGCTACACCACCAACCTGACGCTGGAAGACTTTGCCGCCGAAGACGCGCTGCTCGCCCACAGCTGGTCGGGTCAGCCGCTGACCGAAGAGCACGGCGGCCCGGTACGGCTCGTCGTGCCGCATCTGTATTTCTGGAAGAGCGCCAAATGGCTCCAGGCCATCGAGTTCCTGACCGAGGACGCGCCGGGCTTCTGGGAAGTCCGCGGCTATCATAACCGCGGCGATCCCTGGGCCGAGCAGCGTTATTCAAGCGATTAAGTTCAAGCAAGGACGGGGGAAACCCATGCCGACCGAACGCTTTCAATTCACCGGCGAAGGTGGCCATCAACTAGCCGCCGCGCTGGAACTGCCCGATGGCGAGCCCGCGGCCTACGCGCTGTTCGCGCACTGCTTCACCTGCGGCAAGGACACGCTGGCAGCAAAACGCATCTCGGTCGCGCTCGCCGCCACGGGCATTGCGGTGCTGCGCTTCGACTTCACCGGGCTCGGCTCCAGCGAAGGCGATTTTGCCAATTCGACGTTCACCTCCAACGTCGCCGACCTCGTGCGCGCCGCCGATCATCTGCGCCAGCTCCGCACGGCGCCATCGATCCTGATCGGCCACAGCCTCGGCGGTGCCGCGATCCTCGCCGCGGCCGGAAGGATTCCGGAAGCCAAGGCTGTCGTGACCATCGCGGCGCCGTCCGATCCCGCTCACGTCACCGGTCTGTTCAGCGAGCATCTCGACAGCATCCGCGCGCAGGGCGAAGTCGAGGTCTCGCTCGCGGGGCGCCCGTTCCGGATCAAGCGCGAATTCCTCGACGACATCGCCGAGCAAGAACTGATGAAGGACATCACCGGCCTGCACAAGGCGCTGCTGGTGATGCAGTCACCTGTCGACGACACCGTCGGCATCGACAATGCGACCAAGATTTTCGTTGCGGCAAGACACCCCAAGAGCTTCGTCTCGCTCGACCACGCCGATCATCTCCTGACCAAGCCGGCCGACGCCCTCTACGCGGCCGACGTGATCGCGGCCTGGGCCAGCCGCTACATCGACACCGCGAAGCCCGCGAAGGCGATGGATCTCGCGGAAGAGCCGCGCAAAGTGGTGGTGCAGGAAACCCGCAAGAGCAAGTTCAACCAGGCCATCACCGTCGGCCCGCATCACCTGGTGGCTGACGAGCCGGTCGCGGCCGGCGGCGAGGATGCCGGCCCCGGCCCTTACGACTTCCTGCTCGCCGGGCTGGGTGCCTGCACCTCCATGACCATGCGCCTCTATGCCGATCGCAAATCGCTGCCGCTCGATCGCGTCACGGTCACG
This sequence comes from Bradyrhizobium sp. MOS001, assembly GCF_004634465.1. NCBI lineage: Bacteria > Pseudomonadati > Pseudomonadota > Alphaproteobacteria > Hyphomicrobiales > Nitrobacteraceae > Bradyrhizobium > Bradyrhizobium sp. MOS001. Next base: position 53,605 of record NZ_SPVJ01000033.1, read on the forward strand.
CTGAAGCATTCGAAAATCTACGCCAAGGACTGCGCGGAGTGCGAGACGCGCGATGGCATGCTCGACCAGATCGAGCGCGACATCGCGATCGACGGCGCGCTCGACGCGGAGCAGCGCAAGAAGTTGATGGAGATCGCCGACAAATGTCCGGTGCACCGGACGCTGACCTCGGAGATCCGCATCGTGACGAAGGCCGTGGACTAGCGCGTTATTGTTTAAGCATGATCTTTTCAGAAAACCGCTTCACACTTTTCCGGATCATGCTCTAGAAGCACGACGCCATCGTCCGCACCGCCGCGCTGATCTCATTCTCGCGCCAGGCCGCGAAGCCGAGCAGCAGGCCATGGTCGCGTGGACGGCCGAGCGCCAGGCTGGACAGGGCCCGCGTTTCGACGCCTGCCTCGACCAGCCGTTGTACCGCCGCCTGATCGGCGCGACCGCGCTTGAGGCGGGCGACCAGCTGGATGCCGCCCGACGGCACTTCGGCGGACAGAACTTCGCCCAGATGGCACTCCAGTCCCTCGACGAGGTGATCGCGGCGCGCGTGATAGAGCCGCCGCATCCGGCGCAGATGCGCGAGAAAATGCCCGTCGGCGATGAACTCCGCCAGCGCTTCCTGGATGTGGCTGGAGGCGATCAGCCCGATGTGCCGCTGTGCGATCTCGAGGGTGCCGACCAGCCCTGGTGGCGCGACGACATAGCCGAGCCGGATATCCGACGTCATCGCCTTCGAAAACGTTCCGACATAGAACACGCGGCCATGGGCGTCTAACCCCTGCAAGGCCGGCACCGGCCGGCTGTCATAGTGGAATTCGCCGTCGTAATCGTCTTCGACGATCCAGGTCTCGCCTGGCCTGCTCATGCCCAGGAATTCGGTGCGGCGCGCGAGCGACATCAGCCGCCCGGTCGGATGCTGATGCGAGGGCGTCATGAAGATGAGCTTTGGCGCGGTCATGCCCGGCATCCGCTGCATGCCCTGCTCATCCAGCTTCATCCCCATCACGCGCGCGCCGGAGGCGCGGAAGGCCGCCGCAGCGCCGGGATAGCCGGGGTCCTCGACCCAGACATCGTCGCCGGGCGTGATGAGCGCAGCCGCAATCAGGGTCAGCGCGGCCTGCGCGCTCGGCAGGATCAGGATCTGGTCCGCGGCGGCGCGGACGCCCCTGCTGGCGGCCAGATAATGCGCCAGCGCCCGGCGCAGGCGCGTCCGGTTGACCGGTCCAAGCTCACGCTTGGCTGCGCGCACCGCGCTGCGGCGCAGGCAGCGGGCCCACACTTCGTGTGGAAACTCCCGCGCATCTCCATGCCCCGGACGCAGGGGTTTTAGCGGCGCCTGATAGGACATCGGCCAGTCGGTCTGCTTGAGCTTCGACGCCCAGGGCGAGAGCCGCGGCTTGCCCGAGCGGACGCTCGGTGCGACCGCGCCCGTCCCTTCGTTACGGCCGCCGTCGACCGTGACCATGGGACGACGACCGTGCGACGCCTCGAGATATCCCTCGGCGGCGAGCTGCTCGAAGGCATAAGTAACGGTGTTGCGCGAGACGCCGAGGTCGCTCGCGAGCCGGCGGCTCGACGGCAGCGCGCGGCCTTTGCCGAGCCGACCGGTCGCGATCAGGTTTCGCAGCTGGCTCGTCAGCTGCGCCGTCAGCCCCTCGTCGTCGGTCCGCTTCAGCTCGATCAGGGCGGAGATCACACCTTCCGAAACTGGCACCTTATTCCTTTCCGATCTGGCACTTTTTCAGGTGCCACTCCGGATGCTATCCGCCGGACTGGACTGCTTCAAGGATTTTGCGATGAACTCCCTCTCCTCCCGCGCGGCCGTCGGCCTGTTCCTGATCGTCGTGCTGGCCTGGGGCGTGAACTGGTCGGTGACGAAGCAACTCGTCCAGTTCCTTCCGCCACTATGGACTTCGGCGATCCGGAGCTGGATCGCGCTGGCCGGATTGTTCGTGATCCTCGGGCTGAGCAACAATCTGATGATCCCGGAGCGGCGCGACATTCCGGTGATCCTCAGCGTCGCGCTGCTGCACATGACGGTGTTCTCGGTTCTGGTTGCGGCCGGTGTGCGCTTCCTGCCCGCAAGCAAGGCGATCGTGCTCGGCTACACCACGCCGCTCTGGGTCGCGATCGCCGCGCCCTTGCTGGGGAAGGATACGCTGACGGCGCCCAAGCTCGCCGGCGCCTTGCTCGGGCTGATCGGCCTTGCCGTGATCCTGAACCCCACGTCGATCGATTGGACCAATACCAACGTCCTGCTCGGGGCCGGCATGGTCGTCCTGGCCGCGATGTCCTGGGCCGCGAACATCATCTATATGAGCGCGCATCGCTGGATTGCATCGCCGCTCCAGCTCCTGCTCTGGCAGGTGCTCGTGGCGACGATCGTACTGACGGGATCGGCTGTTATCATGGAGGGCCCGCCGCACGCGGAATGGTCGTGGAAGCTCGTGCTGCTTTTCCTGTATTCCGGCCTGATCGGAACGGCGCTGGCCTATTGGGCGATGTCGATGGTCAACAAGAGCATCTCGGCCCTGACGACGTCGCTCGGCACCACCGGGACGCCGCTCGTTGGCATCGCCAGCGCGGCGATCCTGCTGGGCGAGCCGATCGACATGAGCCTTGCCGTCGCGGCCGGACTGATCGTCACCGGCATCGGTCTTGCGACGCTGGGCGACCGGCTGCTGCGCGGTCAGGCCACCGCGAGCGGCTGAACCCGCAGTGCGCCGCGCAGGCCGGCCGTCGTGCCGAGCAGGATGCCGGCGACCGCGACGAACGAGCCCAGAGCGAGCGTCGATACGCCGGTGAGCCCCTGCCCGATCGAGCAGCCGAACGCCATCACGCCGCCGATCCCCATCAGCGCGGCGCCGCCGGCAGACCGCAGCATGTGGCGCGGCGAGGAATAACCTTCGAGGTGGAAACGGCCTGTGGCGAGCGCGGTGACAAGGCTGCCGGCGAGAACGCCGGCCACGGTAGCAATGCCGAAGTTGAGCGTCAGACCGGTCGAGAGCATGGCGTATTGCAGGCTATCGGCAATCGGCGCGACGAAGGTGAGCGAGGTCACCGGGACCGGATTGAAATCGTCGGCGCCGAGATAGCCGGTGACGAACCAGCCGCTGGCGACCAGGAGGCCAACGACGACACCGGCTGCAATCTGGCCGGGCGAACGCCGGAACGCCGGGTGCGCGAACGCAAACAGGATCAGCGCAACGACGATTACGGCAGCGCCCAGCGCGCGCGATGCCGCTTCGCCGGGGCCGAATGTCGCCAACAGTGACGGCAGCGAATTGGCGTTGACGGTCGTTTGCGAGGCCTGAAGCAGCGCGATGCGCGCCGGCGCGATCAGGCCCTTGAGCGTCATCTGCGCGGCGATGGCGAGCACGATCACGACGACGAAAGAGCGGAGATTGCCGCGGCCGAGCAGCACCAGCGCCCGCGAGCCGCAGCCGTTCGACAACACCATGCCGTAGCCGAACAACAGGCCGCCGAGGAACAGCACCGGCACTGAAAAGGATTGTTGCAGATAGATCGACTTGCCGAGATCGACCATGCCGCTACCGGCAAGGAATTGGCTCGCAGCAACCGCAACAGCAATCGCCATCGCAAAGGTTCGCACCAGCCGCCCGTCTCCTTCGACCAGCCAGCCGCGCATGCTGCTCATCAGGCAGAAGCCGCTGAGCAGGCCCACGGCGCCATAGATGAGCCCGATGACGAGGCCGGCAAGGATGACGAGTTGGATGGACGAGTCCATGATCAAGGCTTCAGGATCACGCGATCCCGCGACGAACCGGCGACCGCGACATAGGCCTCCTTGGCGCGCTCCAGCGGATAGACGGCATTCGCCTTGATCGGAAACGGTTTCAGGTGCCCGCTCGCAAAGCCGGGGCCGAGGTCGCGCAGCACCGCGCCGGTCGCGGCCGAGGACAGCCCGAGCGTGTCGATGCCGACATAGGTGTGTTGCCCGCGGTAGAATTCGAGGATGTTGAACTGCACGATGCGGTCGATCGCGGCGATCAGGATCTGGCGGCCGCGCAATCCGAGCGATTTGTGCGCGGCCTGGAAATAGGGATCGCCGACCGTGTTGAAGACGATGTCGGCCCCCTTGCCGCCGGTCAGTTCGCGCACGCGCGTGGCGGCATCGGTCGCCGAGGCGTCAATCACCTCGATGGCTGCGTTGGCATGGCCCTCATAGGCTTCCGCCTTGCGCACCACGCCGATGACGCGCGCGCCCTGCCACGTCGCGATCTGGACCGCGGCCTGACCGACCTTGCCGTTGACGCCGAACACCAGCACGGTTTCGCCGGGCTTTGGAACGCCGGCGCGGCGAAAGCCTTCCATCGCGGTGACGAAGGGCACGCCGACGCCGGCGGCCTCCTCCCAGGACACCGTCTTCGGCTTCTCCACCACGGCGTCGGCTTCGACGACGAGATGGCTGGCATGGGTGCCGTCGCGGCGGATGCCGAGATCGCCGGAGGAGCCGAACACCTCGCGGCCGATCGTATCGGCCGGCCCGTCAATCACCACGCCGGCATAATCGCGGCCGGGCGTGCGGGGGAAGACCGCATAGGGCATCAGCCCGGTCGCGGCCTTCACATCGGAGGGGTTGACGGCGGCGGCCTTGATCTCGATCAGGAGGTCCTTCGGACCGCGCGTGAGCATATGACGCTCGATCAGCGGCGCGATCGCCGCAGCATTATCGGCCTTGGCATCGAGGCGGACGCAGTGCGCTTCGACGGTTTTGCGATCGGCTGATGACATCGAAAGACCCACGATTTCTCGCGGGCCTTGTCGCCTTTGGGACCGGTCAAGTCAACCGCCTCCCCTCATCCTGAGGAGCCGCGCGAGCGGCGTCTCGAAGGATGTGGGCCCGCGCTGCAGCATCCAGGCCTTCATGGTTCGAGGCGCGCCTTTGGCGCTCCTCACCATGAGGAGCGACGGCTAATCCTTCGGCCGCTTGTCGTAGAGGCGTTTGGCTTTGCCGAGCGAGCGCTCCAACGTGGCCGGCGCGACCACCCGCACGTTGGAGCTGACCCCGATCGTGTTCTTGATGTGGGTCGAAATGCGATCGGCATGATCGACCAACCCCCGGCCGTCCCAGCTTTCCGGCCGCGCCTCGGCAATGATGGTCAGCTCGTCCATGCGGCCTTCGCGGGTGAGTTCAAGAATGAAATGCCCGCCGCACCAGTCGGTCGCAAGCAACACCTCCTCGATCTGGGTCGGGAACAGATTGACGCCGCGCAGGATGATCATGTCGTCGGAGCGGCCCGTCACCTTCTCCATCCGCCGCATGCCCGGCCGCGCCGTGCCCGGCAGCAGCCGCGTCAGGTCACGGGTGCGATAGCGGATCACCGGGAAGGCTTCCTTGGTCAGCGAGGTGAAGACCAGCTCACCCTTCTCGCCGTCCGGCAGCACTGCGCCAGTCTCCGGGTCGATCACCTCGGGATAAAAATGGTCCTCCCAGATGTGCAGGCCGTCCTTGGTCTCGATGCATTCCTGCGCAACGCCTGGACCGATCACCTCCGAGAGGCCATAGATGTCGGTCGCGTCCATGTCGAAGGCGTCCTCGATCTCGCCGCGCATCGCGTTGGTCCAGGGCTCGGCGCCGAAGATTCCGACCTTGAGCGAGCACTGGCGCGGGTCGAGCTTCTGGCGCTTGAACTCGTCGAGGATCGCCAGCATGTAGCTCGGCGTCACCGTGATGATGTCGGGTCGGAAGTCGTTGATGAGCTGCACCTGCCGCTCGGTCATGCCGCCGGAGATCGGCACCACGGTGCAACCAAGTTTTTCGGCGCCGTAGTGCACGCCCAATCCGCCGGTAAACAGGCCATAACCATAGGCGTTGTGGATGATCATGCCCGTGCGGCCGCCGGCGGCGCGAATCGAGCGTGCCATCACCTCCGACCAGGTGTCGATGTCGCGTTGCGTATAGCCCACCACGATCGGCTTGCCCGTGGTGCCGGACGACGCATGCACGCGCACCAGCTTTTCGCGCGGCACGGCGAACATGTTGAAGGGATAATTGTCGCGCAGATCCGTCTTCACGGTGAACGGGAATTTCGCGAGATCGGAGAGTTCGCGAAAGTCGGACGGATGCACGCCGGCCTTGTCGAAGGCCTGGCGGTAATGCGCGACGTTGTCGTAGGCGTGCTTCAGCGACCAGGCCAGCCGCTGCTTTTGCAGCACCATGATCTCGTCACGTGAGGCGCGCTCATGCGCGTCCATCTCGGCACGATAGGCGTTGCCACCTTCCTTGAGCCTCGTCAGAGCCATCCTCGTTTCCCCACATTGGTTGGTTCTTTTTATTGGTTGGTTCTTTTTATTGATCTTGCGTCGGCAGCCACGTGCCGGGAATGACACGCGAATGCCCCCGGAATTCCGCGATGACGGTGTCGCCGGCTGTCACGCGCACGTCGTAGATGCCTGAGCGTCCGCCACGGCTGACCTCGCGCGCCCTTGCAACGAGGCGGTCACCAAGCTTGCCCGGCTTGATGAAGGTGATCTGGCCCTGTGCCGCCACGACACGTTCATTGTGCGAATTGCAGGCAAACGCGAAGGCGGAATCGGCGAGCGTGAAGATGAAGCCGCCATGGGCGATGCGCTGGCCGTTGACCATCTCCGGCCGCACATTCATCGCCAGCGTCGCAAAGCCCGGACCAATCTCGACGATCTCCATGCCGAGACCCTTGGAGGCATCATCCTCGGCCCACATCGCGTCGGCGCAGGCGCGGGCAATATCCTCGGGCGACAGGTTGGCTTTGACGTTCACGCGCTTCTCCCGGCCAAATGTTTGGCCACAATGCTCTGCTGCCCGGCCATAACTGTCAAACGTGATCGTAATCGACCACGACCCGCTCCGACGACGGCTTGGCCTGGCAGGTCAGGACGAAGCCGGCCTTCAATTCCCAGGGCTCCAGTGAATAGTTGATGTCCATCGGCGCCTCGCCCTCGACCAGCTTGGCGCGGCAGGTCGAGCACATGCCACCCTTGCAGGCGAAGGGCAGATCGACGCCGGCGCGCAGCGCGGCATCGAGGATCGCCTCGTCCTCGGCAACCGGCACGTCGCGGCGCTTGCCGTCGATGATCAGCGAGGCGATCGCCTTCGGCGGCGCGTCGGGTGCAACGATCTTCTTCGGTCGCGGTTTGCCGCCGAATTCGGAGACGAAGCGCTCGACGTGGATGCGCTCTTCCGCGATGCCGAGATCCCTGCAAGTCACCTCGATCTCCTCGCTCATGCCAAGGGGACCACAGATGAAGACATGATCGACACTCGCGGCCGGCACCAGGGAACGCAGCAGCACTCTCACCTTATTGCCGTCCAGCCGGCCATGCAGGATCGGGATGTCCTGCTCCTCGCCGGAGATGACGTGGAAGATCGAGAGGCGATCGATGAAGCGGTCCTTCAGCTCCTCGAGTGCCTCCAGGAACATGATGTTGTCGGTGGCGCGGTTGCCGTAGAACAGGAAGAAGCGGCTGTGCGGCTCGCGCGCAAGCACGCCCTTGACGATCGACAGGATCGGTGTGATGCCGGAGCCCGCGGCAAAGCCGACATGGATGCGTCCGCTATCTGCCGGCGGGATCACGCCGAAGCGCCCGGTCGGCGTCATGACGTCGAGCTCGTCGCCGCATTTGAGTTCATCCGCCGCCCAGTTCGAAAATGCTCCGCCGTCAATCTTCTTCACGGCAATGCGGATCTCGCCATCGTCAGGACCCGAGCAGATCGAATAGGAGCGCCGGACTTCCTCGCCATCGAGCATGGTGCGGAGCGTGAGGTACTGGCCGGGCGCGAAAGCGTAGTCGCCCGCGAGTTCGCCGGGGACCGCAAAGGTCATCGATACGGCATCGGCCGCCTCGCGGCGGAGGTCGTTGACGGTCAGGCGATGAAAGCGCGGTGCGGCTGCGGACATGATCAATGACACTTGAAATAATCGAAGGGTTCGCGGCAGGCCTTGCAGCGCCACAGCGCCTTGCAGGAGGTCGAGCCGAATTCGGACAGCAGCTCGGTCTTGTCAGAGCCGCATTTCGGGCACGCGATGGCCTGCTCGCCGAACAGCGCGCGGCGGGAGCTTGACGCCTGCGGTGGCGCGATGCCGTAGGCGTGCAGCTTGCGGCGGCCCTCCTCGCTCATCCAGTCGGTGGTCCAGGCCGGCGACAGCACGGTGCGGACTTTTGGCTGGCGAAAACCGGCGCGCTCCAACGCAAGCTCGATTTCGAACGCAATCATGTTCATGGCCGGGCAGCCCGAATAGGTCGGGGTGATCGCGACCTCGACATGATCGCCGTCGAGCACGACATCGCGCAGCACGCCGAGATCGGCGATGGTCAGCACCGGGATTTCGGGGTCAACGACGCCCGCCGCGGCGTCCCAGGCGCGCCGGCGCAGCTCACTGTCGCGGTCCAGCACTGTCACCATGTCAGCCCCGGAAAAGTACGCTGCATCGACTGAAGCTCGGACAGGAGATGACCGAGATGCTCGCTGTGGCGGCCCACGCGGCCGCCCTGCTGCATCCAGTCATTCTGCGGCAGTGTGAGTGTTGCTTCGCTGACGACATCGGAGAGCGTCTTCAGCCAGCGACCGCGCAAGGTCCCGGGATCAATCGCGATACCGGCATGGATCAGGGCGCGCTCTCCGTCATCGACGGCGAACATCTCACCGGTGAAGGCCCAGAGGTGATCGATCGCGGCCTGCGCCCTGGCGTGACTCTCACCGGTGCCATCGCCGAGCCGAATGATCCATTCGGAGGCGTGGCGCAGATGATAAGCGGTCTCCTTCTCGGACTTGGCGGCAATGGCCGCGAGCGTCGTATCGCGCGAATTCATCATCGCGCGCCAATAGAGGTCGGCGAAGGCAGAATAGAAGAACTGCCGCACCAGGGTCTGGGCAAAGTCGCCATTCGGCTGTTCGACCAGCAGCAGGTTGCGGTACTGCCTGACGTCGCGCAAATAGGCGAGCTTGTCCTCGTTGTTGTCCTTGCCTTCGGTTTTGGCTGCGTAGGTGTAGAGTTCACGCGCCTGGCCGATGAGATCGAGCGCGATGTTGGAGAGCGCCATGTCCTCTTCCAGCATCGGCGCATGTCCGCACCATTCCGACAACCGATGACCGATAATCAGCGCATCGTCGGCGCGGCGCAGCGCGTAGAGCACCAGCGGTGTTTCCGCGACCTGGATGTTGGCCACAAGCATCACATGTGCCCCACTTCTTCCGGCACCTCGTAGAACGTCGGATGCCGGTAGATCTTCGATTCCGCCGGCTCGAACATCATGCCCTTCTCGGCCGGATCGCTCGCGGTGATCGCGGTCGACGGCACGACCCAGATCGACAGCCCCTCGCCGCGCCGGGTGTAAATGTCGCGCGCGGCCTGCAGGGCCATGGTGGCATCGTTCGCATGCAGCGAGCCGACATGCTTGTGCGCGAGCCCGTTGCGGCTGCGAATGAAGACTTCCCACAGCGGCGTGTTTGGCGTGGCCATCGTGATCTCCTTATTCCGCGGCTTGTGCGGTCTGACGCCGCGCCCGCTTTGCGGCATAGCTAGCTGCCGCCTCACGCACCCAGGCGCCCTCATCGTGCGCCTTGCGACGCGCGGCGAGCCGATCGCGGTTGCAGGGGCCGTTACCGGCCAGCACCTGCTTGAATTCGGTCCAGTCGATCTCGCTGTAGCGCCAGTGGCCTTCGGCGTCCTGCGTCATGCCGGGATCGGGAATGGTGAGGCCGAGATATTGCGCCTGCGGCACGGTGGCATCGACGAACTTCTGGCGCAGCTCGTCATTGGAGAAGCGCTTGATCTTCCACTTCGTCGATGTGTCGCTGTGCTGGCTCGTCGCATCGGGCGGACCGAACATCATCAGCACCGGCCACCACCAGCGGTTCAGCGCATCCTGCGCCATCGCCTTCTGCTCATCCGAGCCGCGGCACAGCGTCAGCATGATCTCGTAGCCCTGGCGCTGGTGGAACGATTCCTCCTTGCAGACGCGGATCATCGCGCGTGCGTACGGGCCGTAGGAGCAACGACACAGCGGGATCTGGTTCATGATCGCGGCGCCGTCGACCAGCCAGCCGATGGTGCCGATATCGGCCCAGGTCAGCGTCGGATAGTTGAAGATCGAGGAATATTTGGCCTTGCCGGCAAGCATGGCGTCGACCAGCTCTTCGCGCGAGGTGCCGAGCGTTTCGGCGGCGGCGTAGAGATAGAGTCCGTGGCCGCACTCGTCCTGCACCTTGGCCAGCAGCGCCGCCTTGCGGCGCAAGGTCGGCGCGCGCGTGATCCAGTTGCCCTCAGGCAGCATGCCAACGATTTCGGAATGGGCGTGCTGGGAGATCTGGCGGGTGAGCGTCTTGCGATAGGCCGCCGGCATCCAGTCGTTCGGCTCGATGCGCTCCTCGGCATCGATGCGGGCCTGGAACTGCGCAGCCTTCGCCGCATCCTCGAGACCGCGGTCGTCGGTCTCGGCCGTATTCAGCGCCTGGGTATACATGCGCATCCTCCCGTTTATTGGGAGGCAATATATAACAAAAATTACTTCATGCAATATATTTCTGTAACATATAAATCAGACCTCGAACCTCCGCTCCAGGAGCTTTCGAGCCGGCGGCAGTGGCCCCTTCTCATTGGTTCCATGGCTATCAAGCCATTGTTCCGACGGCGCAAGCAGCGCGCGATAGACCTCGCGGCAGACTTCACGTGCTGCCCTGCCAGGCCAGTCGCCGGGCAGCAGGCTCTCGGGCAGCAGCGGATCGCGCAACACGACGCGGCGGTAGTAGTGGATCAGCAGGATCCGCGCGGTGAAGGCGTCGGCCTCGGACAGATCCGCACCGCGCGCGATAGCGGCACGGAGCGGCTCGAACGTCTTCATGAACTTCAGATAGGCGTCGGCGGTGCGGTCCAGCGGCCAGCTCGCGCTGAGCAGACGGCGCCCGCTGTCATCTTCAGCCGAGACTTCGAGACGGATCGCCCCGGCAGCCTCGTCCGGCACCGGCACGCCTGATGGCGCGACCCACACGCCGGGCAGCGGACTGCCGAAGCCGGCGTTGCGCAGCGCTTCGCGCGAGACGTCGCGATCCTCGCCGTTGCCGATCAGGAGCAGCTCGAAGCGCCCGGTCCAGTCCGACGATGGCGGATCGTAGATGTGGCGCGTGGCGGCCTCGAAGGTCTGACTTCCCTTGTCGGCCAGGCGATAAAAACTGTTACGGCCAACCTTTTCGCGCATCAGCCAGCCATCGGCAGCAAGGCGCGACATCGCGGTGCGCACCACGCCGGCATCGATGTCCAGACTCTCGAAGAACTCCAACAGCGTGCCGAGCCACACCGAGCCGCCGCGCGGCACGATGGCGTCGCCAAACACGGTGATGACGATGGAGCCCGTGCGTGACGGCTCACGCTTGAGCTGGTCGATGATGCGGGACAATGGATGCGCCATGCGCGAGGCATAGCGCGTTTGGTGCGGGCGCGACAATGGACGGGGGCGACAATCAAAGCGAGAGCCGGGCTCGATCCTTCGAGACGGCGCTTCGCGCCTCCTCAGGATGAGGTCTGATCGCTTTCGCGCGGCGTCACTAGCTCTCAGTCCTCATGGTGAGGAGCGCGGCAAAGCCGCGCGTCTCGAACCATGCAGGCCGCGCTTACCGATGCGGATCGGGATAGATCATGCTGCGCCAGCCGCTGCGGTCGAACGGCCGCCACTGGCCTTCCTTCTGCGCGAGGCGGTCGGCGACCGCATAGACGGCTGCGGGATGATGGCCCATGCCGCAATGGCTGCTCTCGACCTCGATGCTCTCGGTCTGCGCGCCCGTCTTCTCCATACAGCCCTGCCAGGCGCAGACGCCGTCGGTGCGGCTGAAGACGGCGGTGGTCGGCACCGGCGGCGGGACGGCGAGCTCGCCGCCGAACTGCGGATCGACCTCGTCGGACTTCCGGCCGCTCGCCCATTCATAGACGCGCCAGGCATTGGTCGAACGGGGATCGCCCGCGAAGGGGCTGCCGAGCGTGATCACCTGGCGCACGCGCGCCGGCATCATCTTGGCGAGCTGGCGCGCATAGAGGCCGCCGAGGCTCCAGCCGACCAGACTGATCTTGCGGCCATGCTTGTCGCTGAGCTCCTGCACGAGATCGACCATCGCATGCTGCACGCCCTCGCGCAGGCCGTAGTTGCGGCCCTGGCGCCAGCCGCTTGCCGCGTAGCCCTTGCTGGTCAGAAACGAGCGCAGCGCGCGCGTCGACGCGTCGGAGGCCACGAGGCCCGGGAACACCAGCACCGGATGCCCATCGCCGCGGGGCGCAAGGCTCAGCAGCGGCAGTGCGCCGAGGAATGCGCCGAACTCGTGGATCGCGCGCCCTTCCAGGAACATCAAGGTGCGGGACGGCGGACGCAGCGTCTGGGCAGTAGCAGTCATCAATGGTCCCCTGGGCAGAATTGCTGAAAAGGCTACCGGTTGCGATGCCGGCAAATGGGTATGAATTCCAACACTCCGGCTTCTCGAACGTTCCGCAACGCAGCATGAATCAGCTAGGCGGCCGATGCCCGACATTCAAGCGGGTGAAACCCAAGGCGACAATAGGCCCGCGCGTGAATGCCAGCGTCCGTGACGCAAAAGTCACAACCACCGAAGCAGGAATTCTACGGAGTAGAGAGCAAGACCTGCGAGCCCGCCGATCAGCGAGCCATTGAAGCGGATGTATTGCAGGTCGCGGCCGATGTTGATTTCAATCAGCGAAATCAGCTGCGCCATATCCCACGCCTTGACCTGGTCGGAAATGAAGGTCGAGACGCCGCTCTTCTGATCCGCAACGAAGCTGCGCAGCACCGCCACCAGACCCTTGTTGATCTCGCCGCGGAGCTCGGCATCGCCGGCGAGCGCCTCGCCCGCGGCGACGAACATCCCGGCGAGATGATGCTGCAGCACCTGCGTCTCGCCGCTCGCGCTGCGCTCGATGAAGGAGCGCGTGTTGGCCCAGACGGTGCGGGCGAGATCGGCAAGCTCGGGCCGGGCGAGCAGATCGCGCTTCAATCCGTCGATGCGGTCGATATAGGCCTGATCGGTGCCGAGCCGGTCGACGAAGCCCAGCACCATGCGATCGAATTCGCCGCGAAACGGATGTTTGGGATCGCTGCGCACCTCGTTGAAAAAAGCCGTGGCGGACGCCACGATCTTGTTCACCAGAAACTTGTCGGCGCGATAGAGCCTGAGCAGGGTCGGCAACTCCGCGCGCACCTTCTCGCGGATCATCGCCATCGTCTCGGTCTGATTCAGCGTCTCGTGCATCACGCGCAGGAGATCATCGAACAGGATCTGATGCCGCCCTTCCGCGACGAAGCCGCGCAGCGTGCCGGCCGCGAGCGGCGCAAGGTCGATCGCCTGGAGCTGCGAGGACATGCGGCGAATGATGAAGGTCATCAGACCCGAGCTTTCCGTCGCGGAGACGGCCTCCGGCAGCAGGCGCAGCGCGAAACGCGCGAGATCATCGCTGCGCTTGCGGTCGCGCAGCCAGTCGGCGACGAAGGAGCCGAAATCGATCTCCCTCAGCTTGGCCTCGACGGGGCGGGCCTCGAGGAAATGCACCTGGATGAACTCGCCGAGCTTGTCGGCGATGCGGGCCTGATTGCTCTGGATGATCGCGGTGTGCGGGATCGGCAGGCCGAGCGGCCGCTTGAACAGCGCGACCACCGCGTACCAGTCGGCGAGCCCGCCGATGGTCGCAGCTTCTGCGAAGGCCGCGATGAAGCCGAACACGGGATGCACTGGCAGAAGCCATTTCGCAACGACGAACAGGGCAAGCGTCGAGGCCAGCACCAGCGTCGCCAGTGCTTTGACGCGGCGAAGCTCCGCCGCGCGTTCGGCGTCACCGGGGGTGTCGAAGGAGAAGGTAGCGGGCGGGGTCATCACTGCATCACCCTACTCGTCATTGCGAGCGAAGCGAAGCAATCCAGAGTCTTTCCACGGAGACGGACTGGATTGCTTCGCTTCGCTCGCAATGACGGCAGCGCAAAAAACAAAGGCCCGCCGAAGCGGGCCTCAAATTTCAGTTTGTACTCAGGGTGCCGTATCAAGCGGTCTTGGTGTAGACCTTGGCAAAGTTGTCCTGAGCGGACTTCGCACCGTTGGCAGCGAGCTTGCCGACATAGTCGGCGGTCGCCTTGGCGCGCGAGACGAAGACTTCGCCGCGGGCGCGGAGCAGGCTCGACTGGATCTCGACGGCTTCGCTGACCGACTTGGCGGACGCGAGCTTGTCGATGCCCGAGAAGAACGCCTCGGCGTCTTCATAGATCGCCTGCTGGATGTTGCGGCTGATCTTGCCGGCCTCGGTGACGGACTCGGTCACCGCGTTCTCGACGGCGGCGGTCACGCGCTCGGAGCCAGCGAACACCTCGGCAGCACGGTCCTTGGCGGTGTTGGCGGACTTCTTGACGAAATCGCGAGCGGCCTCGGGAACTTCCAGGTTCTGGATGTTCTTGAAAGCGTCCTTGAAGCCCTCGAAGGCAGTGTTGGTTTCGGTGGTCATGGGGTTCTCTCCATCCTCATTGGGTTGAGCTATGGGCTCACCCCGTCCTCATTGGCCCGGGGCACGGCTTGTATGACATAATTAATGGTGCGATGCAATATTCGTATTGCACTGCGATATCACGAAATCGTGAAAAGCCTTAATGGAAGGCAATTTGCCGCCTCCCTGGCCAGACGGGTTCCGGATAACGAGCCGGCCGCCCCTAATGCTGGACGGCACCCGGCAGCCCATAGGCCTCCATTTGGGCCTGCACCTGCGCAATATTGTGCCCGAGCACGACAATGTCGTGGGTCTTGCCGTCGACGTCCCGGACATGGTCCCGCAGCAGCGCCTCGGCCTTGAAGCCGAGGCTCTCGAACAAGGCGATCGCCGCCTGCTGGTCGACCGTCATCTGGACCGAAAGCTTTTCCAGGCCGGCGCCGAGCGCGAGCGCAAAGGTCTCCTGCGAGAGCGCCCGCCCGACCCCCTTCCCGCGCACGTCGAGGGAAACAACCATCCGGATCTCGCCGACATGGGGCGACCAGGAATGCGGATCGCGCACCAGCGTGCCGCAGCCGACGACCTTGGCGTCCCTGACCGCGAGCAGGCTGGTAATCGCGCCGCGCTCGATCTCCTTGACCCAGGCCGAGAGCACCTTCGGCTCGCTGATGTTGCGCGGCAGGAACAACAGATCATGGGTCGGCAGGCCCTTGCCGAAGGCCAGCATCGCGGCCTCGTCCGCAGGCGACATCAGGCGGATCTCGATATCGCCAGCGTCGGTCTTGACCTGACGCGGATAGGAACGCTGCTCACTCATGTCGATCTCTTCCCCAGCCAGGAATCCAGTTTCGGCCACAGCCGTTTCACAGCGTTGGCGCCGGCGACAAGCGAGACGTGACCGCCCTTCAGCATCACCTCTTCCTTGTCATCGGATCCGATCTTCGCGATCAGGTGTTTTGCGGCGTCATACGGCACGATGTGATCGTGCTCGGCGACCGCATGCAGGAACGGCACCTTGATGTCTTCGAGCTTCGCCGCGCGGCCGCCGACCGACATAGTGTCGTTGAACAGTTTGTTGTCCCACATCAGATCCTTGGTGATCGTGCGGAAATACTCGCCCGCAAGCGGCAGCGTGTCGGTCGCCCAGCGGTCGAACATGCGATACGATTTCACGAACTCATCGTTCCAGATGTTTTCCCAAAGCTGGATCTGGCTCGCCGTGCGCGAGGCCGGGCGCAGCATCTCGAACGAGGACAGGATCATCTCCGGCGGCACGTTGCCGACGCTGTCGACGAGGCGGTCGACGTCGAAATAGCGGCGGTCGGAGAAATTGGAGAACAGCTTCATCTCGCGAAAGTCGATCGGGGTGGTGAAGCAGATCAAATTCTTCATCGGCCCGTCCTTGTGGATCGAGCCGTAGAGCAGCGACAGCACGCCGCCGAAGCAATAGCCGATCACCGAGACGTCCTGCTCGCCGGAATCCGCCTGCACGCGGCGGACACAATCCGGGATGAAGTCGAGGACGTAGTCCTCCATGCGCAGGCTCTTCTCCTCCGGCCGCGGCGCGCTCCAGTCCAGCATGTAGACGTCGTAGCCGCGCTTGAGCAGGAACTCGATGAAGCTCTGACCAGGCACGAGATCGAGGATGTAGCCACGATTGGTGGTCGCCATCACGATCAAGACCGGTACGCGGTAGATCTCGTCGGACATCGGCCTGTAGTGATAGAGGCTCATGGTGCCGCGCGAATGCAGCACGTCCTTCGGCGTCGAGCCGAGCGAAGGGCCCGAAGTCGAGAAATATTCGACGCCCTTGATGCTGCGCTGGATGGCGCGCTGCACCTCGGACTGGATGCGATCCGGGATCGATGCGAGATCTAGTCCGGTGGCTGCATTCATGTCTGCTCTCCGCCCTCGGACGGCGGGCGCCTGGTGCGCGGCGGTCGCAATGCCGTATCGGAGCCCTGAGATACGCCGGAACGTGCCGCCATCTGGCTCAGCATCCACTTGATCTCACCGATCTGGCCTTCGATGGCTTGCAACCTTTCGGCAAGGCCAGTGACCTGATCGCGGCTGGGCAGGTTCATGGAGACCAGATATTTTTCCATGAGCTCGCCGAGTTGCTTCTGAGCACCTGCAGCAACCCCTCCCGCGCGGTTCATCGCCTGTGAAAACTCGGGCGACGACATGGCCTGGTTGGCGAAGGAGTTGAACCCCTTCTCCATCTCACCAACCATCTTCTGCCACATGGCGACGGGGTCATTGGTCTTGTCGGTCATCGGCGTCCTCCTGATATCGAGAGCTGCGATGCCCTTCTTTTTTCGCCATACCACACCGTTGCGAGGGAGCGGTCAACCGGCAGGTCGCGCGGTGCGGCGCACACGGCTTCTTTGCGGCGGCAAACCGTGCGATACAGCATCGATCAGCAGGAGGGAACGCGCCCGTGACCACCCATCAGCCGCCCCAGAGCATCCGCGCCAACGGCATCGACATCTGCTACGAGATCTTCGGCAACGACAATGCCGAGCCGCTACTGCTGATCATGGGGCTCGGGGCGCAGATGATCCACTGGGACGATGCGTTCTGCGAGCAGCTCGCCGTGCATGGCTTTCGCGTGATCCGCTTCGACAATCGCGACATCGGCAAGTCGAGCCATCTGACGGGCGGCAAACGCCTGACGCCGCTCGAGCTGCTGAAGCTGCGCTTTCTCAAGATTCCCGTCGCCGCGACCTACAAGCTGATCGACATGGCGAAGGACACGGTCGGCCTGATGGATGCGCTCGGCATCAAGTCGGCGCATCTGGTTGGCGCCTCGATGGGTGGCATGATCGCGCAGGAGGTGACGCTGTCGTTTCCAGAGCGCGTGCGCTCGCTCACCTCGATCATGTCGACGACAGGCAATCCGCGCGTGCCACCGCCGACACGCGAGGCCTCCGCGATGCTGATGGCTCCGCCGCCGCAAAGCAAGGAGGAGTTCATCGTCCGCTTCGGCGAGACCTGGAAGGTGCTGCGCGCCGGGTCCTTTCCGGAAGAGGAAGCGCTCGACCCCGATCGTGCCGAGCGCGTGTTCGCACGCGGCCTCAATCCGGCCGGCGTCGGCCGGCAGCTCCGCGCCGTACTCGCCTCCGGCAGCCGCAAGGAGCGGCTGCATGGCGTGAAAACACCGACGCTGGTCATTCACGGCACCGTCGATCCGCTGGTGCGGCCCGAAGGCGGCAAGGACACCGCAGAGTCGATTCCCGGCGCAAAGCTGTTGATGATCGACGGCATGGGCCATGCGCTGCCGATGCGCTTCTGGCCCGACATCATCCGCGCCATCGACAAGCACGCTCATGGGGCGGCGGCGCAGGCGGCGTAAACGCGACCGGTCTCCTCGCGGTGACCATGTGAGCTTCCGGTTACTCTCTTAACGTGAGCCGGCGCGAAAGCTATACAGGCCTCCCTCAATCGCAAGACAGAGGCTGCGGCCTCTCGGAGTTCACATGCATCTCATCGTCCGGCCCGTCGCAATGATTGCGGCTTCCATTCTCATGCTGTCCCTCAGCAACGGCGCTGCGCTGGCCGCCAGCGCGCAGGAAGAAGCCAACCGCGCCGCCGTGCTGGCCTTCTACGAGAAGGGCCTTAACCAAAAGGACGCCGACGCCGCCCTCGCCTATGTCGGCAACCGTTATGTCCAGCACAATCCGAACGCGCCCGATGGTCCGGACGGTTTTCGCAAGTTCATCGGCTTCCTGCGCGAAAAGTTCCCGAGCTCGCACAGCGAGATCAAGCGCTCATTCGTCGACGGCGACTTCGTCATCCTGCATGTCCACTCCGTTCGCGAGCCCGGCAGCAGGGGCCGCGCGATCGTGGATATCTTCAAGCTGGAAAACGGCAAGATCGTCGAACACTGGGACGTTGTTCAGGACATCCCGGAAAATCCGGCGAACAACAATACGATGTTCTAGAGCCGTAGCCCGGATGAAGCGCAGCGTAATCCGGGACCACTCTTTGCGGATCGACCGCCCCGGATTTCGCTTCGCTCCATCCGGGCTACAAATCGCCGCCTAGCTCTTCCGCGCAATCCAGATTACATGGCGCGCGCCGCCGCCTCGTCCGGTGGCCCGGACATTGACTTCGTTCACATCGAAGCCGGCGCTGCCGAGGCGCTTGGTGAAGGCCGGGTTGGGTCCCGACGACCAGACGGCGAGCACGCCGCCCGGCCGCAGCGCCACCTTCGCCGCTTTCAACCCGCTCGCATTGTAGAGTGCGTTATTGCCCTTCCGGGTCAGCCCCTCCGGCCCGTTGTCGACGTCGAGCAGAATGGCGTCGAAGGCCGACCGCTGCGCGCGGATGATCTCGCCGACATCGGTTTCCCGGATCTTCACCCTGACATCATCGAGACTGTCGCCAAAGACCTCGGCCATCGGGCCGCGCGCCCAGGCGACCACCGCCGGCACGAGCTCGGAGACCACGATCTTCGCCTTGCTCCCGAGCACAGTCAGCGCCGCGCGCAGCGTAAAGCCCATCCCGAGGCCTCCGATGAGGACAACGGGCTTTGCGACCTTCTCGATCTGCTTCGCCGCCAGTGTCGCGAGCGCCGCCTCAGAGCCCGACAGGCGGTTGTTCATCAGCTCGTTGGTGCCGAGCTTGATGGAGAACTCCTTGCCGCGCCGCATCAGGCGGAGCTCCTCGTCGGAGCCGGGGATTTTTGCGGTGTCGATCTTTTCCCAGGGAATCATGGGAAAGCTTTAGCACGATCGGACGAACAATCACCCTCCCGCCCAGACGTCCAGCACATAGCGGTTCTTCGCGCCCATCTCCTCGATCCAGCGCACAGCTGTGGCGGCATCGCTGCCGCTCTTCTCGCGATGGATCGCAACGAGCGCGGCCTTCACGTCGGGCTCCATCTTGCCGCCATCGCCGCAGACATAAATGATCGCGCCCTGCTCGATCAGCGGCCAGACCCTGTCCTTCTGCGCGGCAAGCATGTGCTGCACATAGGTCTTCGGTCCATCTGCACGCGAGAATGCCGTGAAGAGCTCGGTGATGCCGCTTGCCGCCAGCCCCTTCAGCTCCTCCGCGTAGAGAAAATCCTGGTCGGGATGGCGGCAGCCGAAGAACAGCATGGCCGGACCGAGGGCGGCGCCTTTCGCCTTGCGCGCAGCGCGCTCCTGGAGGAAGCCGCGGAACGGCGCAAGCCCGGTGCCCGGGCCGATCATGATGATCGGCACCGATGACTCATCCGGGAGCCGGAAGCCGGCCTTGGTCTCGCGCACGGTGGCATAGATCGCATCGCCCGCACGCCGGTTGGAGAGATAATTCGAGCAGATGCCTTTGTAGACACCGCGCCCGGAGGCGGCCGGCCCTTCGACCACGCCGACCGTGACGCTGCATCGCGCCGGGTCGACCGACGGCGACGACGAGATCGAATAGTAGCGCGGCGCCAGCAGCGAGAGCATTTCCAGGTAAACGTGGAACGGCAACTCGCAGGCCGGATATTCGAGCAGCATGTCGAACACCGATTTGCGCCCGGCCAGAATCTCGGTGCGATAGCGCTCGAGCGGCTCGGCCTCCTCGCCAACGAAGGCCAGCAGCTTAGGCTTGGTGACCGGGCAGCGGGTGTGCTCTGCCATGATCTGGATCTGCTTCCGTGTCGCCACCTGCTGCAGCTCGACGAACTCGCTGAGCAGGCGTCCGACCGAGACGGCATTGCCGACCGGCAGCTGCGCGCGGCGGCCTTCGGCGACCTGAAGCCTGATCTGGTCCGCCGGCAGGAAGCCGAAGCGACGGGCAACCGAATCCACCAGCGTCGGATCATTGCGCGGGACCACACTCAGATGATCGCCGACGCGGTAGGTGATGTTGGACGGCAGCTGCACCTCGATATGGCGCGTCGAACGCTCGGACGGATTGGCGCTGGACTTGTTCTGAAGCTCGTCATTGACCAGCACCTTCATCGCGACAGCACCGCCCTGCGCGACGATGGTGTTGACGGCGGTTACTGCGACAGGCTCGATCGCATAGAGCGGATCGTCCTCCGCGGTGCGGGTGAAATTCCAGTCGATGCCGAATTCCTTGGTGGCGACCTGCGCGGCCGCAGGGAACCATTTCTGGAACTGGCCGTCGAGATCGCTGCGCGCATCGCCTTCGCCGCGCGGATAGACCGCGCGCGCACCATGCTTCGACAATTGCTCGTCGATGAAGCGCGGCACCGATTGATAGGTCGCCGCCCAATCGCTGTTGCCGCAGCCGAACACAGCGTAGCGCACATTGGCAAAGGCATCCTTCGGCAGATCGTCGCCGAGCCATTTGACGAATTGCGTCGCATTGTCAGGGGGCGCGCCGTTATAGGAGGCGCAGATGATCAGCACGCCACCCTCCTGCGGCAGCTTGCCGACGTAATCGTCGAGCGGCCCGAGATGCACGGCAAAGCCGTTGATCTCGGCAAGGTCGGCCATGCGCGTCGCGAGCTCCTCGGCCGTGCCGAGATTGGAGCCGTACAGCACCAGCATCGGCGTATTGTGGCCGGGCCGCGTCGTCGGCTGACGAGGCGCCCGCGGCCCCGAGGACGCAGCTGCGACAGGACCGCCATAGGCGCCGCGCTCGCGATCGGCGCGCGGACGTACCTTGATCTTGAAGCCTTCCGGCTTCATCGTCAGCGTTTCCTTCAGATGCATCTGATAGCGCTGATGGTCGATCAGCTTGAAGCGCTGGAGGATCATGCCGAGCGCGAGTGCCGCCTCGTGCATCGCAAAACCGCGGCCGATGCAGGCGCGCTGGCCATTGCCGAACGGCTTCCAGGCGTTGATCGGCCGCTTGGCCTCCGCCTCGCGGCTGAAATTCTCGGGATCGAAGGCGTCCGGATTCGGACCCCAGACCGAGGGATCGCGATGCAGCGCCGTCACCAGGATGGTGATGAAGGTGCCCTTCCTAAGCCTGTACTGGCCGCCGCCGATAGTCTCGTCGTTCAGCGGCGAGATGCCATAGGCCGGCGCCGGCGGCCACAGCCGCAGAGCTTCCTTGAGGATCTGCGTGATGTAGGTGAGCTGCGTCACCTGCTGGTAGGTCGGCTTCGCGTTGACGTCGGGGCCGAAGACGCGGTCGACCTCGTCATAGGCCTTCTTGAGAATGTCCGGGTGCTTGAGCAGAGCGTAGAGCGTGTAGGACAGCAGGCCACTGGTGGTCTCGTGCCCCGCGATCAGGAACGTGTTGATCTGGTAGCGGATGTTGATGTCGTCAAGCTGCTCGCCGGTCGAACGGTCGACGCCGGTCATCATCGCGGCGAGCATGTCCTTCTTGTCGTCGATCCCTTCGGCGCTCTTGCGGCGCTCGGCGATGATCTCGTCGACCATCTTGTTCATGAAGGCGACGTCTTCGGCGAGCGTCTTCCGGCGCTTCTGCATCCAGAGCTGCTCGAACGGCAGGCCGCGCGTCATCATGATGGTTTCGAGCGAGCGCACCAGCGACTCGACGAAGGGATGGTAGTCGCGTCGATAGAAGGAATTGAAGCGGTACTCGAAGCCGCACAGGCCGATTGTGTCCAGCGTCAGCGCGGTCATGTCATGGACGACGTCGATCTCGTCGTCGGCGTTGAGCCGTTCCCATTTGTTGACGAGCTGCTCGGCGATATCGACCATGCTCGGGTGATAGGACTGCATGGCGCGGTTGCCGAACGGCTGAAGCAGGATGTTGTGCGCCTTGCTCCAGTTCGGCTCCCTGGTGTCGGCCGTGAAAAGGCCGTCGCCGCCGACCGCGCGCACGCGGCGCAGCGCACCGCGCACCGTCTTGTCGAAGCGCTTCTCGTCGGACAGCTCGTCGACGAGATCATGGCCGGAGACGACGACGATCGGCGAACCCATCATGTCGAGCCAGAAGATCGGCCCGAGCTCCTTGGCAAGCCGGGTCAGGTGCTGCACCGGCGCGGCCGAATCCAGCGACAGCATGTTGCCGACCACCGGCTTGGTCGGCGGCTGCGGAATCGGGTCCAGACGGTTCTTGGATGACATCGAAATGTAGTCCCCCTGCCTCAATGTCGTCATTGCGAGCGAAGCGAAGCAATCCAGAATATATCCGCGGAGGCAGTCTGGATTGCTTCGTCGCTTCGCTCCTCGCAATGACGCGTTCGCAACGACGAGCGCTAACCAAACCGCCTTCTACGCCATTCGATCAGCTTGGCGCTGACCTCTTCCGGCTTCTCCTGCTGCGTCCAATGGCCGCTGTCGCGGACCAGGTATTTTTCGAGATCGGGAATCAGCTTGTCCATGCCATCGGCGGAAGACGGCGGCAACACCGCGTCGTTCTCGGCCATGATCATCAGCGACGGCACCCGCACCGTATGATCGAGCCCTTCGGCGCGCGTCCAGTTGCGCGACATGTTGCGGTACCAGTTGATGCCGCCGGTGAAGCCCGTTCTGGTGAAATTGTCGACGAACACCTTTTTCTCTTCCGGCGACAGGATCGGCGTGCGCGGATCGTGCTTCGCGTCGTAAGCCGCAATCATCTGCGGAAACGCCAGATTGACCCGCGGCGAAGCGCCCACGCCGGCAATCACTTCCTCAGCCGGCGCATCGGGCGGGCGCGGCGCCGGCTTGCGCATGAACGCATCGAATGTCTGCTCGACGCGACTGCCGAAGATCCTGTCGGGTTCACGCGCCGGATCCTGAAACTGCACGATGTACATCTTGTCGCCGAAGCGAGCGCGCAGCAGCTCGATCGGATCGGCCCAGGCACGGTTGGTGTGAGGCGTGTTGATGCCGACCACCCCCGCAACCCGGTCGATGTGCCGCAGCGGCATCTGCCAGACGATGAAGCCGCCCCAGTCGTGACCGACGAAGATGGCCTTGTCGATCTGGAGATGATCGAGGAGCCCAACGAGGTCGCCGGTCAGATGTTCGATGTCGTAGGCCTCGACCGGCTCGGGCCGGTCGGTCGCGCCATAGCCGCGCTGGTCCGGCGCGATCACCCGGATGCCGGCCTCGCTTAGCGCCTTGATCTGGTGACGCCAGGAGAAGGCGAGTTCCGGCCAACCGTGGCACAGCACCATCGGCGGCTTGTCGCTGACCGGGCCCGCCTCGTAGTAGCCCATGCGGATTCCGTTCGTCTGCACGAACTTGAGCGGTGGCATCTCAATCATCGCAATATTCCTACTCTGCGGCGCCCTTGACGTCGGCCGCCGGCGGCGCGTAGGCCGCCTCCAGCGCGGCGAACTCCTCCGGCAGCATGTCGCACATCACCTGCACGTGCGGAATGATGTTGGCGCCGACGATGAAGCCGAAGTCGAGCTGGTCGCGATAGCTCTGCACGGTGATGTTGAGCGCCTGTCCATGCGTCGAGATCGACACCGGGAAGATGTGCAACAGCTCCGCGCCGGCGGCATAGAGCGTCTGCCGCGGCCCCGGCACGTTGGACACCGTGATGTTGGCCGCCGGCGGCAGCACATCCGACAGGTTCGAGCGGCTGTAGAGCAGCGCCAGAACCTGCACCATCATCGGCGCACCCAGCATCGAGATGTTGGAAATCTGCGGCATCAGGGCCCGCAACGGATGCGACATCTCCTTGGACTTGGTCGACTGCGCGATGATCGCCTCCAGCCGCGCCTTGGGATCGTCGATATTGGTCGCGATCGAGCAGATCATGCCGAACACCTGGTTGTTGGCCTCGGTGTTGCCTTCCTCGCGCAGCGAGATCGGCACGGCGGCGGTCAGCGATTTCGCCGGCAGCGTGCCATATTGCTGGAGGTAGCGCCGGACCACGCCGGAGGCGAGCGCCAGCACCACGTCGTTGAGCTTGCCGCCGGCCTGCTTGGCGAGCGCCTTTGAACGCGACAGCGAGATCGAGACGCCGGCAAAGCTGCGTTCCGAGGAAATCGTCTTGTTCAGCATGGTCGGCGGCGACACCATGCTGGCGAGGCTTTCCCGGGATTTCGGATCGGAGATTTTGCCGAGCACGTCGGAGACGCTCTTGACCATGGTCGGGATGTTGCCGGCGAAGCGCACCGCGCTCTCGATCTGATACATCGCATTGTCGAACAGGATCGAGCCGATGTCGCTCTTGCCCGTGCGCGGCAATTGCAGGTTCTTCGCGGCGGCCGAGGCATCGAGCGGCTGGGTGAAGAGCTGCTGATAGGAATCGAGCAGGTTGGCGGCGATGTCGCGCGGCTCCTGTCCGGGCTTGCTGCCCGCCGTCGGCGGATCGACCTTCCGGGGGGTGGGCGAGATATCGTAGATCATGTTGGTCAGCGCCGCCCCGGCGCCGCCGTCGATGGCGGCATGGTGCATCTTGGAATAGAGCCCGACCTCGTTGTCCTTCATGCCCTCGAACACGTAGAACTCCCAGAGCGGCCGGGCGCGGTTCAAGAGCTTGGCGTGCATCCAGCCGACGATGCGTTCGAGCGTGGCGCGGTCGCGCGGCTGCGGCAGGCTGGCGCGGAAGATGTGGCGGTCGATGTCGAATTGGTCGTCCTCGACCCAGGAGGGATGATCGATATCGAGCGGCGCCTTCTCCAGCCGTGCCTTCAGGATCGGTGCGATGTGCAGGCGCGAGACGATCATCGCCTTGAAGTCTTCGAAGAAGTCGCCCTTGTAGTCGTCAGGCAGGCGAAAGATCGCCATGCTGCCGACATGCATCGGCATCTCCGGCGTTTCCAGATAGAGAAATGATGCGTCCAGCGACGACAGCTTCTTACCGTCAGCCATAGTTCCCTCCGCTCGTTTCGACGGGCGCCTTTGCCGGCGCTTCTCGTCAGGCCGATACTGCCCGTTCCGGCGGGGCATATGCAATGGCAAACGGCCCTGCCCGGTCGAACGGCCAGAATTCCCCCTCCGGTTGCGCCAGGCGGTCCGCCACGGCCCACAGCGCCGCGGGGTTCACGCCGAGCCCGATATGGCTCGCCAGGTGCACCTCGATGTTCTCGGCGCGGTCGGAGGGACGCAACAAACAGGTTCGCCAGTTCACGACACCGTCGGCGCGCGAATAGATCGACGTCGCCGGCACCGGCAGATCGCCGGCGATCGCCTCGCGCAGTTCGGCGAAATCCTCGACACGCTCGCCGGTCAGCGCTTCGTACAGCCGCGTGGCGTTGGTCGCCCGCACGTCGTTGGCAAACGGGCTGCCGAGCGTGACGACGTAACGGACCATCTCGGGCGCCTGGAGCGCGAGATCGCGGGCATAGACGCCGCCGAGACTCCAACCGACCAGGCTGACCTTGCGTCCGCTCGTGGCGTGGATTTCGGCAAGGCGCTTGCGCAGGGCTTCCCTCATCCGTTCCAGCCCACCGAGATTGCGCCCCATCCGCCAGGCATGCGCCTCATAGCCGAGCTCGCTGAGATAGCGCCGCATCGGCGCCATCGAAAGATCGCTGGCAAGAAAGCCCGGCAGCGCCAGCACCGGATGGCCGTCGCCCCTGGGCGCGCGCATCAGGAGCGGCGACAGCATTACGCTGGCGTTGAATTCGAAAAGTCCACGGGCTTCGGCCAGCAGCAGGCCGAGGCTCGGCGGACGAAGCCGGCCCGACCCCTGCGGCTCGTCCGGCCCGGGCGACATTTATTTCTTCTTGTCGCCGCTGCGCGGGCTGCCGAGACCGGCCATGGTGACGAACATGTCCTGAAACCGCTCGGCGATCTTGGGATCGAAGGTGAACCAGCTCTGGATCAGCGATTCCGGCGAGACCTTGTCGATATTGGACATCATCTGCTGTTGCAACTTGTCCATCACGGCGGTCTGCATCGGCATCACGTCGGGTAGTCCGAAGAACTGGCGGGCTTCAAGGGGGGTGCAGTCAATTTCGATGTTAACTTTCATGTCCCCTCCAGATGAGATTCGAGCGGCCTGTCGCAGTATCGCCGCGAGACGGTGTGCAACGCAAGCGACCTGAGGCTGGCGGCCGGCCTTGCTTCCGCGATCGGCGGATATGGTCAATGAAATCGCGCCCGCCATGAGCCCGCTTCCTCGGCGCCCGGCGGGGCACGAGGGCCCCGCGGCCGGGGACTTCACCGATCGAAAGTCGAATATCGCCCGCGAACCCCTCGCCGCCAGATTGTCGGCCAGCATTGCTGCACAGCGGCGCAACTTGGCGCGTTCCTTGCTGGAATGGCGCTTGCACGGGTCGTGGACTCTGGGCAACATGGATTGGGACGCCCGCCGAACAATCAAAAATCACGGCGCGGCAGAGTGGAGAGGGTCAAGAATGTCAGTCGGTCGAACTCTGTTTGCGGCGACGCTCGCCGGTACGTTTGCGTTGACGGTCTCGTCGGCGTCGAGCCAGACGCTACGTTATGCCAACCAGGGTGACCTGAAGTCGCTAGATCCCTATACCCTCAACGAGAGCACCACTCACGCCCATCTCGGTCACGTCTATCAAGGCCTCACCGCGCGCGACAAGGACCTCAAGATCATTCCGGCGCTGGCGGAAAGCTGGGAAACCCCGGAGCCGACCCGCTGGCGCTTCCATTTGCGCAAAGGCGTGAAATTCCACAACGGCGATCCCTTCACCGCCGACGACGTGCTGTTCTCGGCCGATCGCGTCCGCAAGAAGGGGTCCAACATGCAGACCCGCCTTGCTCCGGACGTCAAGGTGATCAAGGTCGACGACTACACCGTCGATTTCGTCCTGCCCTCGCCCAATCCCATCCTGCATAACGCGTGGGATGTCTGGTACATCATGGACAAGAAATGGGCCGAGGAGAACAACGTCGTCGACCCGACGCCGGTGGCGGCGACCACGCCGAGCTACGCCTCGCTCCACGAAAACGGCACCGGTCCCTTCATCATCGAGAGCCACCAGCCCGGCGTGAAGACGGTGTTCAAGGCCAATCCCAATTACTGGGGCAAGGTCGAAGGTAACCTGAAGGAGATCATCTTCACCCCGATCGCCTCCGACGCCACCCGCGTCGCCGCGCTGCTGTCGGGCGAAGTCGACGTCATCGAGCCGGTGCCGATCCAGGACATCTCCCGCGTCGATTCGAGCCCGAACGCCCAGGTGCTGAAGGGGGCGGAGCTGCGCACCATCTTCATCGGCTTCGATCAAGTCCGCGACGAGTTGCTCTACTCCAGCATCAAGGGCAAGAACCCATTCAAGGACATCCGCGTCCGCGAGGCCTTCTACAAGGCGATCGACATCGAGCTGATCAAGACGCGCGTGATGCGCGGGCTGTCGACGCCGTCGGCGTTGATGATCGCTCCGGAATTGTTCCTGCTGTCCAAGGAGTTCACCCGGCCGAAATTCGACCCTGAAGGCGCCAAGAAGCTCCTGACCGAGGCCGGCTACCCCGACGGCTTCGAGGTCACCATGGATTGCCCGAACGATCGCTACGTCAACGACGCCGCGATCTGCCAGGCCGTCGTCGGCATGCTCGCCCGCATCGGCGTCAAGATCAATCTGCTGGCGCAGCCCAAGGCGCAATACTTCGCCAAGGTGTTGAAGCAAGGCGGCTACCAGACCTCGTTCTACATGCTGGGCTGGACGCCGAGCACGATGGATTCCCACAACGTGCTCTTTGACATCATGGGCTGCCGCGACGATGCCAAATCCTCGCGCGGCGAAGCCAATCTCGGCGGTTACTGCAACAAGGAGTTCGACGCCATCACCGACAAGGTGCTGGTCGAAACCGACACCGCCAAGCGCAACCAGCTGATCAAGCAGGCCTACGAAATCGGCAACAAGGACTGGTCCTACATCCCGCTGCACCAGCAGGCGCTGGCCTGGGGCGTATCAAAGAAGGTCAACCTGCCGCAGCGCGCCGACAATCTGGTCATGTTCCACTGGGCGACCAAGAAGGAATAGCGACAGTTGAACACGAGGTCCCGGCAGCGTCAGGCTTCCGGGACCTTTCCTTTTCCGGCTGACAAAGACGTCAGCCAAACGCACACCCAAGGATAGTGGAAGGCATGCTCGCTTTCACTCTTCGCCGCGCCCTTCAGGCCATCGGCGTCATGTTCGCCGTCGGCATCATCGCGTTCTCGATGTTCCGCTTCGCCGGCGACCCGGTCAACCAGATCGTCTCGATCGATACGTCGGCGGCCGAACGCGAAGCCGTGCGCAAATCGCTCGGCCTCGATGATCCCGTGCCGGTGCAGTTCGTCCGCTATTTCGGCAACGCCGCGCAGTTCAAATTCGGCGTCTCCTATCAGTTCCGTCAGCCGGTCTCTACGCTGTTGATGGAGCGCATGCCCGCGACGCTGGAACTGGCGATCTGCGCGACCGTATTCGCAATGGTGTTCGGCATCCTGATGGGCGTCTATTCGGCGCTCAAACGCGACACCGTGCTCGCCAAATTATTCCAGGCGGTTTCGCTGATCGGCATCTCGTTGCCGACTTTCCTGATCGGCATTCTCCTGATCTATCTGTTCGCGGTGACATTGGGCTGGTTGCCCTCGTTCGGTCGCGGCGAGGTGGTCAAGCTCGGCTGGTGGACGACGGGGCTGCTCACGCTGTCGGGCCTGAAGGCGCTGATCATGCCCTCGATCACGCTCGGCCTGTTCCAGATGACCCTGATCATGCGGCTGGTGCGCGCGGAAATGCTGGAAGTGCTTCGGACCGACTATATTCGCTTCGCTCGGGCCCGCGGGCTGACCACCCGTGCCATCCATTTCGGCCACGCACTGAAGAACACGCTCATTCCCGTCATCACGGTGGCCGGACTACAGTTTGGCTCGGTTATTGCATTTTCGATCATCACCGAAACCGTATTCCAATGGCCCGGCATGGGACTTCTGTTCGTGCAGGCCGTGCAAAACGTCGATATCCCGATTATGGCCGCCTACCTGCTGATGGTCTCTCTGATTTTCGTCACCATCAATCTGGTGGTCGACATCCTCTACACCGTGGTCGATCCGCGCCTGCGCTCGACCATCGGCCGCGCCGCATGAGGCAGCCTCCATGTCCGACGTAGTCGCCTCAAATTCCGACAAGCAGAGCACGCTGCCGACGCATGCCGCCCGCAGCTGGCTCAGCCGCGCGCTCGACAGCGACATTTTCTATTCGTTCCGCCGCTCCAAGCTGACCATGGTGGCGGCGGCCATTACCGTGCTGTTCTTCCTGCTCGCGATCTTTGCATCGGCACTCGCGGTGCAGAACCCGTTCGATCCGGCGCAGCTGCAATTGATGAACTCGCGGATCTCACCGCTCTGGACCGCCGACGGCCAGAGCCCGTTCCTGCTCGGCACCGACGAGCAGGGCCGCGACGTGTTCTCCGCCATCCTCTATGGCTTGCGCATCTCGCTCGCCGTCGGCGTCGCCGGCGTGGTCTTCGCCGGCGCGCTCGGAATCGCACTCGGCCTGACCGCCGGCTATTTCGGGGGCGCGGTCGACGGCGTGATCATGCGGATCGCCGACGTGCAGCTGACCTTCCCCGCCATTCTGATCGCGCTGCTGATCAACGGCATCGCGAAATCGATCCTCGGCAACCGGCTGGATGCCAACAGCATGCTGGTGGTGCTGGTGATCTCGATCGGGCTTAGTTTCTGGGTCGGATATGCCCGGACGGTGCGCGGTTCCGTGATGGTCGAGAAGAACAAGGATTACGTGGCCGCAGCGCAGCTGATCGGCCTGCCCGCGCCAAAGATCATGCTGCGACACGTACTGCCCAACACGATGGGACCGATCCTGGTCATCGCCACCATCAACCTCGCGCTTGCCATCATCACCGAGGCGACCCTGTCCTTCCTCGGTGTCGGCCTGCCCGACACCATGCCGTCGCTCGGGACGCTGATCCGCATCGGCAACAACTATCTGTTCGCGGGCGAATGGTGGATCGTCGCCTTCCCCGGGCTTGCGCTCGCCGCGCTGATCCTGTCGATCAACCTGCTCGGCGACTGGCTGCGCGACGCGCTCAACCCGAAACTTCGATGAGCAAAGCTTCGATGAAAACGCCTCGCCCATGACCGAACCCGTTCTCTCCGTGCGCAATCTTCAGGTCGAGTTCGCCTCTCGCCGCGGCACGCTGCGCGCGATCGACGGCGTCTCGTTCGACATCGCCAAGGGCGAGGTGCTCGGCGTGGTCGGCGAATCCGGCGCCGGCAAGTCCGTCACCGGCCTGGCGGTGATCGGCCTGATCGATCCGCCCGGTCGCATCGCCGGCGGCGAGATTCGTCTCGCCGGCCAGCGCATCGACAATTTGCCCGCCGAGCAGATACGCCGCATCCGGGGAAAACGGATCGGCATGATCTTCCAGGATCCCCTCACCTCGCTCAATCCGCTGTACCGCGTCGGCGACCAGATCATCGAGACGATCAAAACCCACCTGAACCTGTCCGAGACGGCCGCCCGCCGCCGCGCCATCGACCTGCTCGCCGAGGTCGGTATTCCCGCGCCGGAAAAGCGCATCGACGGCTATCCCCACGAATTCTCCGGCGGCATGCGCCAGCGCGTTGTGATTGCGCTGGCGATCTGCGCCGAGCCCGAGTTGATCATCGCGGACGAGCCAACCACCGCGCTCGACGTCTCCGTGCAGGCGCAGATCATCTCGCTGATCAAGCGGCTCGGCCGCGACCACGGCACCGCCGTGATGCTGGTGACGCACGACATGGGCGTGATCGCGGAGACCTCCGACCGCGTCGCGGTGATGTATGCCGGCCGCGTCGCCGAGATCGGCCCGGTACAGGACGTCGTCAGGAATCCGCTGCACCCTTACGCCAAGGGCCTGATGGGCGCGATCCCGACGCTTGCCGGGGACGACAAGCGCCTGGTGCAGATCCCCGGCTCCATGCCGCGCCTGTCGGCGATCCCGCGCGGCTGCTCGTTCAATCCGCGCTGCGCCTTCGCCTTCGATCGTTGCCGGGTTGAACGGCCGGAGCCACTATCGCGCGGCACACAGTCCGTTGCCTGCCATCTCTACGACACCGTGCCTGCGGAGAGCGCGGCATGAGCACGCCCTTCGTCCAGGCCACAAATCTGCGCCGCGTCTTCGACGTCTCAAAACCCTGGCTCAACCGCGTGCTCGAAGGCGGGCATCTCGAATATCTCAAGGCTGTCGATCACGTTAGCTTCGACATCAGGAAGGGCGAGACCTTTGCTCTGGTCGGCGAGTCCGGCTCGGGCAAGACCACGGTGGCGCGGATGGTCGTCGGCCTGTTGCCGCCGAGTTCCGGCAACGTGCTGATCGACGGCATCTCGATGACCGATCCACGGCAGGCGCAGGCGCGGCGAAAACTGCGCCGCCGCATCCAGATGATCTTTCAAGACCCCTATGCGAGCCTGAACCCGCGCTTCCGGGTCGATGCCATCATCTCCGAGCCGATCCGCGCCTTCGACCTGATCCAGGGCGAGCGCGACATCCAGGCGCGCGTCGGCGAACTGCTCAGCCTTGTCGGGCTGCATCCCGACGACCGGTTGAAATTTCCACACGAATTCTCCGGCGGCCAGCGCCAGCGCATCGCGATCGCGCGAGCGCTCGCCTCCGATGCGGAGTTCATCGTTTGCGACGAGCCGACCTCGGCGCTCGACGTCTCCGTGCAGGCGCAGATCCTGAACCTGATGCGCGACCTCCAGGACAAGTTCGGCCTGACCTACATGTTCATCAGCCACAACCTCGCCGTGGTCCGCCACATGGCGAGCCGCGTCGGCGTGATGTATCTCGGCCGCATCGTCGAGATCGCGGAGGGACGCGAGCTGTTCGCCCGACCGCGCATGCCCTACACCAAGATGCTGCTGGGCGCCGTGCCCGATCTCGCAATGTCGGGCCGCCAGCGTATTCCAGTGAAGGGCGAGATCCCGAATCCGATCAATCCGCCGCCCGGCTGCGCCTTCAATCCGCGCTGCCCGCTGGCGTTCGATCTCTGCCGCAAGGAAGCCCCGGAACTGATCGCCGGCGTCGCCTGCCATGCGGTGAACACCGCGCCGGTCCCGGCGTGACGCGCGCGTGCCATGCGGCCTGCGCATTGGCGGCACGGCATTGCCTGTGATCAATTGCGCGCGCGACAAATAAGGTAGCGAAATCCCATGGCCAGCAACGTCAATCCCGATCCCTTCACGACGCGCCCCGAGATCGAGGGCACATTCGGGGTCGTCGCCACCACACACTGGATCGCGACCGCGGTCGGCATGGCCATCCTGGAAAAGGGCGGCAATGCCTTCGACGCCGGCGTCGCCACAGCGTTCACGCTCCAGATCGTCGAACCGCATTTGAACGGCCCCGGCGGAGACGTGCCCATCATCGTGCATGACGTCAAACGCGCACGCACCGAGGTGATCTGCGGCCAGGGCCCGGCGCCGGCGCGCGCCACCATCGCGCATTACAAGAGCGAAGGCCTCGACATGGTGCCGGGCACCGGCCTGCTCGCGGCCTGCGTCCCCGGCACGTTCGAATCCTGGATGATGCTGCTGCGCGACTACGGCACGATGCGCGTGCGCGACGTGCTGGAGCCGGCCATCTCCTACGCGCGCGACGGCTATCCGCTGGTCGAGCGCGCCTGCGCCACGATCCAGACCGTCGAGCAACTGTTCCGCAAGCATTGGCCGACCTCGGCGGCGGTCTATCTGCCCAATGGCGAAGTGCCGAGGCCCGGCACGCTCTTCACCAACAAGACGCTGGCTGCGACCTACGCCCGCATTCTCAGCGAAGCCGAGAGCGGCGGCGGTGACCGCGACGCCGAGATCGAGCGCGCGCGAAAGGCCTGGTCGCAAGGTTTCGTTGCGGAAGCCATCGACAAGTTCTGCCGCACCCAGGAAGTGATGGATGTCAGCGGCTCGCCGCATCGCGGCGTGCTCTCGGCCGACGACATGGCGCGCTGGCAGCCGACGATCGAGGCACCGCTGACCTACGACTATGGCCGCTACACCGTCTGCAAGGCAGGCGTCTGGAGCCAGGGTCCGGTGACGCTCCAGCAGCTCGCGCTGCTCAAGGGCTTTGCGCTCGACGGGCTAGATCCGACCGGGCCGGAATTCATCCACCTCCAGATCGAATGCGCCAAGCTCGCGTTTGCCGACCGCGAAAAATTCTACGGCGATCCCAAATTCAGCGAGATCCCGATCGCGACGCTGCTGTCGGATGCCTATAACGACGAACGTCGCAAACTGATCTCAGAGAAGGCATCGCTCGACTTCCTCCCCGGTTCGGTCGAAGGTTTTGGCGGCGTGGTCAAGCTGCGCCGCGCCGAGGGGCAGCGTGAGGCGGTCGGCGCGCTTGGCGCGGGCGAGCCGACAGTCGGGCGCTTCGGCGAGGTGCGCGGCGACACCGTGCATTTCGACATCATCGACAAGGCCGGCAACATGGTGTCCTCGACGCCATCGGGCGGCTGGCTGCAATCCTCGCCGATCATTCCGGAGCTCGGCTTCTGCCTCGGCAGCCGCGCGCAGATGTTCTGGCTGGAGGAAGACCATCCCGCCGCGCTTGCGCCGGGCAAGCGGCCGCGCACGACGCTGTCGCCGACCATGGCGCTACGCGACGGCGAGCCGTATCTGGCCTGGGGCTCGCCCGGCGGCGACCAGCAGGATCAGTGGATCACGCAGTTTTTCCTGCGGCACGTCCATTGCAACCTCAATCTGCAGGAAGCGATCGACGCGCCGGCCTGGCACTCCGAGCACTTCCCGATCTCGTTCTGGCCGCGCACCGCGCGCCCCGGCGTGCTCGTGGTCGAGAACCGCGTGCCGAAGGCGACGATCGAGAACCTTCGCGAGCGCGGACACATTGTCGAGGTCGGCCCCGACTGGTCGGAAGGTCGCCTCACCGCGGCCTCGCGCGTCGGGGTGCGCCGCCGCGCCGCCGCCAACCCGCGTGGCATGCAGGGCTACGCCGCAGGGCGCTGAAGGCAGCACATGACCTGGTCGATCATCGCGCGAGACCCTGCCACCGGCCAGTTCGGCATCGCTGTAGCTACCCGCTTCTTCGCCGTCGGAGCGCGCGTGCCCTACATCGCGGCCGGTCTCGGCGCCATCGCGACCCAGGCCTTCGTCAATCCCTATTACGGCATCGACGGCGTCAAGCTGCTGCGCGAGGGCCTGAATGCGCATAACGTTCTCGCCACCCAGCTCGCGACCGACGACGGCCGCGAGAGCCGCCAGATCCACATCATGGACGCCAGCGGCGCGATCGCCGCGCATACCGGGCGCGACTGCGTCGACTGGTGCGGGCACATCGCCGGCAGCGGCTTCTCGATCGCCGGCAACATGCTTGCCGGCGCCGACGTGCTCGACGAGACCGCGAAGACCTATATCGCCAATGACAGCCTGCCCTTCCCGCGCCGCCTGCTCGCCGCCATGCGCGCGGGCGAGGCCGCCGGCGGCGACAAGCGCGGCAAGCAATCCGCTGCGCTCCTGATCCACGGCGAGGAGGAATGGCCGGCGCTGGACATTCGCGCCGACGATCATCTCGATCCGCTGGGCGAACTCGAACGGCTGGAGCGCGTCAGTCAGGAACTCTGGGTGCATTTCCGCTCTTCCATGCCGACGCGGCAGAACCCGGCAGGCAACACCGATCGCAGCGTC
This sequence comes from Bradyrhizobium sp. MOS001, assembly GCF_004634465.1. NCBI lineage: Bacteria > Pseudomonadati > Pseudomonadota > Alphaproteobacteria > Hyphomicrobiales > Nitrobacteraceae > Bradyrhizobium > Bradyrhizobium sp. MOS001. The sequence continues at coordinate 88,468 of NZ_SPVJ01000033.1, forward strand.
ATCGACGCCAGCATTGCTGCGAGCCGAGCAAGGCAATCATGAGCGCAAGTCCTCTCATCGAGATCAAGGATCTGCGCATCCGCTTCCACGGCGACGACGGCCGCGTGACCCACGCCGTCGACAGCGTCGATCTCAGCGTCGCCAATGGCGCGACGCTCGGCCTCGTCGGCGAATCCGGTTGCGGCAAGAGCGTGACGTCGCTGGCGATCATGGGGCTTTTGCCGAAGCAAAGCGCGGAGATCTCCGGCGTAATCCGCTTCGACGGCTTCGACCTGCTGAAGACTCCTGACCAGACGCTGCGCGACCTCCGCGGCAACCGGCTGGCGATGATTTTTCAGGAGCCGATGACGTCGCTCAACCCGAGCTTCACCATCGGCGACCAGATCATCGAGACCATTCTGCGCCATCGCGGCGGCTCCCGGCGCAGCGCGCGCGAGCGGGCCATCGAGCTGCTGCGGCGCGTTCACATCCCCTCGCCCGAGCGGCGGATCGACGAATATCCGCACAAGCTCTCCGGCGGCATGCGCCAGCGCGTGATGATCGCGATGGCGCTGGCCTGCGACCCGCGGCTGCTGATCGCAGACGAGCCGACCACCGCGCTCGACGTCACCCTGCAGGCGCAGATTTTGGAGCTGATGCGCGAACTGAAGGCGGCGAGCGGCGCCGCTATCATCCTGATCACCCACGATCTCGGTGTCGTCGCCGAAGTCTGCGACGAGGTCGCGGTGATGTATGCCGGCGAGATCGTCGAGCGCGCGCCGGTCGACGAGCTGTTCGCCATGCCGCAGCATCCCTACACCGTCGGCCTGCTGGGCTCGATCCCGCGGCTCGATCATCGCGCCGAGCAACTGGCCACGATCGAGGGCATGGTGCCGAACATGGCGCAGCCACCCGCTGGCTGCCGTTTCGCCGCGCGCTGCCCCTTCGTGCTGGACGCCTGCACCAAGGCGCCGCCACCGCTGGTCGAAGTCAGCCCCGGCCACCTCTCGCGCTGCATCCGCGCGCCGCTCGAACTTCTGGTGTCGTGATGGCGCTTCTCGAGGTCGAAGGCCTGGTCAAGCATTTTGTCGCCGGGCGCTCGCTGTTCGGCCGGGCACTGGGGCATGTCAAAGCGGTCGATGGCGTCAGCTTCTCTCTCGACGCCGGCAAGACGCTGGCCCTGGTCGGCGAATCCGGTTGCGGCAAATCCACCGTCAGTCGCCTGGTGCTGCGGCTGATCGAGCCGGATGCAGGCACGGTGCGTTTCGCCGGCCGTGACCTGCTCTCGCTGGACGCCGGGGCGCTCCGCGCCTTCCGCCGCGAAGCACAGATCATCTTCCAGGACCCCTACGCCTCGCTCAATCCGCGCATGACGGTCGGCCAGATTCTCGCCGAGCCGCTGGCGCTGCACGATCTGGTACCGCCGGCGCAACGGCGCGAGCGCGTCGCGGAAATCCTGCGACTGGTCGGCCTCGAGCCGCGGCTCGAGCGGCGTTATCCGCACGAATTCTCCGGCGGCCAGCGCCAGCGCATCGCCATCGCCCGCGCGCTCGCGGTCGAACCAAAACTGATCATCTGCGATGAGCCGGTCTCGGCGCTGGACGTCTCGATCCGCTCGCAGATCCTCAACCTCCTGCGCGAGCTGCAGGACCGGCTTGGGCTGGCCTACATCTTCGTCTCGCACGATCTGGCTGTGGTCAAGCACATCGCCGACCATGTCGCCGTGATGAATCTCGGCCAGATCGTCGAGACTGCCGAGGCGGACGCCCTGTTCGCGGCACCCCGGCATCCCTACAGCCGTGCGCTGCTGTCCGCGATCCCCATGCCTAAACCGCGGGCAAAGCGCAGCCGGATTGTGCTGCAGGGAGAGATCCCGAGCGCGCTCAACCCGCCGCCGGGATGCCGCTTCCACACCCGCTGCCCCTACGTCGTCGACCGCTGCCGCAGTGAAATGCCGCAGCTGGTGCCGGATGGCATCGGACATGCAACGGCCTGTCACCGAACGTCGGAACTGCCGTCCTCCGCGGCGATCGTCCCGTCCGACGGCGGCTTTTCGCCGGTCCTTGAAAAATTGGTCGCCGCCTTCAGCGGCGGCCCGGAAGCAGTCCGCGGCAGCGGGGTTAGTTCATTGGGAACGGACCCGGCATAGCCGCAAAACAGAGGTTGAGAGCGATGAGTTTCATGCGTTTGACAATCCTGGCGTCGGCTGTGCTGACGTCGCTCGCGGGCGCAGCCCAGGCTCAGACCACGCTTCGCATCGGCATCGCCGAAGACCCCGACATCCTCGATCCCAGCATCGGCCGCACCTATGTCGGCCGCATCGTCTTCTCCGCCTTCTGCGACAAGCTGTTCGACATCGACGAGAAGCTCAACATCGTGCCGCAGCTCGCGCTGTCCTACGAGACCTCGGCCGACGGCAAGGAGATGACGATCAAGCTCCGGCCCAACGTCAAATTCCACGACGGCGAGCCGCTGGACGCCGAAGCCGCAAAATTCTCGATCGAGCGTCACATGACGCTGCCGACCTCGTTCCGGAAGTCCGAGCTTGCCAGCGTCGACCATGTCGAGGTGGTCGATCCGCTGACCATCAAGCTGGTGCTGAAGACGCCCTACTCGCCGCTGATCGCCCAGCTCACCGACCGCTCCGGCATGATGGTCTCGCCGAAGGCGGCGAAGGAAGCCGGCGACAAGTTCGGCCTGCATCCGGTCTGCGCCGGTCCCTACAAATTCGTCGAGCGCGTCCAGCAGGACCGCATGGTGTTCGAGAAGTTTGCCGACTACTGGAACAAGGACAACATCCATATCGACCGCGTCGTGTTCCTGCCGATTGTCGACGCGACGGTGCGCCTTGCCAACCTCAAGTCCGGCGGGCTCGATCTGATCGAGCGCGTGCTCGCCACCGACATCAAGGACGTGCGCGCCGATTCCCGCCTCGTGCTGTCGACCGCGCCGGAGCTCGGCTATCTCGGCCTGACCGTCAATATCGGAAACGACAAAACCAAGGGGCCGCTGAGCCAGTCGGCGAAGGTCCGCCAGGCACTCGATCTCTCGATCGACCGCGAAGCGCTCAACCAGGTCGTCTTCAACGGCGAGTTCACGCCTGGAAATCAGTGGGTCAGCCCGAAGCATCCCTATTACCAGAAAGCGTTCCCGGTTCGCGGTCGCGACATCGCGAAGGCCAAGGCGCTGCTGAAGGAAGCCGGCGTCACCACGCCGGTGACGGTGGATTACATGATCCCCAAGGGCGCGGAGAACGAAGCCGTCGCCCAGGTCGTCCAGTCCATGGCCGCGGAAGCGGGTTTTGACATCAAGATCCGCGCGGTCGAATTCGCGACGACCTTCAAGCAGGCTCAAGCCGGCGAGTTCCAGATCTTCCAGATCAACTGGAGCGGCCGCATCGATCCCGACGGCAATTCCTACATCTTCATGCGCAGCAAGGCGCCGCAAAACGACGGCGTGTATTCGAACCCCGAGGCCGACAAGCTGATGGAAGATGGACGCATGACGTCCGACGTCGAGGAGCGCAAGGCGATCTACGAAAAGCTGACCAAGATCCTGCTTGACGATTTTCCGATCATCTACATCTACCACCGCACACTGCTGATCGCGCACACGAAGAAGCTCGACGGCTACAGGCAGATGCCCGATGGGCTGGTGCGTGTGGTCGGATTGAAGTTCAAGTGATCACGGCAGCGGTTGGGACGCGCGTGGAGCCATGCTGAACTTCCTCGCCCACCGAATCGCGCAGATCGTGCCGACACTGTTCTTCGTGTCGGTGCTGATCTTCTCGCTCCAGCAATTGCTGCCGGGCGATCCCGCGCTGGTGATGGCCGGCGAGGAGCGCGATCCCGCCGTGATCGAACAGATCCGCCAGCAGTACAAGCTGGATCAGCCGATCCCCGTGCAGTACGTCTATTGGCTCAAGGGCGTTCTCTCAGGCAATTTCGGCGAGTCGTTGCGCAACAAGATGCCGGTGCGCGAGCTGATCGCACAGAAGCTGCCGGTGACGCTCCAGCTCGGCTCGATGGCGATCCTGATCGCGTTCCTCATCGGCATTCCCGCCGGCATCATCTCCGCGGTGAAGAAGGGCACGGTTTGGGACTATGGTGCCAACCTGTTCGCGCTGTGGGGTATCTCGACGCCGAATTTCTGGCTCGGAATCCTCATGATCTTCCTGTTCTCGATTCACCTGGGCTGGCTGCCGGCCTCAGGCTACGTGCCGCTGACCGAGGACTGGCGCGCGAGCCTGGCAGCCACCATCATGCCGGCCTTCGTGCTCGGCAACGCAATTTCGGCGGTCCTGATGCGGCACACCCGCAGCGCCATGCTCCAGGTTCTGGAGAGCGACTATGTCCGCACCGCGCGCGCGAAAGGTCTCTCCGAGCGCTCGGTGATCCTCAAGCATGCGATGCGCAACGCGCTCACGCCGATCATCACCCTCGGTGCGCTCGAGCTCGGCACGCTGTTGTCGGGCGCGGTGCTGACCGAGCAGATCTTCTCCATTCCCGGCTTCGGCAAGCTGATCGTGGATGCCGTCTTCAACCGTGACTATGCGGTGGTGCAGGGCGTGGTGCTGGTGACGGCCACAGTCTACATCACACTGAATCTCGTTGCCGACGTCGCCTATGTCCTCGTCAATCCGCGGCTGCGAGGTTAGACGATGACCGACGCCGCACTGCCAGCCAGTCCCGCCTCCCAGGCCTACGAGCTGGACAGCCCGGCGCGCCGTGCGCGGCGGCGCCTGTTCAAGCGCAAGGCTGCGGTCTTCGGGCTTGTCGTGATCACGGCCTTCATCCTGCTTGCGGCCCTTGCGCCGCTGGTCGTGCCCTATGATCCCATTGCGACGAGCTGGAGCCTGGTGCGCAAGCCGCCCACCGCCGCTCACTGGTTCGGCACCGACGATCTCGGCCGCGACATCCTGAGCCGCGTCATCTACGGCGCGCGGGCCTCGCTGATGGCGGGTCTGATCTCGGTCGCGATCGCGCTCGGGATCGGTGTCCCTCTTGGCCTCCTCGCCGGCTATCGCGGCGGATTTGTTGACGCGCTGATCAGCCGGATCACCGATGCAATGTTGGCCTGCCCGTTCCTGATCCTGGCGATTGCGCTGGCCGCCTTCCTCGGTCCCAGCCTCGGCAATGCCATGATCGCAATCGGCATCTCGGCCACGCCGATCTTCATCCGTCTGACGCGCGGGCAGGTCTTGAGCGTCAAGGCCGAAGACTATGTCGAGGCGGCGCGCGCGCTCGGCAATCCGCCGTGGCGCATTGCCTTCTCGCACATCCTGCCGAACATCCTTCCCGCGCTATTGGTGCAGGCGACGCTGTCGATCGCCGCCGCCATCATCGCCGAAGCCGCGCTGTCGTTCCTCGGCCTCGGCCAGCAGCCGCCCGCACCGTCCTGGGGCAGCATGCTCAACGCGGCGCAGCGCTTCCTGACCCAGGCGCCGTGGATGGCGATCTGGCCGGGCCTTGCGATCTTCCTCGTGGTGCTGTCGCTGAACCTGCTCGGCGACGGCCTGCGCGACGCGCTCGACCCGCGTCAGCGCTAAAGCAGGATGGGGTTAGGTTGAATCGATTTGGGATTCCCAAATCGGTGTGTTTCTGATTCACCATTCTGGCTGGGTTGGAGGCCAGCATGGATGGGCAAGCCTTATTCTCTGGATCTTCGCAAGCGTGTCGTGTCCGCGATCGAGGGCGGGATGTCCCGCAATCA
>NZ_SPVJ01000034.1:0-89892 GCF_004634465.1 Bradyrhizobium sp. MOS001
GAGGGCTCCGCGCCGGCTCCCGCCGCTGCCACCGTCCAACCGGGCAAATCCAACAGCCGGGGCGAACTCAGGACTGGATAAAACTTGGGGGCAAGGTCAGAGATTCCTCCTCTCCATCCTTTGGCTTGACAGTTTTCGGACTTCGAAACTAAATCCATGGTCAATTCGGCTCGCGATTTCTCCTAAAGCCCCGGTTAGCTCAATCTTGAGCTCTCTTCGCCGTGTCTCTTGTATTTTTCCGTCCGGAAACTTAATGACAATCTCTTCTGACACAGCATTGACTGTCGTCTTCATCCGTTCATTGGCATGATCGACTACGCCTTTGAGTACCTCGTCGGGCACTCCATCGCTGCGAAGAGCTTGTACCTTTTTCGAGATAGGCGCGCACGAGGGTGTGGACCTCGCGGTTGAAGGCTTCGACGTCTTTGAGCTGGTCGGGGCCGCTCCACCAGCTCGGCGGCGAGCCAGCGAGAGTCTCGATCGGCGTGTTGGGCCATTGGTTCCAGAAGTTCAACGACGCCTGGCGCTGGCGTGAATTGTCTTTGGGACCAATGGACACAATCCGCTCTCGGAGCCATCGCGCGCGTCGCATGCTCGGTAGGTGTGCTTAACGACGTCAATGGCTTCGCAGGCATGATCCAACTGGACGACCACCTGTGGACGCGAGATCGGGGTTGCTACGGTGGTGGTAGTCCGCTGCCCTTGGCGAGGTCGCGGACAGGTTTAAACGGTTTGGTAAGAATGGAGTCTTGATACTGGGACGGGCTTGGGGACTCACGGGGTCCCTTAGATGGAGCGTTCAGCGCGATCCAAACGAAAAGTAAGTCGAAAGCGCTGGGTTGTTTGTTACGGTAATTTTTCTATTGAATGTCGAGACGAAGATGGCGCGAAGAATTTGGCAGCCAAGCTCCGTAAGCGCCGATACCGTGTCACAGCCCGGACAGCCGATGGCGTCTCACCTTCGTGGCGAGTAGAGCCAGACGAAATCGACGAGTGGATATCTTCACCCACGCGCCCTAGTCGCTCGCCGCGGGTTCGGCCTACGAAGAATCGATGATTTGCGAAACACTCGAGTTGGATCGCGGCTTCAGCACGTTGGTTTCGCCCGCGTCTAGTTCAACTTCGGACACACTCTAGCCCCGATTTGGCTGCTGGAATGCTGGCTCTCGCGACTCATCTGGAGTTGCAGCCAACTTGGGTCGAGATTGGTTCCGCAGGAGAAACGAGCGCTCCTGCAGCTATCCAGCGATCGGTCTTGCGTGTGATCCATCGCAAGGCCTGTGAAGGCCCCGGTCTTCCCCATTGGCTGGGGCCTTCCTTTTGCGCCAGATCACAAAAATATTGGCATCGCGGCGTCTGAGGAACGACTCTCCAAGGGAGAGATTGAAAAATCGGTCTGTGGCGAATCTGGACCTCCTCAAGGTCTCGCCATCCACCCGGAACGGCCCCACCGTCCGACGCGCGTTTGGCGATGGGCCGGTTTTCGTAGGTATTCACTCAACTCCCGCCGGCTCACAAAGTCGGCGGGGTTTTTGAGCTAGCCGTCTTGGCATCGGACTCCGAAGTTGTCGCAGGTGCGAGCGAAGGCATCTGCAGCATTTGCGTCTTCAAAGCAAAAAAGTGTGCCGACGTCGGCACGATCGATCCACCAGTCGACCTTGTTCGCCCTCGCAATGCGGGAAGCCTCTCCGCGCAGTAGGTCGAGCTGTCTTCCGGCGGCATGGACTATCAGGCAATTTTTCTTGGGCATATGTTTTGTCCTCAATAGGAAAGCTGAATTGATCGCCATCAAAAATGGAAAACTCATGGCCATGGGCTCGGCTCAATGCCGCCCGCAGATAAATCAACTGCTTAGCGGGATGCCCGCTCTCCCGCGTAGAGCGTGCATGAGGCGACGTTTTCGCAAACTACCTCAAATACCCCACCACCATCCGTGTCGTCTCATCCACCAGCGTCCTCACCATCTTCTCCGAGAGCATCTCGGCCTGGTTCAGCACCGTGTTGTGCGCGACCGCCTCGATCGCACTGACGCAGATGAAGGTCGCCAGTCCCGGGTCGATCTTGCGCATCTCGTTGCGACGGCTTTCGAGATAGGCGCGCACGAGGGTGTGGACCTCGCGGTTGAAGGCTTCGACGTCCTTGAGCTGGCCGGTGCGCGGGATCTGCTCGGCAAGCACCCGATGTAGTTTGGGATCGATGCGGTGGGCTTCGATCGCGACGGTGACGAGGCGGCGCACGGCTTTGTCGATCGGCAGGTCGGCGACCTCGGTGAGGGCGGCACGGACGATGCCCATAATCTCCTCGTTGTGGCGGTCGATGACGGCGGCGACGAGTGCCTCCTTGCTGGGAAAATACTGGTAGAGCGAGCCGACGCTGACGCCGGCGATTTCGGCGATCCGGTTGGTGCTGGCTTTCTCAAAGCCCTCGCGGACCAGAATGCGAGCGGTTGCCTCGACCAGCGCGTCGACGGTGGCGCGCGATCGCGCCTGCAAGGCATTTTTCCGGGGTTTTGTCGGCGGTTTGCGCGCCATGGGCCTGCGATCCGAATGCGAGTAGGAAAAGCGAGCGAATGCTCGCATTATATCCGCATGTGGCGGCGGTCGACACAAGCCTTTTCGTCGCCCATACAGAGAGCCCGGTCTGGAGGAGACCTGACATGAGCGTTGCAAAGATCGCATCGGCCTTCCAGTTCTGTCCGGGCGGCCGGCTGTTGGGGATGCGGCCATCCGGCGATCCCGCGCCGAGCCTGCAGAGTCGTTGCTTCAACGCGCTGTTGCGGCAGCTTCCGTTCAAGAAGCACCTTGCCTCGGCCGAGGCCGTGCAGGCGCATGTGCAGAAACTCGCATTGCAGCCGGCCTCCTACGAGCCGACGGGTTTGGGGCGCGGCGTCGAGGTGACGTTGACCAAGATGGGCGGATGGCCGGTCTATTACACGGCGCCATCTTCGGGCCATGAGGGCTGCAACCACGTCATGTTCCTGCACGGCGGTGGCTTCATCAACGAGATCGTGCCGGCGCATTGGCGCTTCGTCGGCCAGATGACGCGCAAGGCGCGCGTCGTCTGCGTGGTGCCGATCTATCCGCTTGCGCCGCGTGCCACCGCCAAGGATCTCGTACCGACGACGGCCGAGCTGTTGCGGATGCTGCTGGAGGATGTCGGGCCCGCAAAGGTCACGGTGGTCGGCAATTCCGCCGGCGCGGGCCTGGCGCTCGCCGCATGCCAGTGGCTGCGCGATCGCGGGCATCGGCAGCCGGGCCGGCTGATGCTGATCTCGCCCGCGGCCGATGCCTCGGTCAGCCGCCCGGAGCAGGTCGAGATCGCAGGCCGCGATCCGATCCAGGACATTCCGGGGATACTTGAGGCAGGGCGGCTCTATGCCGGCGAGCTCGATGTCGGCCATCCCTTCGTCAGTCCGCTCAACGGTGCCTTCCGTTCGCTCGCGCCGATGACGATCTTCTCGGGTACGCGCGATCTGCTCTATCCCGACAGCGTCGATCTCGCGGAGCGCGCGAGGGCGGCGGGCGTGCCGGTCGAGCTGCATCTGCTCCGTGACCAGCCGCACAATTTCGCGCTGATGCCGACGCCGGAAGGGCGACAGGCGCGTGCGATCATTCTGCGTGCAGTGGCTTAAAGGGAAGGCGTGATCGTCGTCACAGGGGCGCGCCGCCGCAATGGGGTCTGGCGCTAGCGGTGCCCGCGCGGAGAGACCAGGCTACCTCCGGGGCATTTCCTCATCCGTACTCTTGCGGGGCCTTAGGCGTGGCCCTTGATCTCGTAGTGACCCGGCACGCATTTGTAGCGCTCGAGGCGCCAATTGGCGTGATAGATCGGATGCTCGCCCATCCATTTGGCAAGCGGGGCCTGTGCGCCGATCGCGCACTGCATCATCGACATCTCGGGCGTCATGTTGCTGTCGGTCACGATTTCCTCGATGCAACTGCCTGAGCTGGCTGCGCTCAGCCGGCAGAGCACGGCAACCACGGTCACGAACATTCCTGTCACCTCATCGGTAGTTTCAGACCACGAAGAGGATGCAAGCGGAGTGCCAGAGCCTGTGACACAAACAACACGCTGACCTGGCCGACTCGACCCAGCGTCCAACCTCATTTGATGATTCGGATTGTAAAAAAATTGCCCCTAAACCGAAGCCGGGCAAATACGGGGAATCCCCAAGGAAAAGGGCGAGGAAGGATCGCAGGAATGAGCGATTGTGGGGGCAGCGCCGCGCGAAGCGCCCCTTCACAAGGCCTGCGCAGCCGATAGGCTCGAAAGCGGACGGATACTCGTCAGGAGAGCGGGACCGCCACAGGACCAAAGGAAACGCGAGGGCAGACCATGAAGGCACGACCGACCGGCGTGATCCCGCCGATGACGACGCCGTTCCGGAAGGACGGCGAGATCGACCTTGGGCTCGTGGCGCCCCAGGTCGACTGGATGATCGGCGCCGGCGCGCATGGCGTCGCGGCCGGCGGCTCGACCGGCGAGGGCCACACGCTCGATCACGAGGAATATCGCGACCTGATGGCCGCGACGGTCGAGGCGGTGAAGGGACGCATTCCCGTGATCGCCGGGATCATCGTGGACTCCACGCGCGATGCGATCCGTCGCGGCAAGCTCGTGCGCGACATGAATGTCGCAGCGCTCCAGGTCACGCCGGTGCATTATCTGTTCAAGCCCGATGACGAGGCGATGGTCGCGCACTTCCGCGCCATGGCGGACGAGACCGGCATGCCCATCATCATCTACAACGTGGTGCCGTGGTCCTATCTGTCACCGGCGCTGCTGGTGCGGATCATGACCGAGGTGCCGCTGGTGGTCGGCGTCAAGCAGAGCGCGGGCGATCTCAAGCTGTTCGCGGATCTCATGATGATGGCGCCGGACAAGCTGATCTACAGCGCGGTCGATGCCCTCATGTATCCGTCCTACACGCTCGGCGCCCATGGCTCGATCGCCGCGATCCTGACCGCGGCGCCGCATGCCTCCGTCGCGCTGTGGGATGCGGTGAAGGCGGGCGACCATCCGCGCGCGCTCGACCTACACAAGAAGCTGTTGACGCTGTGGAACGCCGTGATTGCCGACAATCTGCCGGCCTGCACGCGTTACGCCCAGACGCTCCAGGGCTTGCCCAGGACCTATCCGCGCGCACCGATGCCGGAGGCCTCGCCGGCGCAGCAGGCCGCCACCCGCAAGGCGCTGGAGGCACTCGGCGCGTTGAACGGGGTGCGCGTCGAAGCGGCCGAATAGTCCGCGGGCCGAAATAACTGATGTGAAGATGGCAGCGCCGATCCGCTTTTACCTGCGGATGCGGCGCTGCTACATTTTGCGCGCGCCGCGATGCGCGGCGCCAGCTGTGAAGAAACATACCGACAAGGGGAGGGACCGAAGTCCGATGAAGGATTTTGCAGGAAAGATCGCCGTCATCACCGGCGGCGGCACGGGGATGGGACGCGAGCTCGCACGGCAGCTCGTCGCCGAGGGCTGCAATGTCGCGATGTGCGACGTCTCGGAGGCCGCGATGGCCGAGACCAAGCGGCTCTGCGAGGTCGAGAAGCTGCCGCAGGGCCTGCGGGTCACGACCCATGTCGCCGACGTCTCGATCGAGGATCATCTCAAGCGGTTTCGCGATGAGCTCGCCGAGCTGCAGAAGACCGATCGGATCCATCTCCTGTTCAACAATGCCGGCATCGGTGGCGGCGGCAGCCTGTTCACCAACACGCGCGAGCAGTGGGAGCGTACGTTCAACATCTGCTGGGGCGGCGTCTATCTCGGCGTGCGCACCTTCCTGCCGATGCTGGTGGCGGCGGACGAGGCCCACATCGTCAACACCGCGAGCGTCAACGGCTTCTGGGCCTCGATCGGCATGGGGCAGGCGCACACCGCCTACAGTTCGGCCAAGTTCGCGGTGAAAGGATTTACCGAAGCGCTGATCAACGACCTTCGCCTGCACGCGCCGCATGTCAAATGCTCGGTGGTGATGCCCGGCCATATCGGCACCTCGATCGTCTCCAATTCGCGCAAGGTGCAGAGCGCCGACGGGTCGGAGCGGCTCAATGCCGACGAGGTCGCGCTGACCCGCAAGCGCATGGTCGCGGCTGGCGTGCCGGATGCTGACAAGATGTCGGACGAGGACATCCAGGCTGCGTTCGCCGAACGCGCCCGCAGCTTCCTCGAGGACGCGCCGACGACTGCTGCGCAGGCCGCGAAGATCATCCTCAACGGGGTCAAGGCGGACCGGTGGCGCATTCTTGTGGGCGAAGACGCAAAGCGCCTTGACGAACGCGTGCGCGCAACGCCGGAGCAGGCCTACGACCGCGCCTTCTATGAAAGCTTTACGCAGGAAGTTGGCTGGCGGCTCGGTTGATTCGGTTTGGCTGAGACTGTCAACGAACGTCCGCGTATGTAGGTATGACGACCATCATGGCAAGAGGTGCGGACGTATTATTACACAGGTAATTTACATGTTACGCAGGTAACTTTACGTGCCACCTCTTGCCACTTTCCGACGCCTTATGACGATTTGGAATGTCACGCATGCGACATGCTCCGTCGTTCAAGCAATGTTCAAGCGATGGTGATGTGAAACGGGTCTCATTCGGCGCACGGCAGCTTGGTTGGTGAACCAAAATAGTTTAGTCGATCAGGGGTAACGCCATCATAAAGCGTAGCTCCGATGATACCCGCATGCCTCTCCGACGACTGGATCCTCTGCCCGGAGAGAGAGGATATTTCCGCTGAATTCACGCGGCTCCTCACCGCGGCGCAGGAGGGTGGCGCCACCATCGCAGAATGCCTGATGATCGCGCGGCAGCTCAAGCAGGGCGGTGAGCAGTCCTGGCACCGCGAATGGAAGCGGCTGGCGCAAGCCAACCGGCAGCGTGCCGAGGCGGCGTTCGCGGAAGGCCACATGGCGACCGCGCAGCGCAACTGGCTGCGGGCGATGAACTACTACGGCGCGGCCGCGATGCCGCTGGACCAGGCCGACGAGCGCCGCTGGGTCGCGGTGCTCGCCATGCAGGAATGCGCGCGCCGCTTCCTCACCGCGCGCGGTCCGGCTGGCGAGGTCGTCACGATTCCCTGGGCCGATGACGGACACGTTTTGCAAGGCTATTTCCTGCCTGCGTCCCCGGCCGGCAAGCGGGCTCCGACCGTGATCTGCATCGGCGAGCCCGGACACCGCAAGGAAGAATTCCTGTTCAAGCTCGCGCCGCATGCGCGCGAACGCGGACTGTCGATGCTCGCGCTGGACCTGCTCGGCGACCAGCGTGACGACTATACCGACACGCTCCTGCAGCGCCGCGACCTCGAGAGCTCGATTGCCAGCGTCATGGATTATCTGGAGACACGCGGCGACGTCGATTTCGATCGCGTCGCCATCGTGGCCGACGGGTGGGGCTCTTCCTTCGTCGCGCGCGCGGTGTTGCAGGAGCCAAGGCTCGCCGCGGCCGTCTGCGACGGCGGTCTGTGGGACCTGCACGAACGATCCTTCTTCGCCAGCCGCTTTGCGATGAGCGACCTCAGCATCGTCCCGGTGCCGTCGGCGCCGTTGATGGCCTCGAGCGTCGACTGTCCGGTGCTGATCACGCTCGGCGAGGACGGCTGGCTCAAGGCCGACCGGGCGCGCCAGATCGTGCAGAAGTCGCGACTCGGCAGCTCCGACATCGTGCTGAAGGTGTTCACCGCGCAGGAGACCGGCGCGGCGCAGGCCCATGCGGACAATCCCAGCCTTGCCAACGAATACATCTTCGACTGGCTGGAATCGCAACTGGGCGCCACGGGGCGGCGGATCTGAACGCCGCCTGCTGTCTTAAAGCGCGATGAGATTGGGATGAATCGTCATCGCGATTTAGGTTGTTGCTTGGGCATGATCTTTTCGGAAAACCGCTTCGCACTTTTCCGGATCATGTTTTAGTAGTCGAGGGATATCCTGACGCAGGCCTTTTCGAGCCGGGTCTTCAGCGTCGCCAGCTTGCCGGTGAATTCGGTCAGTTCGTTCTCGTCGAATTCCTGGAAGACGAATTCGCGGATCGTTTTGTACTGCTCGTTGAGGCTTGCGATGTGCTTCTGCGTCTTCTCGACCAGCGACAGCCGCACCACGCGGGCGTCGGTCGGCGAGGGCCGCCGCCGCAGCAGGCCCTTCTTCTCCAGCAGCTTGGACTGGGTGGTGACGAAGGACGGATCGACGTGGAGCAGCTTGGAGACCAGGTTGACGGGCACGCCGTCGTCCTTGTCGAGGTCGGAGATCGCCATCAGGATCAGCCATTGCGGACCGCTGATGCCCAGCGTTCTCGCCCAGAACTGACGCAACTCCTCCAGATACATGTTGATCGACGAAATTTCCCAGGTGAAACGCCTGATGATATCGAGATTGCCGATGGAGCGGAGGCGCGCCCCTTCCTTCCTGGTCGCTGACACAGCGTCACTCCCGTGATCTGATTCTTTTCCGGCCGGTGTCTTGCACGGCCATAGTCCACGCAAGTCTGCCCTGACGCAAGTGCAGAGCAGGGTAATTTTGTCACTAAAACTACAAAGATGATCAGCTCAGCATATTCCCTCACTCGCGGTGTTGCGCGCGGGGCACAGGTTTAGTGAAACAACAAAGCTGACTAAATAAACTATTTTGATTAGCGGAACGGCGCAGGCATATTGGCCCGTGACGGTGGGGGGTACTCAATCGTCCCGTTGCAGGTGGTTCGCTCACGTCCCTCGCGTCGATGCGGGTGTGTCCAAAAGCGCGAAGCGGCCGAGCGGATTTGAAAAGACGGGGATCTGGGGGGCCTCACGGTCCGGTCTCCGTAAAATGAGCAACTTGGAGGTTTTATATGAATGTGGTGAAGAGCCTTTTGCTCGGCACTGCGGCGGGTCTGATCGCCGTCGGCGGAGCACAAGCGGCCGATCTTCCGGTCAAGGCCAAGGCGGTCGAGTACGTCAAGATCTGCTCGCTCTACGGCGCGGGCTTCTACTACATCCCGGGCACCGACACCTGCATCAAGCTCGGCGGCTATCTGCGTGCTGAAGTCGCGCTCAATGCCGGCGGCAACTACAGCGCCGCCTACAACGGTGTTTCCGGCGCGAACAACCGCCTGTCGAACTACTATTTGGCGCGCGCTCGCGAGGACCTCAACATCGATACCCGTACCGCGACTGAGTACGGGGTGGTTCGCACTTACTTTGACGCGGTGTTCACCTGGACGACCGATAACTATACGGGAAGCGGCTCGGCAACAGGCGCGACCGTTTACTCGCAACTCGGAAGCACGGGCGTGTCTGCGCCGAACAACGCAAGCTCGGGCACGATCTCGGGTGGTACGCTCGGCGTCTACTATGCGTTCATCCAGTTCGCCGGCTTCACCATGGGTAAGTCCGTGTCGCAGTTCGACGCGCCCTGGACCAACTATCCCGGCAACAACTTCGACCAGCTCGTCGGTGGCAGCGGCTCCGTGAACGGCGTCGCCCAGTTCACCTACACGGCCGATTTCGGCCAGGGCGTGACCGCGACCGTTTCGGCGCAGGACCAGACCCAGTTCTTCACGACCAACATCTGGAACACCGCCGGCATGTCCACCAGCGGCGTCCTCGGCGGTGCTTACGGCTCGAACGATATCGGCGGCACTAGGTCGCCCGACATCGTCGGCATGGTTCGTGTCGACCAGGCCTGGGGCCTGTTCCAGGCGTCGGTGGCTGCGCACGACAACCACGTCGCCTACTACGGCGCGTCCGAAGTCACCGGTCATCCGGAAGACAAGTGGGGCTGGGCCGTTCAGCTAGCTCTGCAGATCAAGAACATCCCGACCGGTGCTGGCGACGTGATCAACATCTCGGGCGTCTATACCGACGGCGCGAGCCGCTACAACTTCCAGTCGCTGGCGGCGACCAGCTACTCGATGTTCGGCGGTTCGGGCAGCGCGTATCAGAGCATCGGCTTTGCCGGCGTGTCTGACGCGGTGTTCGGTCCCAACGGCCAGCTCGAGCTGACCAAGACCTACGGTTTCCGTGGTGCCTACACCCACAACTGGAACCCGTACTGGAATACGGCGCTCTACGGCGCGTGGGCTGCGGTCAACTACAGCGGCACGGCGAAGGGCCTGATCTGCGGCAGCGCTGCGTTCGCCTCGCTGACCGGCACCTGCAACCCGGACTTCAACATCGGCCAGATCGGCGTCATCACCCGCTGGACGCCGGTCAAGAACCTGACCTTCTCGGCTGACTTCGTCTACAGCCACCTCGACCAGAAGTACTCGGGCGTGATCACCACCCCGGCGCTGGCGTCGGTTGCCAAGCCTGCGGCAACCTACGAGCTGAAGGACCAGGACACCTACAGCCTGCTGCTGCGCGCCCAGCGCAACTGGTAAGCTGAAGACCGTTCCGATCTGATAGAGCCCCGGCGGGAAACCGCCGGGGCTTTTTCATGAAAGCGGCCTTCGGAAAATCCGGCAACACGTTGCAAACGACGAAGACGAGCTATGCGAATCGATCGCCCTCAAACTTATTTACTTACCTGAGTTGATCAGCTATCTTGTTTTCAGCCGATTACGAAAGTCACGGCTCTTAGCTTCATGCTAAGCCTCCAGAAACCTCCGGTGATGCCCCGCCGGAGGTTTTTCGTTTTGGGATTTTCCTTCAGCCGCGCATCACACGGGCGCGCGAGTTCGGCCGGTAGGCGAGGCGGCTGTGGCCGACGCAGTAGGACTGGCCGTCGGGCGCGGTATTGCCGCAGAAGCAGAAGTCGTCTGCGCCCGGCGTCGAGATCGGCCAGCGGCAGCGATTCTCGGCGAGCTCCAGCAGCGAGCAGCGGTTGGCATCGTCGATCGGACCCGCGACCGCAGATGTGTCGGTGTCGCCGTAGATCGTGGCGAGCATCTCATATTGCAGCCGAGGTACGGCTCTCGTCCCGCGCCGCGGCGCGAGGCTCCGCTCGAGCTTGCGCTCGTCGGTCGTCCTGCCGCGCGTGAGATTGAGCCGGGACAGCTTGCCGATCACCGCGTTGCGGCTGACGCCGATGTCGGCAGCGATCTCGCTGCAGGTGAGGCCGGCCTCGAAGTGCTGCTTCAGAAGCTCAATTCGTTCGTTGGTCCAAGTCGGTGAAGAAGCAGTCGGTGAAGAAGTTGGTGAGAGAACAGGCATTGTAACGGTCCCAGGTTGCAGATGTCGGCCATCCGCCTCTCGAGATCCGTCCGCCTCACGTCCGGCGCGCCCTCACGTTCTGCCGTTGTCGCGAATCGACAAAAGGCCGTCCTTGATGGCGAGACGGATGCCTTCCTCGATCAGAGTGCGTGCGACGCCGGGAACGCTGGTGCCGTGGGTGCCCTGTCTCACCAGTTTTTCCAGATAGGTGATGGTCGAGAGCGCCAAGGTTACGGGAATGCGGTCAGTCTCGGCTTTTTCGGTGGCCATGGCCCGAACGCTAGCCTCTTACTCGGGTACATAAAAGTAACGATTAAGACTCTATTTAGGTTCAGGGGTGGGAGTCAAATCCGGGCGAGACCGGTGTTTCAGCTCATTGGAATCACTAGGAAAATCAGGCGCAGCGCCGCGCGCCGCGCGGGATGCCGAGCGGCGGCGGCGTGGAGACGGGTCCGGGCAGGCGGGTGGAGCTAGCCGTGCACGATCGCCTTTTCGATCATGCAATGGATGCCTTTGCAGCCGTTGACGGTCTGCGTCACCCGCAGGTCGGCGGCCAGGCTGCACAGCGTGTAGGCGTCCTCGCGCGACAGGTTTCGCGTCTCGCCGAGCAGCACGATCATGTCGCGCAGCGCGCGCACCGCGCACTGGTCGAGGTCGGGATCCATGGCCATGGTCATGTAATGCGTCGCCGTCTCGGCGCGCGGATAGTCGAACCTGAGGTCCCTGCGCAGCGTCAGGCGGAAGCGGCCCTGGAGCGCGGTCTCGATCGCGGTGACGCAGACCTCGCCGTCGCCCTGCACGCCATGGCCGTCGCCGCAGGAGAACATCGCGCCTGGGACGAACACCGGCAAATAGAGCGTCGCACCGGCCCCGAGCTCCTTGTTGTCGAGATTGCCGCCCATTGCGCGCGGCACGAGCGAGGAGATGCGGCCCCAGGCCGGCGGCGGCGAGACGCCCATCACGCCGAAGAATGGCTTGAGCGGCAGATCGAGGCCCCAGGGCATGCGGCCGACCATCCGCGACCGGTCGAGCGGGATATTCAGGATGCGCGTTTCGTGGAAATCGTCGGGCAGGGTGCCGGACAGCGGCTTGATCATGTTCCAGCCCCAATCCTGCCGGAGCTGGACGTCGAGGATCTCGACCGCCAGCACGTCGCCGGGCTCGGCGCCCTCGACCGCGATCGGGCCGGTGAGGATGTGGCCGGGCAGCATGCGCTCGTTCTTGGCGTGAACCTCGAACATCTCCGGCGGAATGTGAAACTTGGTGCGGTCGGGCAGCATGTCGGGCCCGCCGCTGATGGTGTCGACCGTCACCTCATCGCCGCTTTTGACGGTGAGGACGGGTTTGAGCGCGGCTTCGAAGAAGCCCCAATGGCAGGTCTCGGGGCTTGAATGCAGGTGGTGATGGGTCATTAGCCGCGTCCAATCGGTTTCATCAGAACTCGTCATGAGAACCTGTTATGCCCGGGCTTGACCGGGCGATCGATCCTCTTTCAAGAAGATTTCTGAAGATGGACGGGCCGGTCAAGCCCGGCACGATCATTCCAGCGAGGCTCCCCTGTATTTCGTTCTTTCCAAGACCCTCGGCACCGCTCTGCTGCCGATCAATCTCCTGATCGAGCTCGGAATCCTGTCGCTGCTGCTGATGGCGACGCGGTTTGCCGCGGTCGGCCGCAAGCTTGCCGTGACCACGCTGGTGCTGCTGGCGCTGGTCGCGTTCTCGCCGATCGGCAATCTTCTGCTGTATCCGCTGGAGTCGCGATTCCCGGCGTGGGACCCGTCGCGGGGCGCCCCCGACGGCATCATCGTGCTCGGCGGCTCGATTGACACCGATCTGTCGGCGGCGCATCGCACGCCCGTGGTTGCGCACGCGGCCGATCGCATGCTGGCGCCGGCCGACCTCGCGCGGCGCTATCCGAACGCGCGTATCGTCTTCACCGGCGGCTCGGCGAACCTGGTCGCGACGGAGGCGAGGGAGGCCGACTACACCGCGCCGATCCTGGAAAGCCTGGGCATACCGAAGGAGCGCCTGATCCTCGAGCGCGACTCCCGCAACACCTGGGAGAACGCGATCTTCACAAAGCAGCTGGTGACGCCGAAGCCGGGCGAACGCTGGCTTCTGGTCACGTCGGCCTTCCACATGCCGCGCGCGATGGGGATTTTCCGCAAGGCCGGGTTCGATGTCGAAGCCTATCCGGTGGATTGGCGGATGGGTGGGCGCGACGGGCTCTTCGCCTTCACCCGCAATGGGGCAGATGGTCTCGGCAAGACCGACGTCGCCGTGCGCGAATGGATCGGCCTTTTGGCGTATCGCATCATGGGGCGGACCGGCGAGTTGCTTCCGGGACCGGGTAAGGACTAAAACGAGAGCCGCAGAACAAGAACAGAGTACCGGCGCGCGATCGTCGGTCGGGAGGACGCCATGCAGCAGCAGAGCGCAGACAGGATCGATCTTGCCGGCCTCGTCGCCGACCTCAACAGCCTGCTGCGGCTGAAGACGACGGTGATCGGCATGAAGCTGTTCGCGCGCACCGCCGACATGGAGGCGATCCCGAAAATCCGGCGGCCGAACGCGGTCCACACCACCGACCAGATCGTCAGCATGGCTGCACGTCTGGGTTGGACGGTCGGTATCACTGCCGACGATCTTGTCGGTGCGCAGTGTCGCGCCGTGATCGGGCTTGCGCCGCAGGACGAAAAATGGCTCGCCGGCGAAAACTATGTCGGGGTCTGGCACGGCACCGCCGAGGACGCGCGCAAGCGCCAGGAGGCGCTGGACGTGGTTCCGTTTGGGCAGTATCAGGCGCTTGCGGTCAGTCCGCTCGCGAGCGGGCGGCTCGATCCGCCCGACATCTGCCTGGTCTATGCGACGCCGGGGCAGATGATCATCCTGATCAACGGGCTGCAATATACCGGCTACAAGAAGTTCGAATGGGGGGTGGTCGGTGAGACCGCCTGCGCGGATTCCTGGGGGCGGGCGCTGAAAACCGGTGAGCCCAGCCTGTCCTTGCCATGCTATGCCGAACGGCGCTATGGCGGCGTGCCGGACGAGGAGATGCTGATGGCCTTGAAGCCCTCGCATCTCGCCAAGGCGATCGAGGGTATGAAGGCGCTGGCCAAGAACGGCCTGCGCTATCCGATTCCGCCTTATGGGATTCAAAGCGACGTCCGCGCCGGCATGGGCGTGAGTTACGCGAAGAAGTAAAGGTCGACCATGAGCTCAGCGAAATTCGACATCGTCGTCTACGGTGCGACCGGTTTCACCGGCCAGCTCGTCGCCGAATATCTGACTCAGCATTACAAGGGCGACCACGCGCTCAAATGGGCGATGGCAGGCCGTAGCCTCGGCAAGCTCAAGTCGGTACGCGACGCGATCGGCGCGCCCGGGAATACGCCGCTGATTGTCGCGGATGCGTCGGACGCGGCCTCGCTGAAGGCGATGGCGGAGCAGACGATGTCGGTGATTACCACCGTCGGCCCGTATCAGCTCTATGGCGAGGAACTGCTCGCGGCCTGCGTCGCCACCGGCACCGATTATTTCGATCTCTGCGGCGAACCGATCTGGATGCGACAGATGATCGACAAGTACGAGGCGGCCGCCAAAGAGAGCGGCGCGCGTATCGTGTTCTCATGCGGTTTCGATTCCGTGCCGTTCGAGCTCGGTGCGTTTGTCGTGCAGGAAGAGGCCAAACGCGTGTTCGGCGCTCCGGCCTCGCGTGTGAAAGGCCGCGTGCGCGACATGCGCGGCACGCTGTCGGGCGGCACCGCGGCGAGCGCGAAGGCGACCTTCGATGCGGTCGCCAAGGACATCAGCCTGATCGCGATCCTGAACGATCCGTTCGCGTTGACGCCGGGCTTCACCGGCCCGAAGCAGCCGAAGGGCAACAGGTCGCTGCTCGAGGAGGATCTGCAATCCTGGGCCGCGCCGTTCATGATGGCACTGATCAACACGCGCAACGTCCATCGCTCCAACATGCTGATGGGCTTTCCCTACGGCCAGGACTTCGTCTACGACGAGATGGTTCTGACGGGTCCCGGCGAGAAGGGCGAAGCCAACGCGCAGCGCGTGGTGGCAGCCAACGCCGAGAAGACCGGTCCGAACGCGCCGAAGCCGGGCGAGGGGCCGTCGAAGGAAGAGCGGGAGAACGGCCGCTTCGACCTGCTCTATGTCGCGATCGCGCCCGACGGCCGCATGGTTCGCGCCGGCGTCACCGGCGACCGCGATCCCGGCTACGGCTCGACCTCGAAGATGATCTCCGAATGCGCGATGTGCCTGTTGCGCGATGTGACAGACGTCCCGGCCGGATTCTGGACGCCGGGCGCGGCGATGCAGCACAAGCTGATCAAGCGCCTGCGGGACAATGCTGGGCTGACGTTCGGAGTGGAAGCGTAAGGTCCACGGCTCCCAAGGAAGCGTGATCCGTGTCCGCGAAGTTCGACATCGTCGTCTACGGCGCAACGGGATACACCGGCCAGCTCGTCGCCGAATATCTCGCTGCAAGCTACGCCGGTGACGGCGCGCCGACATGGGCGATGGCCGGGCGCAGCAGGGACAAGCTCGCCTCCGTTCGCGATGCGATCAGCGCACCCGCTGACACGCCGCTGATCGTGGCGGACGCAGCCGATCCTGCGTCGTTGCGCGCGATGGTCGATCAGGCGAAGCTGGTGGTCACAACGGTCGGTCCCTACCAGCTTTATGGTTCCGATCTGCTCGCCGCCTGCGTCGCGTCGGGCACCGACTACATGGATCTCTGCGGCGAGCCGATCTGGCTGAAGCAGATGATCGACAGGCATGACGCGGCGGCGAAGGCGAGCGGCGCGCGCATCATGTTCTCCTGCGGCTTCGATTCCATCCCGTTCGAGCTCGGTGCGTTCTTCGTGCAGGAGGAAGCCCGTCGCGTGTTCGGAGCGCCGGCGCCGCGCGTCAAGGGGCGCGTCCGCGACCTCAGTTGGAAGTTCTCCGGCGGCACCTCGGCGAGCGCGAGGGTCACCTTCGAAGCAGTCGCGCAGGATCTCAGCCTGGTGTCGATCCTCAAGGACCCCTTCGCGTTCACGCCCGGCTTCGAGGGGCCGAAACAGCCGCGCGGCAACAAGCCCGTTTTCGAGGAAGACCTGCAATCCTGGTCCGCCCCGTTTGCTATGGCGACGCTGAACACGCGCAACGTCCATCGCTCCAACATGCTGATGGGATTCCCGTATGGCCGGGATTTCGTCTACGACGAGATGGTGCTGACGGGGACGGGGGACGAAGGGCAGGCCAACGCGAAGCTCGTCATGGCCGCCAATAGCGAAAAGACCGGCCCCAAAGCGCTCAAGCCCGGCGAGGGGCCGTCGAAGGAAGAGCGCGACAGCGGTCATTACGACGTGCTCTATGTCGCGATCGCGCCCGACGGCCGTCAGGTTCGCGCGGCGGTGAAGGGCGATCTCGATCCCGGCTATGCCTCAACGGCGAAGATGGTTTCCGAATGCGCGGTTTGCCTGCTGCGCGACACGCCTGATGTCCCGGCCGGTCTGTGGACCCCGGGGGCAGCGATGCAGCACAAGCTGATCAAGCGGCTGCGGGAGAATGCAGGGCTGAGGTTCGAGGTGGAGGGGTAGGCGCTTTTGCGTGCCTAAATGACGGTGTCGTCGCCCGGCTTCACCGGGCGACCCAGTATTCCAGAGACAGTGTTGTTGAATCGAGAGGCCGCGGCGTATTGGATCGCCCGCCTTCGCGGGCGATGACAGTGAGATTGCCGCTACGCCGCCCGCGCATCATACGCGTACATGAATTCCATGCTCTTCGAGCCCAGCGGCAACAGCCATTTCATCATCTGATTGCGGACCCATGCGCCGGTGGCGCTGAACTCGCGCTTGCTGTTGCCGTTGCGGCGGGCCATCGCGACGATCTTTTCCGTGCGCGGCCGCCGTTCGGCCTCGAAGGCCTGGAAGGTGGCGCCGAGCTCCTGGCCCTCCTGCATCAGCCGCGCGAGCCGCATCGCATCCTCGAGCGCGAGCGAAGCGCCCTGGCCCGCGTGGGGGCTGGTCGCATGCGCGGCATCGCCGATCAGCAGCGAGCGCTTGCGCGACCATGTCGGCAAGGTCGCGACGTCGAGCGTGTCGGTGACCACGATGTTCTCGGCCGCGTCGATGATGTCGGGGATCGGATCGTGCCAGCCGTGATGGAAGCCGCGCAGATGCTGTTTCAGCGTCGCGTGGTCGAGCGCGCGGAACATCGCCGCGTCCATGCCGTGCGCGGGCTGCGTGCTCCACCACATCACGCCGTCGTTCGGATCCGGGCTGCAATAGCCATAGCCGAAGAACCCGCTCTTGCCGAAGGTGGTCTCGACGTGCCGGCCGATCGGCCTGCCATCGAGGACGGCGTGCGGCACGAAGCCGCCGAACCCGATCAGTCCGGTGTCGAACGGTTGCGGACCGTCCGGCACGACCTGGCGACGCACGATCGAGTGCACGCCGTCGGCGCCGATCAGGAAGTCGCCTTCGGCCGTGGTGCCATCGGAGAAGTAGGCGATGATCGGCTGGTCGCCGCGGTCCTCGATCTTGATCAGGCGCTTCTCGAAATAGAGCGAGACGCAGGCGCACCAGGCCTTGTCGATCAGGATTTCGTTCAGCGTGGCGCGGCAGACATTGACGGCCGGCTGGCCGAAGCGCCGCGCCATGTCGCGGTTGATCGAACCGAGCCGTTCGCCGCTCTGCGAATAGAAATCGAAGGATTCCGCGATCGAGCCGCGGCTGATCAACTCGTTCGCGAGCCCGATCTCGTCCAGCACATGCATGCCGTTCGGTGCGATCTGGAGGCCGCCGCCGATGCCCTTCGAATAGGGCCAGGCTTCGTAGATTGCGGATTCGATGCCAGCGCGGCGCAGCAGGATCGCGGTGACGGGCCCGGCGATACCGGCGCCGATGATCAGGGCCTTGCGGGGACGGTTGGACATGGCTTGCTCCCGACGTTTCCGTGGTGCTAGGAGAAATTACGGCTGCTAAATCTCTTAGTAGCTAAGATATATATCGACTAAGATATGAGGTCAGCCTTGTCAAGGACGAAGGCGCGCGCGGCGCTGTTGCAGGAGCTCGAGGAAGCGATGCGGCGGTCGTCCGCGCAGGGTGTGCTCTATGGCCAAACGGTTGCGAACGTTGCCGGAATTGCCAATTCCGACCTCGAATGCATGGACATCCTCTATCTCGAGGGCCGCGTTACCGCGGGCCGGCTTGCCGAGGTCACGGGGCTGACGACGGGCGCCATCACCGGCGTGGTCGACCGGCTCGAGAAGGCCGGACTGGTGCGCCGCGAACGGGACGAGCAAGACCGCCGCAAGGTCTTCATTTCCGTCGTGCCTGAGACGGCGATGAAGATCGGCCAGCTCTACGTGCCGATGCAGCAGGCGATGGAGAAGGTGTTCGGCGCCTATTCCGACGAAGAGCTGCGCCTGCTGCTGCGCTTCGCGACCGAGGGCTACAAGGGCGTGCTCGCGGCAACCGAGGCGCTGAAGGGACTGCTCGATACGCCGCCGGAAAAGCGGCCCGATCTCAAACTGAAGAAGCTTCGTCGCGAGACTTGATCTTGTAAGCCTGCGCAGCCGCGATCATGCCCCACATCGCGCCCAGCATCATCCAGAAGTGCCGCCAGTGGTCGGTGTCGATCACGAAGCTCTCGCCGACGGTGCCGACGAAGGCGGAGAAGATCGCGAGATAAGCGCGCTGCCAGGGCACACGGACGAAGATGTGCCTGATACCCATGATCACGGTGGTGAAGACTAGCGCGGGATAGCACACGCCGGAGAGCCAGCCGCCGGACATGAAGGCGTTGAGGTAGGAGTTGTGGGTGTCCTCGGGGAAGTAGCGGTGGAATTGCAGGGGGCCGATGCCGAACGGCAGGTCGAGCGCCATCTCCGCGCCGAGGATGTGCCGGCCGAACCGGCCGAAGCGGCCTTCGTCATAGCTCTGGTCGAAGCTTGCGCGCTGCTTGAACATCTCGGCGGTGGAATCGAATGACAGCAGCACCGCGATCAGCGCGAGGCCCAGCACCGCGGCAACGATCGCCATGACGACGATGCGCGAGCGCTGCGCGTTGGTGCGGCTGGTCAGCACCATCAGCGCCAGCATGAAGGCGGAGGTCAGCACCAGTCCGCCCCAGGCGGCCCGGGAGAACGCGAGCAGGATCGCCAGCGACATGATGCCGAAAGCGATGACGTTGCGGAACGCCTTGGCAAACTTATCGGAGACCACGCTCTGGAGCGCGAACAGCGCCGGCAGGATCAGGAAGGCGCCGAGCACGTTCGGGTCCTTGAACGTGCCGCGTGCGCGCCCGTAGAGGGTGAGGAGATCGTCTCCGCCGGGAACCAGATGGAAGTAGCCGGCGACCGCCGACAGCGAGGCGACCATCGCGCCGACCACGAGGCCGCGGCGGAGCATGTCGAGCCGGGCCGCGGTGTCCTCCGAAGTGACCATCGCGAAGAACACGACGGTGACCGCCATGTACCAGGACGTCGCGATCCAGCTCGCCACCTCGGATTGCTCGAACAGCGGGACCGCGCTGATCGTGTAGCCGATATTGAGCAGGACCAGCATCAGGATCAGCGGCATCAGCACGAGCCGCAGGCGCAGGCCGGTCGCGAAGAAGGTGACGGCGGCCAGCAGCGTCACGATCTCATAGGGGCTCGGCTCGATGAAGACGATGGCGCCGGAGGCGCCGGCCAGCCACACCAGCGCGCGCTGGATGGCCAGCACGCCGGGCGCAGCGCGAACCGCTGCATTCATCTCCCCGGCTGTTGCCGCATACGCCATCACACGCTCACGCTATACGCCACAAACAAGCTGTCATCGCCCGGCTTGACCGGGCGATCCAGTATTCCGCGGCGCGCGTTGCAGAAGACGGCAGGCGCTGCGGAGTACTGGATGCCCCGGTCAAGCCGGGGCATGACTGAGAAACTCAACTCAATACGCGTTCTCGTTCTTGGTCAGCAGCGAGACCGGCGTCTTCAGGAGAATGACGAGGTCGAACAGCACCGACCAGTTCTCGATGTAGTAGAGGTCGAATTCGACGCGCTTCTGGATCTTCTCTTCATTGTCGATCTCGCCGCGCCAGCCGTTGATCTGGGCCCAGCCGGTGATGCCGGGTTTGACGCGGTGACGAGCGAAATAGCCGTCGACGGCTTCGTCGAAAAGGCGGCTCTGGAGCTTGCCCTGCACCGCATGCGGACGCGGGCCGACCAGGGACAAATTGCCTGAGAACACCACGTTGAAGAGCTGCGGCAGCTCGTCGAGGCTGGTCTTGCGGATGAAGCGGCCGACGCGGGTGACGCGCGGATCGTTCTTGGTCACGACCTTGGAGGCGGTCGGGTCGGCCTGATGGTGGTACATCGAGCGGAATTTGTAGACGTCGATACGCTCGTTGTTGAAGCCGAAGCGCTTCTGACGGAACAGCGCCGGGCCGGGGCTGTCGAGCTTCACCGCCAGCGCCACCAGTCCCATCACCGGCAGGGCTGCGAGCAGCGCGAGGCCGCCGACGATGCGGTCGAACAGCCACTTCATCACCAGGTCCCAGTCGGTGATCGGCGCCTCGAACACGTCGAGCGTCGGCACCTCGCCGAGGTAGGAATAGGAGCGGGGACGGAAACGCAGCTTGTTGGTGTGCGCGGAGAGCCGGATGTCGACAGGCAGCACCCAGAGCTTCTTCAACATCTCCAGGATGCGCGTCTCCGCCGAGATCGGCAGCGCGAACAGCACGAGATCGACCCGGGTGCGGCGGGCGAATTCGACGATGTCGTCGACCTTGCCGAGCTTGCGCGCGCCGGCGCAGGTGTCGAGCGCGCGACTGTCGTTGCGGTCGTCGAACACGCCGAGCACGTGGATGTCGGAATCCTCCTGGGCATTCAGCGCCTCGACCAGTTGCTCGCCGTTGCTGTCGGAGCCAACGACGATGGTGCGGCGGTCGAGCCGGCCCTGGCGTGCCCAGGCGCGCACCAGCGAGCGCAGCACCAGACGTTGGGAGATGAGCGCGGCGAGCCCGAGGAAGTAGAAGGCGGCAAGCCACAGCCGCGACATTTCGCTGCCGAACTTGGCGAAGAAGGATACGCCGATGAACAGCAGGAAGACGAACGACCAGGACGAGATCATCCGCGTCATCTGCCGGAGCTGACCGCGGAACAGCTGCACCTGATAGATGTCGGCGGCCTGGAAGCAGACCACGGCGGCGACCGCGACGGCGATGATCTGCGCGGGATAAACCCAGCTGAAGGAACCGGCGAGCGGCATGACATAGCCGACATAGAGCGCGATGCCGACAAGGCTCAGCAGGGCGAAATCGGCCAGGCGGACGAAGCCGGTGATCACGATCGGCGAATAGGCGCGGGCGACCTTCTGGTTGACGACGTCGAGCGCGGCGGGCGAGAGCCGGCGACGGCGCTCCACAAACGGTTGGTCAGCCGGCTTCGTCGCCGCGCTTGTCGCGGCGTCGAGCATCGAGCGTGCGTTGAGCGGTTCCACGGGCGTCCACGTCCATTCCAAAAAACCCGCGGGTCGCAGCGTTGCGCCCCGGGCGAGCATCCCCTGGCACGTCGATTATCGGACAAATCGGAAGATTCTCTAAAGCGGTCTTAAGGATGGTTAATGATTGGCAAATGCGTCGCGATAACCCGCGAGCACGCCGTCAACCATCGCCTGCTGGGAGAAATGCGCGGAGATGCGCTCGCGCAGGGCGGATGCGCGCTGCGCGGTCGCCTGCGGATCGTCGAGCGCGGCCGCGATCGCTTCGGCCATGGCCTCGGCGTTGCTCGCCGCGAACAGCGCCGGGCTCTCGGGCCCAAAAATCTCGGGGATGCCGCCGACGCGGGCCGCGATCATGGGAATGCCGGCAGCTCCAGCCTCGATCACGACGTACGGCATTGAATCGCCGCGCGAGGGCACGACCAGCAGGCGCCCCTTGGAGAAGCCGTAGCGCGCCTTGACGTGACCGATGAAGCGGATGGCGTTGGAGAGGCCGAGCTTCTCGACCTGCGCCTTCAGCGCCGCCGTCTCCTCGCCGTCGCCGCCGAGCGTGAGCGTGACCTTCTTGCCACCCTCGTGCAGACGCGCCACCGCATCGACGAGCAAATCCGCACCCTTGATGTGCCTGAACTCGCCGACATAAGCGAGATCGGTGGCATCGTCGGCGATGCTAACAGGTTCGAACTCCTCCGGCGTTACGCCATTGAAGACGCAATGCACCACGCCCTTGGGTGTGCCGACGATGCGCTGATAGGTATCGCGCGCAAACGCGCTCTCGAACAGGAACAGGTCCGTCGCGTCCATCAGCGTGCGTTCGAGCCGCGCGTAAAACTCGCCCTTGAAGGTGTTGAGGGGATAGTGCAGCGAGCCGCCATGCGGGGTGTAGATGCGGATGGCGTCGTTGGATCGCCGCCGCATGCGGACGAAGGCGCCGGCCTTGGCTCCGTGGCCGTGCGTGACGTCGGGTTTGAGCGCGGCGATCAGGCGCCGCATCCGCAGCCACACCAGAAAATCGTCTGGCGACGGTTCGCGGCGGATCGCCAGCCGGTGCACGCCGAGCTTCAGCCGCGGCGCGAGTTCGGCCAGCGCCTTGTCCGCGCGCTCGCCGCCGGTGAGGCTGTCGGCGAGAATCCCGACGTGATGACCGCGATCGACCTGACCGTTGGCGAGATCGAGGATGTGGCGGAAGATGCCGCCCACGGGAGCGCGCACGGCGTGCAGGATGCGGAGCGGCCGGTCGGGAGAGGGGGGCATGATCAGAACCAGCGCTCGACGGCGAATGCTCGAACAATTCTCGAAATATCGAGATGGATTAAGAGCCCTCGTGGTTAACAAACGGTGTCGGCGCCGTGCGCGCCGGTCGCGGCAGGGCGCGATTAACCCAGCAGCAACCTTAATGGAGTGTAATCGCCCCGGTTGAGGTAGAGTCGCAGCGTTGCCCTGTGGGAGTGTTCGATGCGTTTAGCGTTCTGGCGTGCCGGCAAGGACAAGGCGGTGGTCGAGCGGGCTATTTCGAAGCCCAAGGCCGAAGCCAAATCGACCGAAGCCGCGCGAAAGATTGAAGCAGAGCCTGCGCCCGTTGCTGCGAAGCAGGCACAAGCCGAATCCGGCGATATCGATCTTCATGCGCTCGGCGCGGTGCTCGCCCGCAAGCGCGGCTGGATCATCGTGCCGACGGTGCTCGCGCTCGTCGCGTCGATCGCCGCCGTCAATCTCGTCACTCCGCGTTACAAGTCGGAATCCCGCATCCTGATCGACGGCCGCGAGAACGTGTTCTTGCGGCCGAGCAGCGACCGCAGCACCGAAGAGCGGCAGTCGCTCGATCCCGAGGCGGTGACCAGCCAGGTGCAGCTCGTGCTGTCGCGCGATCTCGCGCGCGAGATCATCAAAAAGAACAAGCTCGCGGAGCGCCCCGAATTCGATCCGGTGCTACAAGGCATTTCGCCGCTGAAGTCGCTCGCAGCGATGATCGGCATCGGTCGCGATCCGTTTTCGATGACGCCGGAAGAGCGGGTGCTGGATGCCTATTACGAGCGGCTCCAGGCCTACGCCGTCGACAAGTCGCGCGTGATCGTGGTCGAATTCCAGTCCGCCGATCCTGACCTTGCCGCGCGCGTCGCCAATTCGATCGCCGACGGCTATCTCGTGCTCCAGCAGAATGCGCGCCAGGATCAGGCCCGCAGCGCCAGCCAGTGGCTTTCGGGCGAAATCGAAAATCTGCGCAAGAAAGTCTCCGACGCCGAAGCCAAGGTCGAGGACTTCCGTTCCAAATCGTCGCTGTTCGTCGGCACCAACAACACCACGCTCTCGAACCAGCAGATGGGCGAGGTCAATACCCAGCTCAACAACGCGCGCTCGATGAGGGCGGATGCTGAATCCAGGGCGCGGCTGATCAAAGAGATGCTCCAGAGCGGCAAGCCGATCGAAGCGTCCGAGGTGGTGAATTCCGAACTGATGCGGCGGCTGTCCGAGCAGCGGGTGACGTTGCGGGCGCAGCTTGCCGAACAATCGTCCACGCTGCTCGGCAATCACCCGCGGATCAAGGAGCTGAAGGCGCAGCTCGGCGACCTCGACAACCAAATTCGCGACGAAGCGGCCAAGATCTCGCGCTCGCTCGAAAGCGATGCGCGGATCGCCGGTGGCCGGGTCGACGGCCTGACGGCGAGCCTCGACCAGCTCAAGAAGCAGGCGACCTCGACCAACGGTCAGGACGTCCAGCTCCGCGCGCTCGAGCGCGAAGCCAAGGCGCAGCGCGACCTGCTCGAGACGTATCTTGGGAAGTATCGCGAGGCCAGCACCCGCGAAAGCATCGATACCGCGCCGGCGGAAGGCCGCATCATCTCGCGCGCCATCGTCTCGAATACGCCGGCCTATCCGAAGAAGCTGCCGATCGTGCTGATTGCGACGATCGCGACGCTGCTGCTCTCGTCCGGCGTCGTCGTCACCGGCGAGCTGCTGCGCCAGACCGCGCCACGCGCGGTGGCGGTGTTCACGCCGGCGCAGACGCAGGCGCCGGTGCGCCAAGAGCCGGTGGTCCAGCCGGTCGTCCCGTCGGTGGCCGAGCCGATGCTCGATCCGGTTGTGGAAGACCTTACGCCGCTTCAGCCCGAGATGACGGCCGATGCCGACGTCACTGAATTCGCCGAGATCGAGCATCTCGCCGACAACCTGCGCGCTGCGGGACCGGCGGCGAAGAAGGTCACGGTGCTCGGCACCGCGGCCGGCGAAGCCATCACGCTGTCGACGCTGACGCTGGCCCGGCACCTGGCGCGCGAGGCGCGCGTCGTTGTGGTCGATCTCGCCGCATCCTCGCCGACCATCGCCGCGGTGTCCGTCGATGCTTCGGCTCCCGGCCTCGCCGAGCTGATGCAGGGCGAGGCCTCGTTCGCGCAGATCATCACCCGGGACAAGCTCTCGCGGTTGCACCTGGTTATGGCCGGCCGTCCCGGCTTCGACCGCAGCCTGCTGCAATCGCCACGGGTGACGCTCGCGATCGATGCGCTGCTCCGCGCCTACGACCACGTGCTGGTGGACGCCGGCAGCGCCTCGGACCTCCCAGCGGAACTCTTGACGGCGCATGCCCGCGCCGTCGTGGTGCCCGACGCGTCGATGGCGCCGGACGCCCGCACGCTGATGTGCGAGCAGCTGAAGGCGGTCGGTTTCAGCGAGGTGACGATGCTGAGCAGGCCGGTGCAGCCGTCGGACGCTGTGGAAACGCCGCGTGTGGTGGCGGCGTAATTCTCACCCTCTGCCCCTGCGGGAGAGGGTGGCTTCGCGAAAGCGAAGCCGGGTGAGGGGGCTTTCTCCACGAACTCGGAATCGTAGGGTGGGCAAAGGCGCATTTGCGCCGTGCCCACCACCTTTCAACGACTGCGGGAGACGTGGTGGGCACGCTTCGCTTTGCCCACCCTACGAGACCAGAGGCTGTGACGCCTACCCGAACGTCTGCCGCAGCCGCCGCGCCAGATCGAACAACACCTGGTTCTGCTTCACCAGCCGTTTGCCGTGGCTCAGCGAGGACATCGCCATCGCCGCGAGTTTTCCGCGCGCGGTCAGGGGCACGAAGCTGTCGAAAATGTCGTCGTCGTCCTTGCAGAACATGCGCTTGTAATCGTCCGAGCCGATGCCGAGATCGAGCGAGCGGTAGCCGCGTTCGGCGTAGCGGTCGATGATGTAGCGCATCAGGATCAGCCCGGGGCTGTAGCGGGCGTGCTCGGACATCGTGTAGGTGTTGAACATCATCGAGAAGCGCTGGCCGTCGGCGACGCCGGCGAAGATCGCGATCACCTCGTCGTCGCACTCGAGCGCATGGATGTCGATGACGCGGCCTTCGCCGCGCGCAGACAGGCACGCGCTGCGGATGAACGCTTCGACGCCGGGCTCGGCAAAGACGTTGGGCAGTTTCTGTTCGGCCATCCGCGCCGGCTTGACCCTGAAGAACCAGTCGAGCAGGCGGGTGACGTCCGCATCCGTAGTGGCGAGGTGATAACGATAGCCGGCAAGCGCCTGGAGCTTCTTTTCCTTGCTCTTGAGGCGGCGGCGAAAGGAGTTGCTGATCCGCGATGCGGGCGGCCCGCCCGGCTCCATCGCCAGGAGAGGGCAGCCGTTGATCGCACTCTGCCGCGGCAGTTGCGCGAACGGGTTGTGCTGGTCGTGCCAGCGCAGCGGCTGCTGCGTCAGCGCGAGCACGTCGGCATGCTCGCGCAGCGGCGCAAGCAGCGCGTCGAGATCGGCGATGGTGACCTCGGCGGCGAACTCGGCGTTCCACAGGCCCATGTTGAAGGTGGTGTGCTTGCCGCCCATGAAGCAGGCCGTGCGCACGCCGTGGCCTTGCCGCAGCGAGAGCGGCAGCAGCAGGAGCGGCTGGCGCTCGGCGTCGCGGGCAATGACGATGAAGGGACTGGCGCCTTCGTGGCTGCCGACCAGCCGTTGCCATGGGCCGAGCAGGTCGAAGCGCTGGTAGGGCGTGAAGAGGTGGCCGCTCTCCTCGAGCGCGCGCCAGACCGTCTCTGCCTCGGCCAGATCGGTGACGATATCGACATGCGCGATACGGCTCGCTTTCGACCGCGCTGGCGATTCTGCCGTCCGGCTTTGCATCGCCGCAGCCATGGTCATTCACGAAACCTGTCGAGAAACGAAAAATTTGCGTATTTCGGCCTGTGGCCGACCTTTGCAAAGAAATGTCAACAAAGGGTAATGACAATCAGGCGAACGCGAAGGTGGGATATTGGCATCCGACGACAGATGGCTGGAGCGGTTGCGGCTTGAGCTGGCCTGGTTCACCGGTCAGGCTGTGCTGCGCAGCCGCGGCGCCGGCGCGATCCTGCGCTTTCAACACGTGCGGCCGCGGCGGCGCGGCGCGTTTCAGCCGCTGCGTGAAAGCGAAATCAGTCCGCAATTCCTCGATCGCGCCATTCATGCGCTGAAGCGGTGGGGGTATGACTTCCTCGGCATGGACGATGTCTGCCGCCGCGCGGTGACGCTGCCGCAGAATCGGCGCTTCGTGGCGCTGACCTTCGACGGCGCCAACAAGGACCTCATCAGCTTCGCCTATCCGGTGCTGGCGCGCCACGCCGTGCCGTTCACGATCTATGTGCCCACCGCGTTTCCCGATGGAGTCGGCGAGGGCTGGTGGCTCGGGCTCGAGCGGATGATCGCGCGCGAGAGCCGCATCAACCTGATGATGGGCGAGAAAGAGCAACGTTTCACCGTCACGGGCAACGCCGAGAAGCAGGCGCTGTTTTCGTTCGTCGAGAGCTGGCTGCGCTCGTTGCCGCCGGCGGATTTGTCGGCCGCGATCGCCGATCTCTGCACGCGCTACCGGATCGACCTCGCTGCGCTCACGCGCGAAGCCTCGATGGATTGGGAGGATCTGGTAAAGCTTGCGGCGGATCCGCTGGTCACGGTCGGCAGCGCGACGGTGAACTATCCCGTTCTCGCGAACATGAAGGACGCCGCCGCGTTGCGCGAGATGACGATGGGCAAGGCGGTCGCGGAAGCGGCCTTCGACCGCGATATCAGGCATCTGGCCTTTCCGTTCGGCGATCGCTCGTCTTTCCGGCGCAGCCACGTCGTCATGGCGGAAGAGGCCGGCTTTGCCAGCGCCGTCTCGACCATCTCTGGCATCGTGGACGCGGAGGGGCGCACCAATCTGCACGCACTGCCGCGGATTTCCTGGGACGGCCGGATACAATCACTGCGCATGCTGCGCGTGCTGGTGTCCGGTGTTGCCTTCGCGCCGGTGAAACCGACCGGCAGCGTTACGAATTAAGATTTGACGCGATCCGGCCGCTGCATCCAACTCACGATCGGCATCGCCGGCAGCACCCAGCCCATGCCGACCACCACGTAGTAGATCGCCTGCCGCCAGCCGGACTCGGCGATCCACGGCATCTGCGCCAGCGCCATGCCGAGCAGGGCCCAGACAGTGGCCAGCACCAGGAGCAGGATGGCGCCGAGGAACTTGCGGGTGCGGATCGTCATGGCGGAATGCTGCGGCCTTCGCGTAACTTGCGCTGCGGGAGCGGGGGACTATAAGGGGCACGCAGTCCGGTTCAAGTCTCTTTGCAACAAGGCTTGGTTTTGTCCCTGAAATGACGACGATTTTCGCTCCGACCAACCCGCATCGCGCCGTGCGCTGGTGGTTGATTTCCGTGGCCGCCCTCATCGCGCTGATGGTGCTGGTCGGCGGCGCGACGCGGCTGACGGAATCCGGCCTCTCGATCGTCGAATGGAAGCCGGTCACGGGCAGCGTGCCGCCGCTGTCGGAGGCGCAGTGGACCGAGGCCTTCGAGGCCTACAAGAAGATCCCGCAATACCGCGAGCTCAACGCCGGCATGAGCCTGTCCGAGTTCAAGGAGATCTATTGGTGGGAATGGAGCCACCGCTTTCTCGGCCGCTTCATCGGCGTTGCCTATCTCTTGCCGTTCCTGTTCTTCCTGTGGCGCGGCGGCCTGTCGGGCGAGTTGAAACGGCGGCTGTGGCTGCTGTTCGCGCTTGGCGGACTCCAGGGCGCCGTCGGCTGGTGGATGGTGGCCTCGGGTCTCACGGAACGGGTCGAGGTTTCGCAATATCGGCTCGCGACGCATCTGATGCTCGCGCTGCTGATCTTTGCCGGCATCGTCTGGACGGTGCGGCGGCTCGCCGAGCGTCCGCAGATCGTTGCGCCCGCGCGGCTGAGATTCACGAGCGTGCTGCTACTCATCGTGACCTTCGTCCAGATCTATTTCGGCGCGCTGGTCGCGGGTCTGCGCGCCGGGCGTGCCTACAACACCTGGCCGCAGATCGACGGCGCGTTCATTCCCGCAGGCGACCGGCTCTGGTTCGAGACGCCGTGGTGGCGCAACATGTTCGACAACGTGCTGACGGTGCAGTTCGAGCACCGCATGACGGCCTATGCGCTGTTCGTGCTGGCGGCGCTGCACGCATTCGATGCGGTGCGTTCAAGCGCGGGCCGAGCTGCGAGCGGCGCGCTGTTGCTGCTGGGCGCGGTGGGCCTGCAGGCGGTGCTCGGCATCCTCACGCTGCTCAACCAGGTGCCGATCGATCTCGCGCTTTCGCACCAAGCGGTTGCGATCGTGGTGCTCACGCTTGCAGTGATGCAGGTGGAGCGGCTGGCCTCGCGACAATCTGCACAGGCGCAGCCGCGCGCGGTTCCGGTCGGTCAGGCCGGCTGATCAGGTCAGCAATAGCCGTAGACGCCGCACGCGTAGGGCAGGCGCCAGAAATAGCCGACCTGTGGTCCGCCGTAGTACGGGCCCTGATAATCGTAGCTCCAGGGCCGGCCATAATAGCCCGGCAAGGTGCTGGAGCCGGGCAGGAGCGGCGTGCCCGGCAGGTTGCGGATGTAGCTGCCGATGCCATAGGCCGGCGAGATCAGCGCATCCGGATCGGTCTCGACATAGACCTGTGGCGGGTCCTGCGGCGGCACGGCAGCGCGCCGTCTCGCTGTGGCCGGCAGATCGGCGGCAACGGCAGCTGAGACCGTCAGCATGGCGGCAAGGGCAGGCACCATCCAGCGCAGCATCGTCGGCTCCGAATCAAAGGGGCGATCCAAGGACGATGTATGCGGTAGATATGGTTAATGACTGTTAACGCGGGCTGTCATTCCGGGGCGAGGCAACGCCCCGGAATGACCAGGAAAGCTACGCCCCCAGCGCCTGCTCCAGATCGGCGATCAGATCTTCCTTGTCTTCGATGCCGATCGAGAGCCGCACCACGTCGGGGCCGGCGCCGGACTTCACCTTGGCGGCGTCGTCGAGCTGGCTGTGCGTCGTCGAGGCCGGGTGGATGACCAGCGAGCGGGTGTCGCCGACGTTGGCCAAGTGCGAGAACAGCTGCAGCTTCGACACCAGGCTGACGCCGGCGTCATAGCCGCCCTTCAGGCTGAAGGTGAACACGGCGCCTGCGCCCTTCGGCGCGTATTTGCGTGCAAGCTGGTTGTACTTGTCGCTTGCCAAGCCCGCATAGCTCACCGAGGCCACCGCCGGATGGCCGGCGAGGAATTCTGCAACGGCCTTGGCGTTGTCGCAGTGCTTCTGCATCCGCAGCGGCAGCGTCTCGATGCCGGTCAGGATCATGAAGGCGTTGAACGGCGACAGCGCGGGTCCGAGATCGCGCAGGCCCAGCACGCGGCAGGCGATCGCGAAAGCGAAATTGCCAAAGGTCTCCTGGAGGCGGATGCCGTGATATTCGGGCCGCGGCTCCGACAGCATCGGATATTTGCCGCCCCTGGACCAGTCGAACGTGCCGGCGTCGACGATGATGCCGCCGAGCGAATTGCCGTGGCCGCCCAGGAATTTCGTCAGCGAGTGCACGACGATGTCGGCGCCATGGTCGATCGGGCGGATCAGGTAGGGCGAGGCCAGCGTGTTGTCGACGATCAGCGGCACGCCCGCCTTGCGCGCCACCGTCGAGATCGCCTCGATGTCGGTGATGCTGCCGCCGGGATTGGCAATGGACTCGATGAAGATGGCCTTCGTGCGCGGCGTCACCGCGCGCTCGAAGCTTGCGATGTCATCGGAATCCGCCCACACCACGTTCCAGCCGAAGCTCTTGAACGCATGCGAGAACTGGTTGATCGAGCCGCCATAGAGCTTGCGCGCGGCGATGAATTCGTCGCCGGGCTGGAGCAATTGCTGCAGCACCACGACCTGTGCGGCGTGGCCCGAGGCGACCGCAAGCGCGGCGGTGCCGCCTTCGAGTGCGGCAACACGCTCTTCCAGCACCGCGTTGGTGGGATTGCCGATGCGGGTATAGATGTTGCCGAATGCCTGCAGGCCGAACAGCGAGGCGGCGTGGTCGGCGTCGTTGAAGACGAAAGAGGTGGTTTGATAAATCGGGGTCGCGCGCGCACCGGTGGTGGGATCGGGTTGTGCACCGGCATGCACGGCGAGGGTTGAAAATCCCGGAAGGCGATCGCTCATTGAGGGCGTCCTGTTCTTGTGATCTGAAATCGCGCGGCATGCTGATCGGCGACGCGCCCGCCGTCAAGGCGCCGCTTCACATCACGGCGCTACGATTGTCACGTTCGCGCAACGGAAGTTTATTGCGTCAGCTTTGCTCGGTCTTGTTCTTTGCAGCGCGATCGGAAGCTGCGGTGTCGCCGCCGCCGACACTCATCCGATTGAGGGATAGCTGCATGCCTTGCGTCGGCGCCGGCGGCCGTTTGGAGCTCAGCGTGCGTGAATTGACGCCCATCCAGGAAATCTCGGACGACAAGCGGCCATATTCGATCTTGGGGCAGCGGTTCATCACGACCTTGATCCCGGCGGCCTCGGCCTTCGCCGCGGCTGCGTCTTCGCGCGCGCCAAGCTGCATCCAGATCACCTTCGGCAGCGGATCGAGCGTGAGCGCTTCTTCGACCACCGGCATGATGTGGCTGGAGTTGCGAAAGATGTCGATCATGTCGACGGGGCGGCCGATGTCGGAGAGCGAGGCGACAAACGGCTTTCCGAGCAGATCCTTGCCGACATGGCCGGGATTGACCGGGATCATGTCATAGCCGCGCTGCGCCAGATATTTGAACGCAAAATAGCTCGGCCGCACATTGACGGGCGAGGCGCCGACCATCGCGATCGACTTCACGCTGTTGAGGATGCCGCGGATGTAATTGTCGGGATAGGCGTCGTGGTTCATCTTTTTCTTTCTCTGACCCTCATGGTGAGGAGCGCGGCCCGCGCGTCTCGAACCATGAGGCCACAGTCGGGCCTCCATCCTTCGAGACGCCGCGTTCCGCGGCTCCTCAGGATGAGGAGTTGACTATTCATCCCGCCATGTCGGCGTGCGCTTCTCGATGAACGCGCCGATGCCTTCCTCGGCGTCGCGCGCCATCATGTTCTCGGTCATCACCTCTGCCGCATAGCGATAGGCGTCCGCAAGGCTCATCTCGGCCTGGCGATAGAACGCCTCCTTGCCGAGCTTGACGGTGTAGGCCGACTTCAGCGCGACCTGTTCGGCGAGGGCAATTGCGGCCTCGCGCTCGGTGCCGGCCGCGACCACGCGGTTGATGAGCCCGATCTCGCGGGCGCGCGTGGCCGCGATCGGCTCGCCGGTCAGCAGCATTTCCATCGCCTGCTTGCGCGGCACGTTCCGCGACAGCGCCACCATCGGCGTGGAGCAGAACAGGCCGATATCGACGCCCGGCGTGGCGAAGCTCGCCGCTTCCGAGGCGATCGCGAGATCGCAGCTTGCCACGAGCTGGCAGCCGGCCGCGGTCGCAATGCCCTGGACGGCCGCGACCACGGGCTTCGGCAAATGCACGACCGCCTGCATCATCGCGCTGCAGGCGGTCATCATCTCGGCAAAGAAGGCGCGGCCGCGATCCGGGTCAGTGCGGCGCGCGGTCAGCTCCTTCATGTCGTGGCCGGCGGAGAAGGCGGGGCCGTTGGCGGCGATCACCACGCCGCGGACCGCCTTGTCGTCGCGGATCTCATTGAGCTCGGCATGCAGGCTTGCGATCATCGCCTGCGACAGGCTGTTGCGCGCGGCCGGACGGTTCAGCGTCAGGACCGCGATGGGGCCTATGGTCTCGCGCAGCAGGCTCGACGGTTGCGGGGAGGGGGCGCGGGCGGCCTGGGCGGACATCGAAGCGTTCCCGGTTGGATTCTTGCAATTGGATGACGCAGATAACTTAATGTAACAGGGGATGCGAAGCGAGGGTGAGGCGAAGCATGGCGTTAGCGAAAATGAGCGTGGCGGAGGTCGAGCAGTTTCTCCGTGACGAGTTTCCCCAGGCCTTCAGCGGCGATGACATCACGATCGAGAGCGCCGACGGCCAGACCTGCCTTTTGCGCCAGCGCTACAGCGAAAGGATGCTGCGGCCGGGTGGAACCGTGTCCGGCCCGACGCTGATGGCACTGGCGGATTTCGCGATGTACGTGGTGCTGCTGTCCGCGATCGGGCCGATCGGGCTCGCGGTCACCACCAATCTCAACATCAACTTCCTGCGTAAGGGGCTACCGGGACAGGACGTGCTCGCGGAAGCGCGGCTGCTCAAGCTCGGCAAGCGCCTGGCGGTCGGCGAGGTGAAGCTGCTGTCCGGCACGTCGCCCGATCCCATTGCCCATGTCACCTCGACCTATTCCATTCCAAATGTTTGAGCTTTTCGCAGGTAATATAGTACCATAATTTTAAGATATTGATTTTGCTATTGTAATTCCCGCTATGGGGCATTGACCGTTGCGCGTCTCTTCTCTAGAAAACCGCCCAGTCCGGCGCGGTGTTCGCGCCGATATCTCCCGTCCACGGAAACTCCGATATGAAAACCTTTTCGGCAAAGCCGGCTGAGGTGACGAAGAAGTGGGTACTGATCGACGCCAAGGGTCTGGTCGTCGGCCGTCTCGCAACCATCGTCGCCATGCGCCTGCGCGGCAAACACCTCCCGACCTACACCCCGCACGTTGATTGCGGCGACAACGTCATCATCATCAACGCGCAGCATGCGGTCCTCACCGGTCGCAAGCGCGAGCAGAAGACCTATTACAAGCACACCGGTTACGTCGGCCACGTCAAGGAGCGCACCGCGCGCCAGATCCTCGAGGGCAAGCATCCCGAGCGCGTGCTCGAGAAGGCCGTCGAGCGCATGATCCCGCGTGGTCCGCTCGGTCGCGTCCAGATGGGCAACCTCCGCGTCTATGGCGGCGCCGATCATCCTCACGAGGCCCAGACGCCCGAGAAGATCGACATCGCCAAGTTGAACCGCAAGAACACGAGGGCCGCATAACATGGCCGAATCCATCCAGTCGCTCGACCAGCTCTCGCAGCTCAAGACGGCGGCCGCGCCCGACGCGCCCAAGCACGAGAAGAAGGTCGACAAGTTCAACCGCGCCTACGCCACCGGCAAGCGCAAGGACGCGGTCGCCCGCGTCTGGATCAAGCCGGGCGCCGGCAAGGTCACGGTCAATTCGCGCGAGGTCGAGGTCTATTTCGCCCGTCCCGTGCTGCGCATGATGATCGAGCAGCCGTTCTCGGTGGCCGCGCGTTCCGGCCAGTACGACGTGATCTGCACGGTTGCCGGCGGTGGTCTGTCCGGCCAGGCCGGTGCCGTCCGTCACGGCATCTCCAAGGCGCTCACCTATTTCGAGCCGGAGCTGCGTACCGTGCTCAAGAAGGGCGGCTTCCTGACCCGCGACTCCCGCGTGGTCGAGCGCAAGAAGTACGGCAAGGCCAAGGCCCGCCGGTCCTTCCAGTTCTCGAAGCGTTAATCGCTTCGGTCACATTCGCCGCGAAAGCGGCTTCAATGAGATGCAAAAGGGCGCTGATTTCAGCGCCCTTTTTGTTGTTCGTTTGTATGCAAATTGATGACGTGTTTCCCGAAAACTTGGCCTCGCGTGAAAACCTGAATGGAACTCGCGGGACATAGCGTCGCATCTGGAAGGGCGCGCAAGTCGGCTGGGCCGATCGCGTAACTTGCTATGTCTAGAAGGGGGCCGACATGATGTCGCTCGATAGCATCACGCTCTATTTGGTCGCCACCATGGTTGCCGCACTGCTCGGCGCCATGATGGTGTTTTTCGGCAAGCAGGAGAACAGCCCCGCGCTGAAATGGTGGGGCACCGCGTATCTCCTCGGCGCAGCGTCCGTCGCGCTATGGACCGCGGCCGGCGACAAGCTCGGCCCGCATCTTTACCTTGCGCTGAACGCAGTCGGCTTCGTCGCCTGCGGCATGGTGTGGAATGCGGCGCGCGTCTTCCACGGCCGCAAGCCGAATTGGCCGGGTCTCCTTGTCGGCGCGCTGGCCTGGGCCGCCGCCGTGACGCTGCTTGATCCCGCCGCGTCCATGCTGCGCATGATCGTCGGCGCCGGCATCGTCTCGGTCTATGCGGCACTGACGGCGAGCGAGCTCTGGGTTGAGCGGCGCAAGAGCCTGCAACGGCGCTGGCCGGCCTTCGTGGTGCCGGTGATGCACGGCTGCGTGCTGATGCTGCCGATCGTGCTCGGCAGCTTCCTGCGTCCGAACGATGCCGGCTTCTCCAGCAGCATCTGGGTCACCGTGTTTGCGGTCGAGCTCATCCTTTATGCCGTCGGCACCGTGTTCGTGATCTTCATGCTGGTGTCGGAGCGCACGGTGACTGCGCACCGGACCGCCGCGTCCACCGATCCCCTGACCGGCATGCTCAACCGCCGCGGCTTCTCGGAAGCCTGCGGGCGCGTGATCGAGCGCGAAGCCAAGGCCGGCCGTCCCGTGACCGTGATGATCTTCGACATCGATCATTTCAAGTCGATCAACGACCGCTTCGGCCATCCTGCCGGCGACGAGATGCTGAAGCTGTTCTCGACCGTCGTCGTCAGCAACCTGCGCATGACCGACATGTCGGGCCGCATCGGCGGCGAGGAGTTCGCCGCCCTGCTGCCGTGTTCGCTGGAGGAGGGCGTGCTGGTTGCCGAGCGCGTGCGCGAGGCGTTCGAGACCTCCGGCGTCGTGGTCGATGAGGGCCCGGTCGACACCACCGTCAGCATCGGCGTTGCCGGCGGTCCGGCCGGCACCGAGCTCGAGGTGTTGCTGGCCTCGGCCGACACAGCGCTCTACCAGGCCAAGCGCGGCGGTCGTAACCGCGTCGAGGCGGCGGAGGAGCTGCCGCTGTCGCTGGAGAACTGGCGTCGCCAGAGCGCGGCGCGGGTTGGTGCGCCGCAGGCGCGTCCGGCCACCGCCTGAAGCCAAGAGGCGCCTCAAGAGGCGCCTTCGGTAATCCGCTGTTTACCATTCGATCCCTACCATTGCGGTCATGGAATCGATCCGTCGACAGAACCCGCAGGCTGCCCTGATGTCGCTCGAAGCCGCTGCGGCCTCGGCACGCGGCGGCTTCGCCTGCGTGTTCTCCACCGCGGATGAATACGAGCGCGCGCTGATCACCGAGCGCCGCGCGCAGGGGCGCTACACGCAAAGCCGTAGCTACTGGCCGCTCGCGCTGTTCATCGGTTGCGCGCTC
Source organism: Bradyrhizobium sp. MOS001 (assembly GCF_004634465.1). Taxonomy (NCBI): domain Bacteria; kingdom Pseudomonadati; phylum Pseudomonadota; class Alphaproteobacteria; order Hyphomicrobiales; family Nitrobacteraceae; genus Bradyrhizobium; species Bradyrhizobium sp. MOS001. Next base: position 36,035 of record NZ_SPVJ01000034.1, read on the forward strand.
ATCGTGGCAGGCACCGCTCTGCTGTTGGCCTGAGAGCACGCATTTTTGACCGGTCAGGGCGCCGATTCGGTGCCTTTTTCTTCGTTGCGGTCTACGGTAGACACACCCATTAAACAAACAGGGTGGAAACCGATGATCACCGAGATCGCGCAAATCGACGTCAAGCCGGGCAGCGAGAAGGACTTTGAGGCGGCCGTCGCCAAGGCCAAGGCCGCCTTCGGCGGTTCGAAGGGCTTTCACGGCTTCGAGCTGCACAAGTCGATCGAGAAGCCGCAGCGCTACCGGCTGATGGTGAAGTGGGCGACGCTGGAGAACCACACCGTCGATTTCCGCGGCTCGGAGAATTTCACCGAATGGCGCGGCCTCGTCGGTCAGTACTTTGCTTCGCCCCCGGAGGTCGAGCACACCGAGACCGTGCTGACGACCTGAGCGACTTCACGACGCCTTACGCCGCCTCGTCGCTTGAGCATGATCTTTTCGGAAAACCGCTGCGCACTTTTCCGGATCATGCTGCCAGGGGCGGCGCCTCATACGTCTTGAAGTGGTCGATCATGACCTTGGCGATGGCGACCAGTGGCAGCGCCAGCGCCAGGCCCCAGATGCCGAACACGACGCCGAGCAGGATCTGGAACGCGAACAGCGTGGCCGGCGGGATGTCGAGCGCCTGCCGCTGCAGGATCGGCGTCAGCACATAGCTCTCCATCGCGTGCACGCCCATGAAGAGGAGGAAGGCCGACAGCGCCGGAATCCAGCCCGAGGCGAGGCTCGCGAGCACCACGACGACGCCGGCAATGATGGCGCCGACGGTCGGAATGAAGGCGAGCAGGCCCGCCTGAATCCCCAGGATGAACGAGCCGGGGATGCCGATGATGGCAAGCCCGATCCAGGTCACGATGCCAACAGCGATCATCACGACGATCTGCGCGATCAGCCAGCGTTCCAGCGTCTCGCTGATGCCGTCGATGATCAGGGTGACGCGGGTGCGATGCCTCGCCGGCGCCAGGAACAACAGGCCGTCGTGGTAGACGCCGGGCTGGGCGGCGAAGGACAGCCCCAGGAACAGCACGATGAAGATGTTTCCCACGCCGTGGATGGTGCCGAGCAGGAGCTTGAAGGTCTGGCTCACGATCGCGCCACCGCTGGAGGCCAGCGCGCCGGCGCCGGGCAAGGAACCGCGCGGGGGTGCTGCTGGCGAGGGTGTCGAGTCCGATGGTGGATTGGCCGAAGCGTCAGATGCAGCGCTGCCGAGATCGAAGAAGCTGGTGTCGATCCCGTGGTTGTCCAGGAAGGTCTTCACGTTGCCGATCTGCGACTTGATGGTCTTGCTCAGCAGCGAGGCCTGCTCGGCGATGGTGGCGCCGCCGAGATAGGCGACGCCTGCGAGCAGCACCGCAAGCACGACGCAGACGATCGCGAGCCGGACCGGATGCGGCAGGTGCACGCGGCGGCCGAGCGCGTTGGTCAGTGCGTTGAGGCCGACGCCGAGCAGCATGCCGGTGAAGATCAGCAGCAGCGTGGTCGCAAAATACCAGGTGAAGACCAGCATCGCCGTGAACAGCACGACGCCGATACCGCCGACCGAAATTGCCCAAGCCAGATCGGTGCGGGTCGTGGGGCGTTGGTCTGCGAGGATGGTCACATCATGTCCTTTTCGGCGGCTGCGGGCGGGGCACTCTTTCGACAAACGCGCTTTCGATCAAGACCGCGTCAACGCGCTGGTTTGACGCTGTCGCGCGAACGGTGCAGAGCGACGAGGAGAAAACAGGTGGGGGGCGCTTGAGTTTCATCAGCAAATGGGCCGGTCTGCTGGGGCTTCTGGCCGTGATCGTGATCGGTGACCAGATCCGGATCAACCGGCCCGGCCACAAATACCGCCTCACGGTTGAGGTGACGACGCCTGACGGGATCAAGACGGGGTCCGGTGTTCTCGCCGTGGTGCCTGACCGCAACTATAACCGCGGCGGCCGCACCACGATGCGCGGGGAGGCCGTGTTCGTCGATCTCGGCCAAGACGGCGGCAAAGGCAAGAACCTGGTGGCATTGCTGGCGCATCAGCAGGGCGGCAAGCTCGACCTCGACGACATCAACTATGTCGCGCTCCGTGCCTATGGCGCCGCGCGCGGCAACCGCGTCTCGTTCAACGACATCAGCCGGCAGGCCGGCATTGTCCCGGTGCAGGGGGAGCTGGTCCCCGTGCTCGTGAGCTTTGGCGATCCCAAAGACCCCAAGACCGCGCGCCTTGTCGCCGGCGACCATGCGGATACGGTTCTGGGCGACGGCTACGCCGTCCGCGGCCTCACCGCCGAGGTGGTACCCAACGGGTTTTGGCCGATCGATTTCGGCGGGGTGCTCGGGGAGCCCGTGACGCGCGGAATCGAGGCGAAATTGCCCTGGCTGGCCACGCCGGGCGACGTGGCGGCAACCGCGCTGAAGGCCGCCGGCCTGCCCGTCGTGGGGACAACCGAGGCCCGGGAGGCATTTGCGCGAAAATAGCATTGCCGTCCCGCGATCCCTTCTGTTGAATTTGTTCCATCCCGAGGGCATGTTTGGAGAATCTTCTTACGCGGGAGGTCGGAACGGGAGATGAGAAAGCCGGTCGTCGGCGTGATCGGGAACGCCCATCGCGTCGAAAATCGATTTCAGGTCCAGATGGTCGGCGAGCGCAATTTGCGCGCTGTGGCCGAGGTTTCCGGCGGCCTGCCGATGATGTTTGCGGGAGCGCCCGACATCACCGATATCGGCGCGCTGCTCGATGTGGTCGACGGGATCGTGCTCACCGGCGCCCGCGCCAACGTCCATCCGACCCGTTTCAATGTCGATCCGTGCGAGCGGCACGAGCCCTACGACATCCACCGCGACGAGGTGGCGCTGGCGCTGTCGGTCGCCTGCGTGTCCCGCGGCATTCCGCTGTTCGGCATCTGCCGGGGCCTGCAGGAGATGAACGTCGCCTTCGGCGGCTCGCTGCATCCGGAGATCCGCGAGATCCCCGGCCGCATGAACCACCGCATGCCCAGGCTCGAGAACGGCGAGATTCATCCCGATCCGACCGTGGTGTTCGCCGACCGTCACGACGTCGACCTCACGCCGGGCGGCGCGTTCGCAAAACTGCTTGGCTGCGAGAAGATCAGGGTCAATTCGCTGCATGGCCAGGGCATTCTCGATCCCGGCAAGCGCGTGCTGATCGAGGGCGTCGCCGAGGACGGCACCATCGAGGCGATCCGCATCGCGGAAGCCCCGACCTTCGCGCTCGGCGTACAATGGCACGCCGAATACGACCCGCAGCGCAATCCGATCAACCGCAAGCTGTTCGAGGCGTTCGGCGAGGCGATGGTTGTGCGCCAGCGCGCGGCGGCGTAGCAAGAAGCTCGCTCGCAGCCCTCGACTGAACGGCGCCTTGGTTTCGCGGCTTACGCCGTCTGCACCATCCGTCTTGCGCGATAGGCCTGCGGCGACATCAGGGTTAGCTTGCGAAACGCCTTGCGAAAGCTGCTCTCGTCCTCATAGCCGGCCGTGCGTGCGATGGTCTTGATCGGCTGCGCCGTCGTCTCCAGCAGCGTGCGCGCGTGCTCGACGCGGCGACGCATGATGAAGGCTTGCGGCGGCTCGCGCGTGAGCTCCTGGAACTTCCGGTTCAGCGTGCGCTCGCTGAGGCCGAGCGCATCGGCGAGGCGCTTGACCGTCATCGGGCTCTTGCCGGTGCGCCGAACCAGCAGGTCGGCCCTGGTCAGCAGCGGGTCCTGCGACAGCAAATAGCCGATGGGCATGAAGATCGATTGGGTGCGTTGCGCGGTGTCGATGACGACGTAGTCCGCGCAGAGCTTTGCAATCTCCTTGCCGTCGACCATCTCGATCAGCCTGAGCAGGAGGTCGACCCACGACATTGGTCCGGCCGCGCAGACGATGCGGTCCGCGACGGTGATGACGGCGTCGGCAGCGAGGTCGATGGTGGGATGGCGCTGCCGCAGCTCGCCTTGCAGCCACCAGGTGATGGTGGCGCGGCGGTGGTCGAGCAGGCCGCTGCCTGCAAGCAGGAACACGCCGCTGCAGAATGCGCCGATCAGCCGGCCGCTCGCATGCTGCTGCCGAAGCCAGGCGCCGGCGCGGGCATATTGCGGTTGCAGGCGTTCCGCCGTGACGTGATCGACGAGGTTGCCGGGGACGAGGATCGCGTCGAAGCGACCGCGTTTGCCGACCGCGCCATCGACGGCGACCATCTGGCCGCCGCCGGCGCGCACCGGCTTGCCGTCGAGCGAAAGCACCTCCCAGGCGAAGCGCGTTTTCGCACCGCTCTGCTGCATCACGTGATTGGCGAGCGACAGGATGTCGGCGACCCCGGCGATCGCCGAATGCATGCAGCCTTCCAGCGCCAGAATTGCGAGCTTCATGAGACCTCCAGGACAGGCGCGGCGATCCTAGCCGATCGGCGCGGGGCTGCGTGGCGGAAATTGCCCGATCTCTGTCTCATCCGCCACTGCCTTGCCGGCGCTGTCAGGTCCAGTCTCGTGCCGTCGTCACACGACATCATTGGAGAGAGACATGCCTTACGTCACCATTTCCACCGTCCGCGGCATCCTGGATGCCGGGCAAAAGAAGACCCTGCTCGAACGCGTCACCGATCTCCTGGTCGAGGTCGAAGGGCAGGGCAACCCGGATTTCCGCCGCAACGTCTGGGTCAGGATCGAGGAGCAGGAGCCGGCGCACTGGTCGCTGGGCGGCATGCAGCCGACGCCTGAGATCATCGCCGGCATGTTCGGCACGATCGGCGCGGATGGCGTGCGGGTCCGACGGCCGTAGCAGCGCAGCGTGCGCGGGCGGACCAGCCCAAGGCATGGTTCGCCACCGCCCTGTGCTCAATCGATCTGCGGGGCGATTTCCATTGCATCGCACAATCACGACCATGGCCTGCACGCGGCCGCATTGAGGTTCGCAAGACGCCCACCATATGTTCTGCAAGGGAGCCCTGCCGTGCAGACCATGAAGGCGGCCCTCGTTGCGGCGATTGGCGTCGTGGCTTTGATCTGCTGCCTCCTTCCCAGCTCAGCGGAGGAGAACGGCCGTCTTGCATTGATCGTTTCGATCGACGGAGCCATAGGCCCTGCGTCGGCCAGCTACGTGAAGGAGGCTTTGGCCAAGGCAAGCGAACGGCGTGCCGAGGTCGTGCTCCTGAGACTGAACACGCCCGGCGGCCTCAATTCCAGCATGCGCGAGATCATCGCGGATGTGCTGGCCTCGCCGATCCCTGTCGTCGGTTACGTCGCTCCCTCCGGCGCCCACGCGGCGAGCGCGGGGACCTATATCCTTTATGCGACCCACATCGCGGCGATGGCGCCGGGCACCAATATTGGCGCCGCGACGCCGGTGCAGATCGGCGGGCCGCTGCCGGGTCTTCCGAGCGGACCGGCGGACAAGGGCGGCAAGGACAAGAAGGACGGTGACCAGCAGAGCGAGTCCAAGGATCAGCCCAAGGATGCCATGACGGCAAAGGCGACCAATGATGCGGTTGCCTTCATCCGCAGCCTTGCGGAGCTGCGCAACCGCAATGTGGACTGGGCGGAGAAGGCGGTCCGTGAGGCTGCCACGCTCTCTGCGAACGCCGCGCTAGAGGCTCATGCCATCGATCTCGTCGCGCGCGATCAGGCTGAATTGCTGAGGCAGATCGATGGTCGCGTGGTCGAGGTCGCAGGCGGCAAGACGCAACGCCTGGTGACAAAGGATGCCGTCGTTGAAGCCATCGATCCCGGACCGATATCCCGCTTCCTGGCGGTGATCACCGATCCGAACGTGGCGTTCATTCTCCTGATGGTCGGCATCTACGGCTTGATCTTCGAGTTCATGTCTCCTGGAGCCGTCGCCCCCGGAGTCGTCGGCGCGATCTGCCTGCTGATCGGCCTCTATGCGCTCAATCTGCTGCCGATCAATTATGCCGGCCTCGCCCTGATGTTGGTTGGACTCGTGCTTCTCACCATCGAAGCCTTCAACCCGACCGTGGTAATCGGGCTCGGAGGGATCATCGCGTTCGTGCTGGGAGCGCTGATGCTTTTCAGGGGCGAGGCGCCGGGCTACCACCTGTCGTGGTGGGTGATCGGCATCACCGCAGCAGTGTTCGCCGGCTTTGCGCTCGTCGTGCTCGGTTCGCTTCGGCGCGTCGGCAGGGCTCCTGCACTGGTCGGCGCGCAGGCCATGCGAGGCTTGCCCGCCGAGGTTCTCGACTGGAATGGGAACGAAGGTCATGTCTTCGCCCATGGTGAGCGCTGGCAGGCGCGCGGCGCCGAAACGTTCAAGCCTGGAGAGACGGTCGAAGTCGCCAACATCGTCGACCTGACGCTGCTGATACGGCGCGCACCAACAGGCGAGGGAGGTACATCATGATGCTGGAATATCTGACCTATGCGGCGCTCGCGTTGCTTGTCATCATGTTCCTGTCCCAGGCTATTCGAATCCTGCGCGAGTACGAGCGTGGCGTCATCTTTACGCTCGGCCGCTTTACCGGCGTGAAGGGCCCGGGCCTCATCATCCTCATTCCGATCGTGCAGCAACTGGTGAAGGTGGATCTGCGGGTGATGGTGCAGGTCGTGCCGCCGCAGGACGTGATTTCGCGGGACAACGTCTCCGTCAAGGTCAACGCCGTTCTGTACTTCCGCATCGTCGACCCCGAACGGGCCATCATCAAGGTCGGCGACTACATGGCCGCGACCAGCCAGCTCGCCCAGACCACCTTGCGCTCGGTGCTCGGCAAGCACGAGCTCGACGAGATGCTCGCCGAGCGCGACAGGTTGAACGCGGACATCCAGGAGATCCTCGACAAGCAGACCGACGTCTGGGGCATCAAGGTCACCGGCATCGAGATCAAGGACGTCGATCTCAATGAAACCATGGTGCGCGCGATTGCTAAACAGGCCGAGGCGGAGCGGTTGCGGCGGGCCAAGGTGATCAATGCGATGGGCGAGCAGCAGGCTGCCGAAAAGCTCGTCGAGGCCGGCCGGATTCTCGCGCAGGAGCCTCAGGCGATGCAACTACGTTATTTCGCGGCCCTGCACGACATCGCGGGCGAACGGTCGTCGACCATCGTCTTTCCGCTGCCGACGGGCCTGCTCGACCATTTTGTGCCGCGGCGCGACAACCCGTAGCCATCAGCGGCAGGATGACCCATCTTCGGCCCAAATGGAGGTGTCGAATATTGCTCCCAACTTAAACGGGAGGAGAATTCGATGATGAAGCATGCCGCCAGACCAGCAAGCCGCCGCCGAAATCGGACATTGATGCTCACCGTCCCGCTGGTCGCCCTCGCACTTTGGTCGTGGGGGATCGATGCGGCGCAGGCCGCAGAGCCGGGCAAGGACGCGACGGCGGCTAGCCTGCCGCGCATTCTCGTGCTTGCGACGGGAGGTACCATCGCAGGCCAGGCCGACGCGCGCGCGACCGGCGCGTACAAATCCGGCCAGATCACCGGGGAGCAGTTGATGCAGTCGGTACCGGGCCTGGACAAGCTCGCGAAGCTGAACGCTGAGCAGATTTCGTCGATCGGATCCCAGGACATGAACGACAAGGTCTGGTTTGCCCTGGCCCGCCGCATCCAAGACGCCTTCGACAAGAATGAAGCCGATGGAATCCTCATCACCCACGGCACGGATACGCTCGAGGAGACCGCGTTCTTTCTCGACAATGTCGTGCGCGGCGACAAGCCGGTGGTGATCGTCGGTTCGATGCGTCCGGCCACGGCGGTGAGTGCGGACGGCCCCGGCAATCTGTACGAAGCGGTGCAGGTGGCGGCCGATCCGCGCTCTCGCGGCCGCGGCGTGATGGCCGTGCTGAACGACAAGATCCAAAGCGCCCGCTCGATCACCAAGACCAACACCACGAGCATCGAGACGTTCAGCTCCCCCAATGACGGCCCGATCGGCTATGTCGACACCGCCGGCGGCATCCGTTTCATGACCCAGGCCGCCGGCAAGCGCACGACCTATCCGCTCCCGGCGGGCGAGCAATTGCCGCGCGTCGAGATCGTCTACTCGCATGCCAACATGGACGCCGTTCCGATCGAGGACGCCATTTCGCACGGCGCCAAGGGCATCGTGCTGGCCGGCGTCGGCGACGGCAACACGTCGAAGCAGGCCCTCGATGCGCTCGAAGCGGCGGCGAAGAAGGGCGTCATCGTCGTCCGCTCGACGCGGGTCCGATCCGGCTTCGTCACCCGGAATGTCGAGGTTGACGACGACAAGAACGGGTTCGTCGTGTCCGAGGACCTCAATCCGCAGAAGGCCCGTGTTCTCACTCAATTGCTGATCGCGGGCGGGGTTACGGCTCCGGCCGAGCTCCAGCGCGCCTTCACTGCAACGTGGTGATTGGGCGCGTCGTGTCCTGCAGGGTGGGTTAGCGTAATCCACCCTGCGACTCCCCAAAACGAAAAGGCGCTCCTCGCGGAGCGCCTTTTGCTTGTCGCAGAGAGTTTGGGCCGCTTAGCCCGAATAGTACATGTCGAACTCGACCGGGTGCGGGGTCATTTCGAAGCGCTCGACCTCGGTCATCTTCAGCTCGATGTAGCTGTCGATGAAGTCGTCGTCGAACACGCCGCCGTTCTTGAGGAAGCCGCGGTCCTTGTCGAGGTTTTCGAGCGCCTCGCGGAGCGAGCCGCACACCGTCGGGATCTGCTTCAGCTCTTCCTTCGGCAGGTCGTAGAGGTCCTTGTCCATCGCCGGACCCGGATCGATCTTGTTCTTGATGCCGTCGAGGCCGGCCATCAGCATCGCGGCGAAGCCGAGATAGGGATTGGCGAGCGGATCGGGGAAGCGCACCTCGACACGCTTGGCCTTCGGCGAAGCGGTGTAGGGGATGCGGCAGGAGGCCGAGCGGTTGCGCGCGGAGTAGGCGAGCAGCACGGGAGCCTCATAGCCCGGGACCAGACGCTTGTAGGAGTTGGTCGACGGGTTGGTGAAGGCGTTGATCGCCTTGGCGTGCTTGATGATGCCGCCGATGTAGTGAAGGCAGGTCTCCGACAGGTCGGCGTACTTGTTGCCGGCGAACACCGGCTTGCCGTCCTTCCAGATCGACTGGTGCACGTGCATGCCCGAGCCGTTGTCGCCATAGACCGGCTTCGGCATGAAGGTGGCGGTCTTGCCGTAGATGTGCGCGACCTGGTGGATGCAGTACTTGTAGATCTGCATGTGGTCGGCCATCAGCGTCAGCGTGTCGAACTTCATGCCGAGCTCGTGCTGGGCGGACGCGACTTCGTGGTGATGCTTCTCGACCTTGACGCCCATCTTGGCCATGGCGCCGAGCATTTCGGAGCGCATGTCCTGCACGGAGTCCTGCGGCGGCACCGGGAAGTAGCCGCCCTTGGTGCGGACGCGGTGGCCGAGATTGCCGCCTTCATATTCGGTGTCGGAGTTGGTCGGCAGCTCCGAGGAGTCGAGACGGAAGCCGGTGTTGTAGGGGTTGGCGGAGAAGCGCACGTCGTCGAACACGAAGAACTCGGCTTCGGGGCCGACGAACACGCTGTCGCCCACGCCCATCGACTTCACCATGGCCTCGGCCTTCTTGGCGATGCCGCGGGGGTCGCGGTTGTAGGGCTCGCCGGTGGTCGGCTCGAGCACGTCGCAGGTGATGACCATGGTGGTCTCGGCGAAGAACGGGTCGATCGTCGCGGTCACCGGATCCGGCATCAGGCACATGTCGGACTCGTTGATCGCCTTCCAGCCGGCGATCGAGGAGCCGTCGAACATCGTCCCTTCGGCGAAAATGTCCTCATCGATCATGCTGATGTCGAACGTCACGTGCTGCCACTTGCCGCGCGGATCGGTGAAGCGCAGGTCGACGTATTTGACGTCGTTGTCCTTGATCGATTTCAGGACGTCTTTGGCGGTCTTCATGCATACCCCTTTTGGCTCTGCGGGTCGGTTTCCAGGTGAGCAAGATTGTTCTCGCTTTTGGCGAGTTCGCGCGCGAGCGCACAAACAAAATCAGGCCGCCGAAGCAGCCTTTTTCTTGTCGGAGTGTCGCAAAATGCGGGATAGCACCCGGCTCAGATAGCGTCCAGCCCGGATTCGCCGGTCCGGATGCGGATCGCCTCTTCGATATTGGAGACGAAAATCTTGCCGTCGCCGATGCGCCCGGTCTGCGCGGCGCGGCGGATCGCGTCGATGGCGCGCTCGACCAGATCGTCGCCGATCACGATCTCGATCTTCACCTTGGGGAGGAAATCGACGATGTATTCTGCGCCGCGGTAAAGCTCGGCGTGGCCCTTCTGCCGGCCAAAGCCCTTGGCCTCGGTCACGGTGATGCCTTGCAGGCCGACTTCCTGAAGCGCTTCCTTCACCTCGTCGAGCTTGAATGGCTTGATGATGGCTTCGATTTTCTTCACTGCGCGCCTCCCGGCCTTTCGATCAAATAGCAACGTCTTCGTCAGGATGCGCTTTTCTTAACGCACGATCTTGTCTTCGCTATGCCGGGATGCCTGACCAGCCCGGCAACAACGGCCGGCCACACCCTGATAGATTGCCAGTGAGCACGACGAACCGAAGCGGCTTCCTCGAAAGCAGGGTCTATGCCAAGTTGCAAATGCCCTGATTATTGGAGCGTTATCAGCCTTTTAACGCGCATCTCTGATAGGTGGAGCCGACTGGCTCAAAATACCGCAGACTACGAAATAGGCAATCGGTTCAATATCTGTGCAAATCGTTGTTCTGCCGGGTGGGCCTGTACGGAACGTGCCTGTTGAAAAGGCGTTTGGACCAGGGAAGTGGCATGGAAGTTCTGACCAACGCTGAAATGCAGCGTGCCGACCAGCTCAGTATTGCGGCAGGCACGCCCGGCTTCAAGCTGATGCTCAGCGCGGGGCAGGCGGTCGCGGAGGCCGCCAATGCGCTGGTGGAGGAGGGGCCGATCCTGATCGTGGCCGGTCCCGGCAACAATGGCGGCGACGGTTTTGTCGCAGCCGCGGAGCTCGCCGCGCAAGGGCGCGACGTCTCGGTGATCCTGATGTGCGAGCGCGACCAGCTCCAGGGTGACGCGGCCTCCGCGGCGCGCGGCTGGAAGCACCCGGTGCTGCCGTTCAATCCGCAGGCGATCGGCAAGCCCGCGCTGATCATCGATGCGCTGTTCGGCGCGGGCCTCAGTCGCCCGGTCGACGGCGAGGCGCATGCGATGATCGAAGCGATCAACGCCAACGGCGCCCCGGTGCTCGCGGTCGACCTGCCGAGCGGCATCAACGGCACCAGCGCAGCTTTGATGGGTGCGGCGGTGAACGCCACCGAGACCGTCACCTTCTTCCGCAAGAAGCCGGCGCATTTGCTGCTGCCCGGCCGGATGCATTGCGGCCACGTGCGCGTCGCCGACATCGGCATCGACGCACAGGTGCTGGACGAGATCGCGCCGCGGACCTTCGAGAACGATCCGGATTTCTGGGGCACCGCCTTTCCGGTGCCGCGCATCGACGGCCATAAATTCGCACGGGGCCACGTGCTGGCGGTCTCGGGCGATGCCGCCGCGACTGGCGCAGCGCGGCTCGCCGCCCGTGGCGCTTTGCGGGCCGGAGCCGGCCTCGTGACGCTGGCGACCCCGCGCGATGCGCTCGCGATCAATGCCAGCGCGCTCACCGCGGTGATGGTTCGGGCCTGCGACACAGCGGTCGAATTCGGCGCGTTGCTCGGCGACAAGCGCTACAACACCTGCCTGATCGGACCCGGCGCGGGCGTCGGCGATCGCACCTGCGATCTGGTCCACACGGCGCTTCACGCGCAGCGGCATCTGGTGCTGGACGCGGATGCGCTGACGAGCTTTGCCGCAAACCCCGAGCGGCTGTTTGAATCGATCAAGTCCTCTGAGGACAGTGCGGTCGTGCTGACGCCGCACGAGGGTGAATTTCCGCGCCTGTTCTCCGACCTCAGCAACAAACATCCGGGCCGCTCGAAGCTGGAGCGCGTCCGCGCCGCCGCCGAGCGCTGTGGTGCGGTCGTGCTGCTGAAGGGGCCGGATACCACCATCGCCGCGCCCGACGGGCGCGCCACCATCGCCGCCAACGCGCCGCCCTGGCTCGCCACCGCCGGCGCCGGCGACGTGCTCGCCGGCATCATCGCAGGACTTCTGGCGCAGGGCGTGCCGGCCTTCGAAGCCGCCAGCATCGGCGTCTGGATGCATGGCGAGGCGGGAAGCGAGGCGGGGCCCGGCCTGATCGCGGAGGACCTGACCGAGACGCTGCCGGCCGTGCACCGGCGGATCTATAATGCGCTCGGGGTGGAGTACTAGTGCTCAGGCTGCTCGCACTCACCGATATGGGCGAGGCCGCGCAGGTCCATCGGATTGCGTTTGACCGGGCGATGCCGTGGCTCGTTGGGCTGCACACACCTGACGAGGACAGCTGGTTTTACCGCGAGCGCGTTTTCACGACGTGCCGTGTGTGGGGACGGTTCGATGATGGCGTCCTGAGCGGGATCATCGCCTTCCGCGAAGGTTGGGTCGAGCAGCTCTATGTGCTTCCCGCCGCCCAGGGGTGCGGCGTCGGCACAGAACTCCTCGATGTCGCCAAGCGGGCCAGCGACCAGCTGGAGCTCTGGACCTTCGAGCGCAACGCGCCGGCGCGGCGCTTCTATGAGGCGCGCGGGTTCGCACTGGTTGAGCAGACCGACGGGGCGCGGAACGAGGAGCGGGAGCCCGACGCTCGCTACCTCTGGACGCGCCGGTAAGTCGCTCACTCCACCCCGTACCAGCGCACCAGCCGCGGCGCGGCCCAGTCGGTCACGACGGATTCGATCAGCCAGGGTCCGGGTGAGGTCGCCGCGAATGCGATGCGCTGGGTTTGGCCGGGCTCGATTGCGAGCGTGTCGAGCCAGTAGGGCTTCCAGCCGTCGTCGAGCTTGTCGAGCAGGCGAAAATGATGGCCGTGCAGGTGAAACACGATCGTGGCCGGTCCGGGGTTCTTGAGGGCCAGCACGACGGTGCGGCCGGTCCTGGCGCGGAAGGCCGGATTGGAGGAGACGGAGAAGCTTGCAGGCCGTGCCCAGCCGGCGTCGGGCGCGCCGAGCGCGACATCGAACCGCAGGGCGCCTTTGAGGTCGAGCTTCTCGGGGAGGTCGTTCAGGGGGAGCGGCTGTGGTGGCAGCAGCGGCGCGCGCCGCTCGAGCTTGCCTGATATCGTGAGGCTCCCGACCTGGCGCGCCTCCTTGCCGTCATGCAACAGGAATGGGGCCGATGTGGCCGCGTCCACGAAGGCGTCGGCGCGTGCGCCGGGGGCGAGCACCAGGGCGCCGTTGCGCGCCGGGAATGGCTCGGCCGGCTGTCCGTCGAGGGCCATCACCTGGACCTCGTGGCCTTCCAATTTGATCGCCAGAACAGAACGTTGCGAGCCGTTGATAAAGCGCAGCCGCAGCCGCTCGCCGGCCGCCGCTGAGAGTTCGAATGAAGTCCGCCCATTGAGCGTGAAGAGCGGTGTCGTGTCCTCGGGAACGCGGCCGGGCGGAAGCGCGGTCCCATCCGGCCGCAGGCGCCATTCCTCGATCAACAGGACCTCGTCGCGGTCGACAGGGACGCGATTTGTCTCGCCGGCGATGATCGGAAGCGGGCGCGCGGGCAGCTTCAGACCGTCTTCGAAGAGACGGAAGTCGGCTGCCAGAGTTCCTGCGTTTGGTATTGAAACAATTGAGGTTTCAGTCACATTCGGCGCAGTCGGCGTACGCCCTCGCAACGGGTCGGCCCCGGCCGGGCCATTCAGGCCGTACCAGACTGGCGCAAGCGGGACAGGCAGGTCGTTCCGGAAGACCACCTCGCAGCGGTCGCCTCGCTTGAGACGGACGTTCCCGATATGGCTTACGGCGGCCAGCTCCCAGATCGGTGTCGCCGGCTGACCCGGCCTGAGCGCCAGGGTTGCCGGCCTTGCCTGCAGGGCGAGCTGGGCGGTGACAGCGGGGGTTGCGCCGCCGGCGATCAGCCCGGCCGCGGAGGCTCCAAGTCCGGCTCCAAGTCCGGCTCCAAGTCCAGCTCCAAGTCCGGCCAAAACCTCACGCCGGGTCGGGTCAGAGATCCGCGTTTTCATGGCTTGATGCGGACCATGAAGCGCTGGATAAGTCCAGCCGTCGCGCCTACTTAAAGCCTGACTCTATCGGGCCATTTTTTTGCTGCGAACAGTCAGGCACATGCTATAAGCCCGGCCGCCCGCGGCATCGCGGCCGGTCTTGATGCAAATTCACGCGGGCGTGGCGGAACTGGTAGACGCGCTGGATTTAGGTTCCAGTGACGAAAGTTGTGGGGGTTCGAGTCCCTCCGCCCGCACCAAGCGCTTTCAGCGTTTGCACGGATTACCGAAGGGCTGCTTCCTCACGGAGTGTTTCCGGCGGAAGTGGTCCGATGAACCACCGGCGTTGAGGCGTCTTGCCTCGCGCCGGTTCGATTAATGACAGCGTCCCGACGCATGCGTGCCGGGGCCGAGCGAGAAGAAGATTGGACGCCATGCAGGTCACAGAAACCCTCTCGGAAGGTTTGAAGCACGAGTTCAAGATCAGCGTTCCCGCGTCTGATCTCGACGCCAAGGCTGGTGCCAAACTCGTCGATCTCAAGGACAAGGTCCGCATCAACGGCTTCCGCCCCGGCAAGGTGCCGGTCGCTCACCTGAAGAAGGTCTATGGCCGCTCGGTGATGGCCGAGACCATCGACCAGACCATCCGCGACACCAACACGCAGCTGTTCTCCGACCGTGGCTTCAAGCTTGCGACCGAGCCGAAGATCACCATGCCGAGCGAGCAGGCCGAGGTCGAGGAACTGCTCAACGGCAAGACCGATCTGACCTACACGGTCGCGATCGAAGTGGTGCCCGCGATCGCGCTCGCCGACTTCAAGAGCTTCCAGGTCGAGAAGCCCGTCGCTGACGTGTCCGACACCGATGTCGACGAAGCCATCAAGCGCATCGCCGACAGCAACCGCGGCTATGCGGCCAAGGCCGAGGGCGCCAAGGCCGAGTCGGGCGACCGCGTCACCATCAACTTCAAGGGCACAATCAACGGCGAAGTCTTCGAGGGCGGCACCGGCGAGGGCATCCAGGTAGCGATCGGTTCCAATACCTTCATCCCCGGCTTCGAGGAGCAGCTCACCGGCATCGGCGCGGGCGAGACGCGCACGCTGAAAGTGTCGTTCCCCAAGAACTACATGAACGACAAGCTCGCCGGCCAGCCGGCCGAGTTCGAGACCACCGCGACCTCGATCGAGGCGCCGCAGGACGTCGCGATCGATGACGAGTTCGCCAAGACGCTGGGCCTCGAATCGCTGGACAAGCTGAAGGAAGCCGCGCGCGAGCGTCTGGCTGCCGAGTTCGCCGGCGCGACGCGCCAGCGCGTCAAGCGTGCGCTGCTCGACCGCCTCGACGAGGCGCATCGCTTCGAAGCGCCGCCGTCGCTCGTCGACGAGGAGTTCAATCTGATGTGGAACTCGGTCAAGGCCGAGATGGATTCGGCCGGCAAGACCTTCGCGGACGAGGATACCACCGAAGACAAGGCCAAGGACGAGTACCGCAAGATCGCCGACCGCCGCGTTCGGCTCGGCCTCGTGCTGTCCGAGATCGGCGAGAAGAACAAGATCACCGTGACCGACGACGAGGTCGGCCGCGCCGTGATCGAGCGCGCTCGCTCGATGCCGGGCCGCGAGAAGGAAGTCTGGGACTATTACCGCAGCAACGCCCAGGCGCTGGCCCAGCTTCGTGCACCGATTTACGAGGACAAGGTCGTCGACTTCATCCTCGAGCTCGCCAACGTGACCGAGAAGAAGGTCTCGCGCGAGGACCTCTACAAGGACGAGGACGCGGAAAAGACCGCAGCCTGAAGGCTCTAGAGCGTTTTCGAGCGAAGTGGATACCGGTTCGCGTAAAGAAAACGCGTCAAACTTAGAATCTAGAGCCCCGTTCCGATTCAATCGGAACGGGGCTCTAGGAAAGCCTTCCATTAAGGATGATCAGCAAAGGGGCCCGGCTAGCCAACTGGCTGGCTGGGCCTGTTTGCGAGAATCAGCTTCAAGTGCCCCGTGGATTAAGCCTTAATTCGCTCCGCACTTGTCTGGCGCGAATTGGGCTATATCTGTCGGTACGCCCTG
Organism: Bradyrhizobium sp. MOS001; assembly: GCF_004634465.1. Classification (NCBI taxonomy): domain Bacteria; kingdom Pseudomonadati; phylum Pseudomonadota; class Alphaproteobacteria; order Hyphomicrobiales; family Nitrobacteraceae; genus Bradyrhizobium; species Bradyrhizobium sp. MOS001. The sequence continues at coordinate 52,100 of NZ_SPVJ01000034.1, forward strand.
TACCCAAGTCTTATACCAAGCGTTCTACCTCTACCCACTTCCTGCATCACTGGCGTCCATCGGCCTTCCGGCAAATCCAGCCAAACTGGCAGCCAAGACTGGCAATGTCCGCCTCCTAAAACCCTAGGTGACTCATGCGCGATCCGGTTGAAACCTACATGAACCTCGTGCCCATGGTGGTCGAGCAGACCAACCGTGGCGAGCGCGCCTACGACATCTTCTCGCGCCTGTTGAAGGAGCGCATCATTTTCCTGACCGGGCCGGTCGAGGACGGCATGTCGACGCTGGTGGTCGCGCAGCTCCTGTTCCTTGAAGCGGAAAATCCGAAGAAGGAAATCTCGATGTACATCAACTCGCCGGGCGGCGTGGTGACGTCGGGCCTTGCGATCTACGACACCATGCAGTTCATCCGCCCGCCGGTCTCGACGCTGTGCACGGGCCAGGCCGCCTCGATGGGCTCGCTGCTGCTCTGCGCCGGCGAGAAGGACATGCGCTTCTCGCTGCCGAACGCGCGCATCATGGTGCATCAGCCCTCCGGTGGCTTCCAGGGCCAGGCCACCGACATCATGCTGCACGCGCAGGAAATCCTGAACCTGAAGAAGCGGCTCAACGAGATCTACGTGAAGCACACCGGTCAGACCTACAAGACGATCGAGGACGCGCTGGAACGCGACAAGTTCCTCACCGCGAACGACGCCAAGGAGTTCGGCCTGGTCGACAGGGTCATCGACAAGCGCGCCGAAGAGCCGGCGGCGAAACCGCAGTAACGCGAACGGGGCTGCAACATCGATCCCTGGAATACCTATGGGGATTTCTCGGGATCGTCAGGGCGACGTTCACGTTAACGGCGCACTACGCGGCGGCGCAAAAAACAGTCTTGCGCCCCGCGACAGGCAGAAAGTTCCGCTTTCGTGCTTGTTTTTCGTGGCAATCCAGCAACTCCGGGGCGATTTCGATCACTTCGTCCGTGCCAAGACGTGAAATCACGGTATTGTCACGGGTAGCCAGCGCCCCCTCGATTAGCGAATTCTTGATAGTCGGGTGACAGCATGGTTGGCTACGATTGATCGGCTATGATCGCGGAGAATCGAGTGACCGTGATTCGCACGGGATCTAACGCGTAGGGTCTTTTTTGGTACGGAATTTGCTCTATTTGAACTTCATACGGCATGCGTGCCGGAATGGAGCGATCGAGCGGAGCGGGATCGAACCGCGGACGGAGACATGAATGAGTAAGGTCGGCACGAGCGACTCCAAGAACACACTGTATTGCTCGTTCTGCGGCAAGAGCCAGCACGAAGTCCGCAAACTGATCGCGGGTCCCACGGTCTTCATCTGCGACGAGTGCGTTGAGCTCTGCATGGACATCATCCGCGAGGAAAACAAATCCTCGCTCGTGAAGTCGCGCGACGGCATTCCGACGCCGAAGGAAATCTGCAAGGTCCTGGACGATTACGTCATCGGCCAGAGCCATGCGAAGAAGGTCCTGTCGGTCGCGGTGCACAATCACTACAAGCGCCTCAACCACCAGACCAAGCACAACGACGTTGAGCTCGCGAAGTCGAACATCCTGCTGATCGGTCCGACCGGTTCGGGCAAGACGCTGCTCGCGCAGACGCTCGCCCGCATCCTGGACGTGCCGTTCACGATGGCCGATGCCACGACGCTGACCGAAGCCGGCTATGTCGGCGAGGACGTCGAGAACATCATCCTGAAGCTGCTCCAGGCCGCCGACTACAATGTCGAGCGCGCCCAGCGCGGCATCGTCTACATCGACGAAATCGACAAGATCAGCCGCAAGTCCGACAATCCCTCGATCACGCGCGACGTGTCGGGTGAGGGCGTGCAGCAGGCGCTGCTGAAGATCATGGAAGGCACGGTGGCTTCGGTCCCGCCGCAGGGCGGCCGCAAGCATCCGCAGCAGGAGTTCCTGCAGGTGGATACCACCAACATCCTGTTCATCTGCGGCGGTGCGTTCGCCGGCCTCGAGAAGATCATCTCGGCGCGCGGGCGGTCGACCTCGATCGGCTTCGCCGCCCAGGTGCTCGCGCCGGAGGATCGCCGTACCGGCGAGATCTTCCGCCACGTCGAGCCTGAGGACCTCCTGAAGTACGGTCTCATCCCCGAATTCGTCGGCCGTCTGCCGGTCGTGGCGACGCTCGAGGATCTGGACGAGACTTCGCTGAAGAAGATCCTCACCGAGCCGAAGAACGCGCTGGTGAAACAGTACCAGCGGCTGTTCGAGATGGAGAACATCGAGCTGACCTTCGCCGACGAGGCGCTTGGCGCGGTCGCCCGCAAGGCGATCGAGCGCAAGACCGGCGCGCGTGGTCTGCGTTCGATCCTCGAGGCGATCCTGCTCGAGACCATGTTCGACCTGCCGGGCCTGGAAGGTGTGGAAGAAGTCGTGATTTCGCGCGAAGTCGTGGAAGGTACGGCCCGTCCGCTCTACATCTACGCCGATCGGTCCGATCGCGCCGTCGAGAACGCCAGCGCCTGATTTGCGGCGCTGGAACGCTCCAATCGTCTTTGATAGTAGCGGCTGCGGAATGGTTCTCCGCAGCCGATGTTGCGTCGCTTATACGCGTGCGTAAGCGCCTGATGGCGCGCGTCTTTCAATGACTTGACACCCCCCCGGTCGATAGCCACCTAATGTCGACGGCGAGCGAAAATTCTCTTCAAGATTCGCCTCAGTTCCGATCCGGCAAGCCCGGTCCAACCTTAGAATGGTAGGCCGGTTTTGTGGATCACCTCGGCACCTTGTGGCGGTTGCGCATGAGCATGGCGGGCTGCGTGCAAGGGGGTAAAGCAAAAGGAAAAGGCCATGACTAATCCAAAACCCCGGCCAACCATCGTCCATGGCGAAACGCACGCCTATCCCGTGCTGCCGCTGCGCGACATCGTCGTCTTCCCGCACATGATCGTTCCGCTCTTCGTCGGTCGCGAGAAGTCGATCCGCGCGCTCGAAGAGGTGATGAAGAACGACGCGCTGATCATGCTCGCGACGCAGAAGAACGCGTCCGACGATGATCCGGCGCCCGATGCCATTTACGAGACCGGTACGCTCGCCAGCGTGCTTCAGCTCTTGAAGCTTCCCGACGGCACCGTGAAGGTGCTGGTCGAAGGGCTCGAGCGTGCGCGCGTGCAGAAATACACCGATCGCAGCGAGTACTACGAAGCGACCGCGATTGCGCTCGCCGACACCGATGCGAAGTCGGTCGAGGCGGAGGCACTGTCGCGCTCGGTCGTGTCCGATTTCGAGAGCTATGTGAAGCTCAACAAGAAGATCTCGGCCGAGGTCGTCGGGGTCGTGCAGGCGATCACCGATTTCGCCAAGCTCGCCGACACCGTTGCCTCGCATCTCGCCGTCAAGATTGCGGATCGCCAGCAAATCCTGGAGACGCTGTCGGTCACCACGCGCCTCGAGAAGGTGCTGGGCCTGATGGAGAGCGAGATCTCGGTGCTGCAGGTCGAGAAGCGCATCCGCTCGCGCGTCAAGCGCCAGATGGAGAAGACCCAGCGCGAGTATTATCTCAACGAGCAGATGAAGGCGATCCAGAAGGAGCTCGGCGACGACGACGGTCGCGACGAACTCGCCGATCTCGAAGAGAAGATCTCCAAGACCAAGCTCTCCAAGGAAGCGCGCGAGAAGGCGCAGCATGAATTGAAGAAGCTGCGCCAGATGTCGCCGATGTCCGCGGAAGCGACCGTCGTGCGCAACTATCTGGATTGGCTGCTGTCGATCCCGTGGAACAAGAAGTCCAAGGTGAAGAAGGATCTGGAATCGGCGCAGGCGGTTCTGGATGCCGATCACTACGGGCTGGAGAAGGTCAAGGACCGTATCGTCGAGTATCTCGCGGTGCAGTCGCGCGCCAACAAGCTGACGGGCCCGATCCTCTGCCTCGTCGGACCGCCCGGCGTCGGCAAGACCTCGCTCGGCAAGTCGATCGCGAAGGCGACCGGACGTGAGTTCGTGCGCGTCTCGCTCGGCGGCGTGCGCGATGAGGCCGAGATCCGCGGTCACCGCCGCACCTATATCGGCTCGATGCCCGGCAAGATCATCCAGTCGATGCGGAAGGCGAAGTCGTCCAATCCGCTGTTCCTGCTGGACGAGATCGACAAGATGGGCGCCGATTTCCGCGGCGATCCGTCTTCGGCGCTGCTCGAGGTCCTGGACCCCGAGCAGAACGGGACCTTCAACGACCACTACCTCGAGGTCGACTACGATCTGTCCAACGTGATGTTCATCACGACCGCGAATACGCTCAATATTCCGGGGCCGCTGATGGACCGCATGGAGATCATCCGGATCGCGGGCTACACCGAGAACGAGAAGGTCGAGATCGCACGCAAGCATCTGATCCCGAACGCGGTGTCCAAGCACGGCCTGGACTCCAAGGAGTTCTCGATCGACGACGACGCGCTGCTGCTGTTGATCCGCCGCTACACCCGCGAAGCGGGCGTGCGTAATCTGGAGCGTGAGCTCTCCACACTCGCCCGCAAGGCGGTGAAGGAGCTGATGATCTCCAAGAAGAAGTCGGTCAAGGTCACCGAGAAGACTCTGGAAGAGTTGCTCGGCGTGCCGAAGTACCGCTTCGGCGAGATCGAGAGCGAGCCGCAGGTCGGTATCGTCACGGGCCTTGCCTGGACCGATGTCGGCGGCGAGCTGTTGACCATCGAAGGCGTCATGATGCCCGGCAAGGGCAAGATGACGGTCACGGGCAATCTGCGCGACGTGATGAAGGAATCGATCTCGGCGGCGGCGTCCTACGTGCGCTCGCGTGCGATCGTCTACGGCATCGAGCCGCCGCTGTTCGACCGGCGCGACATCCACGTGCACGTGCCGGAAGGCGCGACGCCGAAGGACGGTCCGTCGGCGGGCGTGGCGATGGCCACCGCGATCATCTCGGTCATGACCGGCATTCCGGTCCGCCACGATGTCGCGATGACCGGCGAGATCACGCTGCGCGGCCGTGTGTTGCCGATCGGCGGCCTGAAGGAGAAGCTGCTGGCCGCTGCCCGCGGCGGCATCAAGACGGTGCTGATCCCCGAGGATAACGCCAAGGATCTCACGGAGATTTCCGATGCGATCAAGGGCGGCATGGAGATCATCCCGGTGTCACGTCTGGACGACGTCGTCGCCAAGGCCTTGGTGAAGAAGCCGGTGCCGATCGTCTGGGAAGAGGACACCAAGGTGATGAAGCCGGACGGGGACGAGGCCGCCGGCGGACTGACCGCTCACTAAGGTTCAGCGAAAGATGATAAAACGGCGCCTTCGGGCGCCGTTTTTGTTTTGGGGGCAGGGATCAGGGCGATGCAGATCGACGGGCAGTGCCATTGCGGGCAGATCACCTTCGAGGCCGAGATCGATCCCGAGACGGTGTCGGTCTGCCATTGCCGGGATTGTCAGACCCTGACGGGATCGCCGTTCCGGGTGACCGCGATCTGTAGCAACGCCGACGTCATGCTGACCAGCGGCACGCCAAAAGTCTACGGCAAGCGCGGCGACAACGGCCGGATGCGCTTCCAGCACTTCTGCGCCGACTGCGGTTCCCCGCTGTTCACCAGCGGCGAGGGCGACCAGGCTGACGATTGGGGTATCCGCTGGGGCTCAATCCGGCAGCGCGACAAATTGCGGCCCGTCAGGCAGATCTGGTGCCAGTCGGCGGCGGTGTGGATCGACGCGGTGCCGTTGCTGCCGGGGAGGCCGGGGGATTAGGCTGGCTTGCCAAGCCGAAGCTCGCCGCAAAAAGCCCGCCTTCGCCCGTTGGGATTCGGCGTGGCAGCCTGCGTCGCTGCGCGAGCGCGGGCTGGTGGGCGGTCACGGATTCGAACCGCGGACCCTCTCGGTGTAAACGAGATGCTCTAACCAGCTGAGCTAACCGCCCCAAGGCGCCTCTTTAGCCCTCCCGCGGGTGTTCGAGCAAGGCCCGAACGCATCGCAAACAGGGCTCGAGCAAGACCGCCTTTGTGATGATTGTCACAGGCGTCCGCCCGCGAGTCGGCCAATGTCCCCCGCAATTCACGATGGAGGGGTGGCCAATGTGTGCTCTGCTGGACCTCATCTACCGACATTGTTGCCGAGCGTGTTTGAGCGAAGCGCGACGCATGAGCCGCCGCGGCTCGATCATTCCAATTTGGTAGTTCCGGCTGACGGCGCGCCGATTTGGCCGCAGGCGGCTGTCCTGCCTCGTTGCGCCTGGCATCGGACGCCCACGAGCCGCCCTCCAAGGGTCCAAAATTGCCCTTTTTCGGTCATCTTTTTGATCGCCATCCGAACCAACGTGACGGCTCCCTGTGGCAGCGTGGAGTATCGCCGTGATGAGTGATCTTCGCATCAAGCTGGAAAGGTACGAGTCGAAAGCCGCCCACTGCATGAAAGCGGCTCAAGAAGCTCCTGATGAGGCCGGTCGGGCCTTCTACGAGGAGCTTGCCAACTATTACGACGAGCTGGCAGCCGACTTTCGCCGCGTCCTCGCCAAGCGAACCGGAGTTTCGCTCGCGGCCGAATGATCCGGCGTAGCGCAGGTCGGCAGTTGAAGACCTCGGCGGTCCGTCAACCTCTGACGCCGTGTCGTGCGGCGTGAACGCAAGAACGTCTCGCTGACAGGTGGACCGAACAGGCCGCCTCAGTTGACGGCGTCCTTGCTTTTCGGCATCGGGGTCTTTCGACCAAGCTGCCGGAGGGGATCCATGGAACAGCCAAGCGGACACGCAGAGAATGCCGACCAGATCGCCTATTGGAACGGTCCGAGCGGGCAGCGCTGGGCCGATCGGCACGCGGCCCAGGAAAGCTTGCTCGGCCCCATCGCCGCCGTGCTGATCGATCGCGCCAAGCCGAAGCCGGGCGAGCGCGTTCTCGATGTCGGCTGCGGCTCCGGCGCGACGACGTTCGCGTTCGCGAAGGCTGTCGCGCCCGATGGCTTCGCGCTCGGCCTCGACGTCTCCGACCCGATGCTGGCGCAGGCGCGCGCGTTTGCGCCAAAAGGCCTGCCGCTCGATTTCGTGCTGGCGGATGCGACGGTCCATCCGTTCGAGCCGGCGAGCTTTGACCTGTTGGCATCGCGCTTCGGCGTGATGTTCTTCGCCGATCCCATTGCGTCCTTCACCAACCTCCGCCGCGCGCTGAAGCCGACCGGACGGCTCGCCTTCGCCTGCTGGCGCGAGCCGAAGGAAAATCCGTGGATGATGGCGCCGCTGATGGCGGTCTACAAACATGTCCCGAAGATGCCGCCGGTCGGGCCGGAAGAGCCGGGCCCGTTCGCCTTCGCCTCGGAGGAGCGCGTGATGCGCATCCTGAAAGGCGCGGGCTTCGTGGACGTGGCGATGGAGCCGCACAATCTCGCGATGGATGTCGCCATCGGCGGCGGGCTCGATGCCGCCGTGGACGGCGCGCTCCAGATCGGCCCGGCCAGCCGCGCGCTCCAGGGCCATCCGCCGGAGACCTATGCCGCCGCAAAAGCCTCGATCCGCGAGATGCTCGCGCCGTTCCTCAAAGGACAGAGCGTGGCGCTCCAGGGCGCAATCTGGATCGTGACGGCGAAGGCGGCGTAGGCGCCGCTCTCTCTCGACGTCGTCATTGCGAGGAGCGAAGCGACGATGTGGAGGCGTTGTGCCCATTACACCACATCATCCGGCGCGAGCGCGCAGCCATTGTCGGGATGCGTCTCGATCTGGAGCGTGGTGTGGCCGATGCGGAAGGACGCCCTCAGCATCTGCGCCGTCTCCATCAGGAATGCATCGCCGGCTCCGGTGGGCATGACGAGATGGCAGGTCAGTGCCGTCTCGGTGGTCGAGATCGGCCAGACGTGGAGGTCGTGGATTCCCGAGACGCCGGGCCGCTCCAGCAGAAAGATCTTGATCGCGGCGATGTCGGTGCCCCTGGGCGCCGCAGCCATCGACATGTCGATGGAGCCGCGCAGCAGGCTGGTGGTGCTCCACAGGATGGTGGCGCAGATGACGAGGCTGGTGAGGGGATCGAGCCAGAGCCAGCCGGTCCAGATGATCAGCGCCGCCGAGACCACGACGCCGAGCGAGACCGCGGCGTCGGCCGCCATGTGCAGATAGGCGCCTTCGATGTTGATGTCGTCCTTGCGTCCGCGCGCGAACAGCATGGCGGTAAAACCGTTGATGAGGATGCCGATGCCGGCGACCACCATCACGGTGACGCCCGCGACCGGCTCCGGCTCGCGCAGCCGCAAGATCGCTTCCCAGCCGATCGCGCCGGTCGCGACCAGCAGGAACACCGCGTTCGCGAGCGCCGCCAGGATGGTGGAGGCGCGAAAGCCGTAGGTGAAGCGGCCGCTCGGCGCGCGCCGTGCCGCGATCGATGCGCACCAGGCCACGACCAGGCCGAGCACGTCGCTGAGATTGTGGCCGGCGTCGGCGAGCAGGGCGGTGGAGTTGCCGATATAGCCGTAGATCGCCTCGGCCACGACCAGCGCGGTGTTGAGCGAAATGCCGATCGCGAATGCCGTGCCGAAATCGGCGGGCGCATGGACATGCGCGTGGCCAGGACCATGGTTATGTCCGTGGTCATGCGCGTGGCCGGCATGATCATGGTGGTGATGACCGTGATGGTCGTGGCTGCCCAAATCTAGCGCTCCCCGGACGCCGCCAAATCAGGCGCCATTGTAGGCGTTTCGGCAGCCGCGTCACGCCGGAACAGCGCATAGAGCGCCGGCAGCACCAGCAACGTCAGCACGGTCGAGGAGATGATGCCGCCGATCACCACGGTCGCCAGCGGACGCTGCACCTCGGCGCCGGCGCCGGTGGCGAGCGCCATCGGCACGAAGCCGAGGGAGGCGACCAGCGCGGTCATCAGCACTGGGCGCAGCCGCGTCAGCGCACCTTCGCGTACCGCGTCGGCCACGGGGCGCCCCTCGCTGCGCAGCCGCTCGATGAAGGCGATGATGACGAGGCCGTTGAGAACGGCCACGCCCGACAATGCGATGAAGCCGACACCGGCGCTGATCGACAGCGGGATGTCGCGCAGCAGAAGCGCCGCGACGCCGCCCGTCAACGCCAGCGGCACGCCGGAGAACACCAGAGCCGCATCCGCCGCCGATCCCATGCCCATAAACAGCAGCAGGAACACCAGCAGCAGCGCCACCGGTACCACGATCATCAGCCGCTTGGTCGCCGAGACCAGCTGCTCGAACTGGCCGCCCCAGCCGATCCAATAGCCCGGCGGCAGCTTGACCTTCTCGGCGACGGCGGCTTCCGCCTCGCTCACGAAGGAGCCGAGGTCGCGCGCGCGGACATTGGCGGTGACGACGATGCGCCGCTTGCCGTTCTCGCGGCTGATCTGGTTCGGACCGGGCGTCGCATCGACAGTTGCGACCGACGACAGCGGAACATAGCGCATCTGGGCAAGGGGAGAGGCGGTCAGCGCTGTTCGAACGGCGGTGCCGCTTGCTGCTTCCTCGCTCGGCGGCAGCGGGATCGGGATGGCCCGGATCGCGTCGAGATTGCCGCGCAGATGTTCCGGCAGGCGCACGACGATATCGAAACGGCGGTCGCCCTCGAACAGCTTGCCTGCCGATTTGCCACCGACCGCGATCTCGACGATGCCCTGCACCTCACCGATGCTGAGCCCGTATCGGGCGAGCGCCTGGCGGTCGAGCCGGACGGTGAGGATCGGCAGGCCCGAGACCTGCTCGATCTTGACGTCGCTGGCGCCGCGGATGCTGCGGATTGCGGCCTCGACCTGCTTTGCCGCGCCCTGGAGGATGTCGAGGTCGTCGCCGAAGACCTTGATGCCGACGTCGCTACGCACGCCGGAGATCAGCTCGTTGACACGGAACTGGATCGGCTGGGAGATTTCATAGGCGCTGCCGGGAATGTCGTCGGCAGCGTGGTCGATAGCCTCGATCACCTCCGATTTCGGCTTGTCCGGATCGGGCCATTCCGCGCGCGGCTTCAGCATGATGTAGCCGTCTGTCTGCGCCGGCGACATCGGGTCGGTCGCGATTTCGGCGGTGCCGATGCGGGTGAAGAATTCCTTCACCTCGGGAATCTCCTTGATGCGCTTTTCCAGCGCCTTTTGCAGATCCAGCGACTGCGTGAGGCTGGTGCCGGGAATCCGGATCGAGGCCAGCGCGACGTCGCCTTCGTCCAGGCTCGGGATGAACTCGCCGCCCATGCGTGCGGCGGCAATGCCGCTTGCGACCACGATGATGGCGGCCATGACGGTGACCGCGACCCGATTGTCGATCGCGAGGCGGAGCAGGGGGAGATAAATGCGCTTCGCCACCCGCATGAACAGGTTTTCGTGTTCGGACACCTTGCCGGTGACGAAGATGGCAACCGCCGCCGGCACGAAGGTGATGGAGAACAGCACCGCGGCGCCGAGTGCCATCAGCACGGTCAGCGCCATCGGCGTGAACATCTTGCCCTCGACGCCGGTCAGCGTCAGCACGGGCAGGTAGACAACGGCAATGATCAGCGTTCCGAACAAGCTCGGCTTGATGACCTCGCGCGACCCGCGCAGGATCGCGCGCAGCCGTTCGGGAGTGGAGAGCAGGCCGCCTTTCTGGCGTTGCGCCTCGGCCAGCATGCGCAGGCAGTTCTCGACGATGATCACGGCGCCGTCGACGATGATGCCGAAATCGATCGCACCCAGGCTCATCAGGTTCGCGCTGACTTTTGTTTCGACCATGCCGGTGATCGTCATGGCCATGGAGAGCGGAATGACGCAGGCCACCACGAGCGCGGCGCGGATGTTTCCGAGGATCAGAAACAGCACGGCCACGACCAGGGCCGCACCTTCCAGGAGGTTGTTTTCGACCGTGCGGATGGTGGCCTCGACCAGATGGGTGCGGTCGTAGACGGTCCGGGTCACGACGCCGTCGGGCAGCGATTTGGCGATCTCGTCGAGACGGGCTGCGACGCGGCGCGCCACGCTGCGGCTGTTCTCGCCGATCAGCAGCATGGCGGTGCCGAGCACGGTTTCCTCGCCGTCGCGCGTCGCCGCTCCCGTGCGGAGGTCTCGGCCTTCCTTGACGGTGGCGACATCCCTGATCCTGACGGGATTGCCGCCCCGCGAGCCGATCACGATGTCCTGGATCTCGCTGATGTTGCCGACCTGGCCCGGGGAGCGCACGAGATACTGCTCGCCGTTGCGTTCGATATAGCCGGCGCCGACATTGGCGTTGTTGGCGGCGAGCGCCGTCATGACGTCGCGAAAGCCGAGCCGGTAGGCCATCAGCTTGCCGGGGTCCGGCAGCACGTGGAACTGCCGCTCGAAGCCGCCGATGGTGTTGACCTCGATCACCCCCGGCACGTTGCGAAGCTGCGGCCGGATGATCCAGTCCTGCACGGTGCGCAGATCGGTCAGCGAATAGTCGTGACCGCCTTGCGTCTTCGCGCCCGCTTTTGCCTCGACGGTGTACATGAAGATTTCGCCCAAGCCGGTCGAGACCGGGCCCATCGCGACCTCGACGCCCGCCGGAAGCTGGTCCTTCACCTGCTGGATGCGCTCGCCCACGAGTTGGCGGGCAAAATAGATGTCGGTGCCGTCCTTGAACACGACCGTCACCTGGCTCAGGCCGTAGCGCGACAGCGAGCGGGTGTAATCGAGCTTCGGCAGGCCGCCCATCGCGGTCTCGACGGGGAAGGTGATGCGCTGCTCGGTTTCGAGTGGCGAGTAGCCGGGCGCGCGGGTGTTGATCTGGACCTGGACGTTGGTGATATCGGGGACGGCGTCGATCGGCAGGCGCTGGAAATTCCACGCTCCGAAAGCGACGGCGCCGAGCGCGAGCAGGAGGACCAGCCAGCGCTGCTGAAGCGAGACGGCGATGAGACGCTCAATCATGTTCCGCCTCGCCCTTGCCCATCTCCGCCTTCACGACAAAACTGTTCTCCGCGACGTAGTGCTCGCCGGCCGAAAGACCCGCCTTGATCTCGACATGGCGCGGATCGGAATCTCCGAGTTCCACGGGACGCGCCTCGATCTTGTCGCCGTCCTCGCGGACGAACACGATGGTTCTGTTCTCCAGCGTCTGGATCGCGCTTCGGCGTACGGCGACCGCGACGTTGCGCGCGGCGAGGATCAGCCGCGCCGTGACGAACAGGCCGGGACGCAGGCGCCCGTCTGGATTTGCGAGCACCACGCGGGCGAGCGCGGTCTGGGTCTCGCTGCTGCCGATCGGCGCCATGTAGGAGATCGTGCCCTTGATCTCGCCGCGGCCGTCGTCGGGATCGATCAGCACCTCGTCATTGAGACGAACGCGCCGGAGGTCCTGCCGGTAGATCGACAGGTCGACCCAGATCGTCGAGAGGTCGGCGACCACAAAGGCCGGCTTCTGCTCGGAGGCGTATTCGCCGAGCGAGATCTGCCGCTCGATGATGGTGCCGGCGATCGGCGCCTTCAGCTCGTAGACGGTGAGGCTCTGGTTGCTCTCGATCGCGGCGAGCAGATCGTCCTTGCCGACCCTGTCGCCGATGCGCTTCTGGATCGATTTGGCGATCCCCGGAAAGCGCGGCGTCACCTGCACGACGGCTTCCTGGTTGGCGCGCAAGATGCCGTTGAAGGACAGCGTATCGGTCAGCGTCGCACTCCCGGCCTCCGCCAGCGTGACACCGGCGGCCGCCAGCTTGACGTCGGAGATGCGGATGCGGTCGGCGCCGTGCTCGTCCTGCTCGACATGGTCGTTCGGCTTCTCCGGCTTCTTGTCCGCGGCATGCTCGGTGTGCGTGACCCCGGCAGGGGCGAGCAGGGAATAGCCGTAAGCGCCGAGTGCTGCGGCAAGGATGGCAATGACGATGGTGGAGGATGTTTTCATCGCGCGCTCTCCCGGGCCAGCGCAAAGGGATTGCCGACGAGGCCTTCGATGGTCGCAACGCCGGCATGGAAGTTCTGCAGCGCCTCCTGCTCGCGCAGCCGCGCCTGGGTGACGCTCGCCTGGGCGTCGAGCACTTCGAGCAGGGAGAAGCGGCCCTGGCCGTAGCCCTGCGCGATCGCCTCCGAGGCTTCTGTGGCTTTCGGAATCGCGGTCTCGCGCAGCACCGCGAGCTCGCGCAGCGAGCCCTGGAGCGAGTCGTAGGCGCGGCCGGCGACCACGATCAGCGTGTTGCGGTTGGCCTCGCGCTCGGCCCTGGTCTTGGCGAGGCTTTCCTGCGCCGAGAGGATGTTGCCCTGGTTCTGGTCGAACACGGGAATCGGCACCGAGACGGTGAGGCGCACCGCGTCGTCATTGGTCTCGTTGAAATGGCGCCATCCCGCCGCGATCCGCACGTCGGGATAGGGCCTTAAGCGCGCCATCAACAGCTCGGCGTTGCGCTGGGCATAGACCGCGGTCCAGCGCACCAGCTGCGGATTGGCGTCGATGGCGGCCACGACCGACTGGAACGTCGGCGTCTTTCCCGTGGTATCGAGCCGGCCGGAGACCTCGCCGAACTTTGCCGCGGGATCCCCCATCAGCACCGCAAGCTCGCGCCTGGCGCTCGCCAGCGTTGCCTTGAAGCGTTCGCGGTCGGCCTTCACCAGGGCGGACGCGACCTCGGCGCGGCCGGTCTCTGCCGGCGAGGAGGCGCCGGCCTCGACGCGGCGGCGCAGCAGCGGCGTCAGCCGGTCGATCGCGGCGATCTGCTCGTCGAGGATCTGGATGCGCCGCTGCGCGCCGAGCACGCTGAGGAAGGCGATCGCAGTCTCCGACAACACCTCCAGCCTGACCGCCTTGCGCTGGATCGCGGCCACCTCGATGCCGGCGGCGCCCGCGGCGATCCGCGCATCACGCTTGCCGAACAGCTCGAAGGCCTGGCTGATCTGGAGCGTGGTCTCGGCCGATCTCGTGCCGCGATAGATGCCCGATCCGAACGAATTGTCCTGTTCATAGGACAGTTCCGGATTGAGCAGCGCGCCGGCCTGGATGCGCTGCCCCGTGGCGATGCCGACGTCGCGCTCTGCCGCGGTGAGCCGCGGGCTCGCGGCCAGCGCGCGCGACAGCGCGCTCCGCATCGTCAGCGTCTGGGCGTGGGCGTGCTGCGTCAGCCAGGGGCTGACGAAAATCGCCATCGCGCACGCCAGGCGCGCGGCAGTCCGTCTGCAAGACATGAAGGTGACCTGTGAACAATCGTATCGTGGGCGCGCAGGCGCCCGGCTGATCAGTTCAGGTCAGGTGTTTGGGGGGCGGAGAGTCGGTGTCGGGCGCAATGCCGAGCAGCGCAGGCTCACGCTGCGGGATCGGTGCGGCAACGATGTCGGCGGCGGATCCAGGCTGCAGCGGCTGCGCGACGGCGACCGAGAAGCAGCCGTGGCAGTGATGGCCGCCGAAGGCCTTGTGATCGCCATGGCCCGCAGAACCGTCTTCGACAATCGAGGCGATCTCCGAGCCGCCGGAGGGGCTGGTGACATCGATGTCGTGCGCGCCATGGAGCGCGCCGGACAGCAGATAGGTGATTGCGAGACACGCAGCCAACAGCCCGCGCCAGTTGCGCAGGCGAAACAATCTGATCGGGCGGCGGATCGCAGTCACGAAGTCACTCTGGTTACGTCCGGGTTCGTAGCATGGCGACCGGAACAGTGTCGACCCGCAATAATGTTACGTGTGCGGAACTGAACGTCGCACCCGCATGTGTCCACGCGATTGCAAGCAGCGACGTCCGTTCATCGCCATCGTTGCGGTCCCATGGTAAGATAGAAACGACGAGAGGGAGCTCGGAATGCCCGAAGAGTCTTGCTGCTCGCACGATGCGTGCTGCGGGGAAGCCGCCAAAGCCCGTGTGGAGGAAGTCGCCGCGTCAGGCTGCGCCGACTGCTGCTCGGCGGGCGTTCCGGTCTTCGACGGGCTCGATCCGCGATACAAGCGCGTGCTGTGGACCGTCATCGCCATCAACGCGGCGATGTTCGTGAGTGAAATGGCGGCGGGCCATTTGGCCGGCTCCCAGGCTCTCAAGGCCGACGCTCTCGACTTCCTCGCCGACACGGTCACCTACGGCCTGAGCCTTTCGGTGATCGGCGCGAGCATCAAGACGCGTGCCACCGCCGCGTTGTTCAAGGGGTTGTCGCTCAGTGCCATGGCCGCCTGGGTGTTCGGGTCAACGCTCTATCAGACCCTGGTCCTGGGGCTCCCGCGTGCGGAGCTGATGGGAGCGATGAGCCTGGCCGCGCTGGCAGCGAACCTGACCTCGGTTCTCTTGCTTGCGCGCTACAAGGACGGCGACGCCAATGTGCGGTCGGTATGGCTCTGCTCGCGCAATGACGCGATCGGCAACGTCATCGTGATGGTCGCTGCCATCGGTGTATTTGGAACCGCGACGGCATGGCCCGATCTGGCTGTCGCCGCGGTAATGGCTGGAATCTTCCTGACCTCGTCGCTGCAAATCTTGCGGCAAGCATGGGCAGAGTATCGCGGTGGGCAAGCTGCCGTGACTGCCTGAGGGTGGCCTTTGCGCGCGATCCAAACGCGGAAAGGCCCCAGCCCGGGGCTGACCGGCTGAGGCCTTATGTGCTCACATTCTCATCCTTGGGACTTGAGACGCTAACGCGCCCCGTACTGGATCGTTCCGCAGGGCTCGGAATTATTTTGCCCTGCTGCCGGGGGTAGCAGCGTTCCTACGCCTTCTCCTCCCAGATCATCGCGAGATGCACGATCGTCTGCACCGCCTTTTCCATGTCCTGCCGGCTGACCCATTCGAGCCGCGAATGAAACGCGTGCTCGCCGGCGAAGATGTTGGGGCAGGGCAGGCCCATGAAGGACAGGCGCGAGCCGTCGGTGCCGCCGCGGATCGCGGTGCGCATCGGGCGCAGGCCGGCACGGCGGATCGCCTCGATCGCGTATTCGAGGATGTGCGGGTGACGGTCGATCACCTGCTTCATGTTGCGGTACTGCTCCCTGACCTCGAACTTGTAGGTCGAGCGCGGATAGTCCTTCATCACGTCCTTGACGATGTTCTCGAGCAGGACTTCCTTCTCCTTCAGCCCTTCCTCGGTGAAGTCGCGCACGATGAAGGAGAGCGTCGCCTGCTCCAGCGCACCGTCGATGCCGATCGGATGCAGGAAGCCCTGCTTGCCTGACGTCGTCTCGGGCGAGCAGCCTTCCTTTGGCAGCCGCTCGATGATGGCGGCTGCGATCTTGATCGCGTGCTCCATCTTGCCTTTGGCGTAGCCTGGATGGGCGCTGACGCCGTTGATGGTGATGGTGGCGCCGTCGGCCGAGAAGGTCTCGTCCTCGACGCTGCCGGCGCTCTCGCCGTCCATGGTGTAGCCGAAATCGGCGCCGAGCTTCTTCAGGTCGACATTGTCGACGCCGCGGCCGATCTCCTCGTCCGGCGTGAACAGGATCTTGACGGTGCCGTGCTTCACATCGGGGTTGTTGATGAAGAAATGCGCGGCATCCATGATCTCGGCGACGCCGGCCTTGTTGTCGGCGCCCAAGAGCGTGGTGCCGTCGGTGGTGATGATGTCGTTGCCGATCTGGTTCTTCAGCGCGGGATGTTCAGTGAAGCGGATCACCTGGCTGGTATCGCCCGGCAGGGTGATATCGCCGCCGCGATAGTCCTTCACCAGCTGCGGCTTGACGTCCTTGCCGGTCACGTCGGGCGAGGTGTCCATGTGCGAGCAGAAGCAGATCACCGGCACCTTCTTGTCGGTGTTGGCCGGGATCGTTCCGTAGACGTAGCCGAAGTCGTCGAGATGCGCGTCGGCGACGCCCATGGCCTTCAGCTCGGCGGCGAGCACGCGGCCGAGATCTTTCTGTTTCTCGGTCGAGGGCGAGGCCGGGGATTCCGGATCGGACTGGGTGTCGATGGTGACGTAGCGCAGGAAGCGTTCGGTCACGGTGTGCGAAAAGGAGAGGGAGGACATTTCTGGTCAAACCGCCGGATCTTGGGGAAGCAAGGCTTGGGGGAAGCAGGCGGTATATCAGAAAAGCGGGCCGTGATGCGGCCAGAACGAAGCGGATCAGGCTTAACGAAACGTAGCTGCTAGATCGCTTCCTTGAGCTCCTTGACCGGGCGGAAGGCCACCTTCTTGCTGGCCTTGATGTGGATCGCCTCGCCGGTGGTGGGGTTGCGGCCGGTGCGGGCGGCGCGCTTGCGGACCTGGAGGATGCCGAGCCCGACGATGCGGACGCGGTCGCCCTTCTTGAGGTGCTTGGCGATCAGATCGACCATATCGGTCAGGACGGCCTCGGCGTGCTTCTTCGAAAGGTCCTGGCTCTCCGCGATGTCAGCGGCGAGGTGCTTGAGCGTGATGGTGGCGGGAGCGGCTGCCTTCTTCGCCGAATCCTTCTTGGCCGAATCCTTCTTAGCCATGTCTGGCCTCCTCAATGACAGGGAAGCCCCGGAAAAGCCGGTCAAGCGTGGGGATCCCTCCAAGTCCTGGAAGGCCTAGACGATTCGGGCGCGGGCTGACTATGCCACGAGTTCCCGGCAGACGCCGGCAGTGCCGCGAAAGGCATCGAGAAGTTCGGGCTAAGACTATGAAGGGATTGCCAAAATGGCGCGAGAGACGGGGCTCGAACCCGCGACCTCCGGCGTGACAGGCCGGATGAATGGTCCTTGTTCTCAATCAGAGTTTCAACTTTCCTGGAACCCGAACGAGACCGTAACGGGCCGAAGTTGAAACCGCGGACCTCGCTATTTGAGGGAACCAGCAGAACCAAAAACACAACCGCACAACCGGATAAATCGCTTTAAAGTTGTGGATGGAACAAACGAAGGCCGCCCCGGTCGGCGACTCTTCTTTTGGCGCGCCAACCGGCATGTCCCGACCCTCATTTTTCTAAAGCGGCGCCCTGTGTCTGGGCGCTGCCAACCGTATTTGGTTCTATGCGACCCAACCAGATACGGCGGCACACCTTGGCAACAATAGCGGCGCCGACTGGCTCAGGCCGTGGCGCGTCTTTTTCTCCATTCGGAGGCTGTTCGTGACTATTCGGGCGAAACGTCATGCTTGGGCGAGGCGCATCCTGTCGGATACGCGCTTGACCGGCTTCGACAGGCATCTCGCGCTGGCGGTCGCCGGAACAGACCGGTGTGGAATCGTATTCTGCCAGGCGGACGGCGAGTTTTTCTTCGAGGCTAGACCGCAATATGCGGCCAGCCTCGCCTCCACCTAACAACCATAAGGAACAAGATGAGAATCATTGGACTACGCCCCGCGCGAGCGGGTGCGGGAGCCATTGCGCACGTCGATATCGAGACGGCCGAAGGCATCAAGATTTACGGCGTGCGTGTTTCGCGAGCGCCGGACGGTTCGTACCGCGCGTTTGGTCCTGACAATGAGCGTGGCCGCACCTGTGCGTTCAACCACGACATCGCCAACAAGATTGCTCTCCTTACCGTCGCAGGACTGTCGCAGCATGAACGTCTCGCAAGCTAAATCTACCAATACCGACCCAATCCCGACTGAAGAAACCCGCGACCTTACCTTCGGCATCTATGACGTCCTGACCGACCAAGGCCACTGCCTCGCCGACGTTGTCCTTGCACCAGCCGGCGAAGATGGCGAGCCGGATTGGGCAGGGGCCGACCCGGCCAACGTTCGGAAGCTCCCTGCCGACGAATGGCCAGAGGACGAGCCCTCCGCCCGCGCAGCATGCGTGCTTGTAAGCGACGTCGACGGCTGCGACCCGGATGGAACGTTCCTGATACGGCTGGATGACGGCAAGCCCGAGGTAATCCAGATACATGGCCCGGAGTCCGACCGCGCTGTCGCCGAGTCGATTATCGCTCGCGATATCGGGGCCGAGCCGCCAAAGCGAGAGCCATCTAAACTGCAGCAATCGATGGCGCTGATGCGGGCGCGGTTGTTATTCAAGCCGGTCGCGGCCAACGATAACACGCAATCGCCGGCCAAGCTGGATTCGTGGGGCAAGCTCACTTTCACCTGGTTCGACGACATCGGCACCGAGGCTAAGAAGGAAACTGTCGTCAAGGGTATGCTTGGCGCTGGCGAGTTCACGATGATTAGTGGCCTGCCAGGGTCAGGAAAGTCCGTCATCGTGACCGACCTTGCATGTCACATTGCGGCCGGCCTGCCATGGATGGGCAGGAAGGTGAAGCAAGGCTTGGTTGTCTACGTGGCGGCCGAGCGCAAGAAACTCACCGAGCGGCGCATGATGGCGTTCCGCAAGAAGCACGGCGTCAAAGACCTTCCACTGCTCGTGCTTGGTGGCCTGATAGATATGACCACGGGCACGCTTCATGCCACGGCGATTGCCATGGCAGCAAGAAGGCGGCCGAGATAACCGGCCAGCCATGTGTTTGGATTATCATCGACACGCTCACACGCACCTTCGGCCCCGGTGACCAGCATCAATCAAAGGACATGGCGAAGTATGTCCGGTCCTGCGACACGATTATTGCCGAGACCGGCTCGCACCTGACGGTGGTGCATCACACCAGTTGGGCGGGCGAACGTGGCAAGGGTGCGATCGACTTGGACGGCGCGGTTGATGCGTCTTTCATGGTCAAGAAGAACGCGGCCGGCCATGTGCTGGAATGCGACGGCACCAACGACGGCGAGGAAGGCGTCATCTGCAATTTCCGCATGGAGTCGGTCGACCTCGGCACCGATGAGGAAGGCGAGCCGATTACCGCGCCTGTTGTGGCGAAAGCGGTGGACGTTGCTGGATTTGCCAGGGGCGCGGGCGAGAAGGTCAAGCAGACCGTGCAGGCCAAGGCAGAGACCGAGCTTATGGACATCCTGACCGAGCTTTCAGCGGGCGGGCGTCCTGTCGGCGGTGGCATGTGGCAAGCGAGGTATCATCAGATGCACCCCGACGTGAAGGAGAACACCATCGCGTCAAGATGGAAGCGAGCTGTCAGGGCGCTCGAAGACGCAGGCCGCGTCCAGTCAAACGGCACTCCGAAGGTCTACATACCTGCAGAGGTTCAAAATCTAGGTGCAAACGAGGTGCATGCACCTGATGCACTTGCACCTGCACCAAGCGACCATTTAAGCGGCTAGGTGCAAAGGTGCAGGTGCAACCCCCCTTTAGGGGTTGCACCGATGCACCTGCACCCGCCGATGGTTTGGACATTAAAGAACCAAACATGAGCGAGGTGCCCTGGGTGCCCAGATCCAGCGGAACAGCCGGACGAAACCAAGACCGTACAAGCGGCCAGATATAAGCACCACGTCGAGGACTACCATGAACCCCGCAAACGACAACCAACCACGCACTCCGGCGCAACACCGCCGCATCCTGGCAGAGCAAGCGACCACAGGCGAGCGCGCGTATCAGGGAGGCGCTTGGCCTCAGGGCCGGCGTCTACACAAGGCTGGCAAGCTTGTGCGAGTGGACATGGGAATGGTTGCGGTGGAGTCGCTCTTGGAGGCTGGCCTCGGCGATCTGCTACCGTGGCTGGCTGCATAGGGGTGGGGCGACTCAATCTCTCACACCATCGGCCTTAACTTCCGGCCGCACAATCCAACGCGTCATCCCGCAGATTTCGAGGAAAATTTTGGCTGTGTTTCGAAAACCTGCGGGATGACGCGTGCAACTTGGCGAGCGGTAGGTGGGGGCGACCGCGCCAGAGCATGAACCACCCCCTGGAGCGGTCCTTCCCCTTGGAGCAAGGCACCAAACAAAACAGTGGCAGAATTCTAGTCCGAGTTTTGATATCAAAAAGAGTCGGTGCGTTTGGCATTCGGCGCCACTAGCCACTAACCCGATCAGCCGCACAAGCGGCCAGATCTGATCCAGCTCATCACAGGAGGGCGCATTGACGCCAGCACTGGCGTTTCTAACCATGTGACCGAATCTCAGATAGAAAAAAGCCGCCCGAACCCGGGCGGCCAGCTCTTAGTTGTCCAACTGCTTACTTCTTTAGGGCATCCGCCGCATCGCGCGCGGCATCTTTTACGTCGCCTGCGGCATTGTGTGCTGAGCCCTTGGCTTTATCCATCTTGCCTTCGGCTTCCATGCTCTTATCACCAGTGAGCTTACCGGCGCCTTCTTTGATGGCACCCTTTGCTTTATCAGCGGCACCTTTCACGTGTTCGCGATCCATACCGTATCCTTCCCTGTGACATTAGGCATGACAACGGCTCGCTCGTGTGGCCGTTCCTATGGAACTATAGGTGTGGTTCAGCTAGGTGCCTCAGCTGAAGAAACTGCGGAGTCGTAAGAAGTCGCTGTTCGTGCGGGCGGTCTTGACTCAGGTGATCTCGATGAGGCCACAACTCGGTCGGAACTGCAAAGCCTGTAGAAGAGCAGGTTCGAAGGGCCACTTGCAGCGCCGGACGCTCTCAACCATGGCAAATTGAGCATGTTCGAGTCCTAAGCCGAAGGCTGCGAATTCCTATTCCTCGATGGCGGGCTGGGTTCCCCGTAGGTTTGACATACCCACTCTTTGACGAAACCGTACACCCAGCCCAGCCTGTTGGTGCAGAGCGGCTCAACGGCGGCTGAGAGTTTTGGACGTCGTGCCCCTGCCAGTGCCGGTCACGCAAACATACCGGCAAGCGGGCGAGTCATTTTGCGGGACGAATCTTCGTCAGACGTGACATTCATATTGGGGCGGTGGGCTTGCTCTATCGAGGTGGCCTTCGGAACGTTGCACTGCACAGCATGTTGACGTCTCGCCGAGTGGGCGACCAACCATCCTTGGCGTGCCAAATGAGCAAGCGTAAACCAGCGACGTCAAAGCATACCCGCGGCCCGAAAACAGTCGCGAAGGCCCAACGGTCTGCTCAGGCTATTGTCAGAAGCCCGAAAGCGAGTGCTTCGCCTTCCATTGCCGCAGACGCGAACCAACCTCCTGCAAAGCGTCCTCAGGTGTCCCAAGAAGACACCCTCGTTGAAAATCCGCCGCCGCCTTTTGTTGAGACCGCCTTCCAGGAGACAGAGAACGATTCAAGGAAAGAGATTGATTTTTTGTCGTCGGCCAGCGCAAACATGCGGGCTTATCAAGCGATGCTACTGGAAATGGCACAAGCCAACATGCAACTTGCGATCGAATACGCCCAAAGGCTGGCAACAATTAGGTCGCCCCTTGACCTTCCCGGCCTAGTTGCAGAGTTCACTAGCAAGCGGATCGCAATGTTCCGGAAGCATTCGGCAGAGATGGTCAAATTAGGTACCAAGCGATGACCTTCTAAGACCAAAGATCTAATGCCCCGTTCTTCTTAGGCCGAGGACTTACTGGATTGCGTGGCTCACTCCTTAGCTTTTACGCGCATGAACCGAGTGCAGTACCCGTAACCCACTGATCATTCGCTCGCTAGCCGACGATCCGCGTGCTCTGCACGCGTTGTTGGCGTCGCGCTCGGTTAGAGTCCGCACGTTTCCAGCCTGAATAGCTAGCTTTCTTGCAGCCTTCCATACCGCCAAAGATTCGACCAGACCATCAATCATGCTCGCTAGTGTCAGTCGATATCCGTATGCAAAGGCAGGGACCGACGGCAACTTTTCCTTGTTCAAGCGGCGACCAAGCGGCGATGCGCAGACGCAATATCCCGCTGAGGTCGTAAGCAGAAGCTCGGGGAGGGGTGGGTCAGATCCTTCCGACCTACGCCACTAGCAACCGGCCGCCCCCACTTTCACGCGCATCTGCAATTCAGAATATGACCCCCTAGGCCGCCCGGCCGATCAATCTAAGGGAGAAATCAATGCCGATTTTTTCAGCCGTTGCGACTGCGCGGCTCTTGCCGCTCCGGCATCACTAGCACTTTCTGCGGCGAAGCGGGGTCGTGGAAGTTGACGAAGATCTGAGGATGACGAAGGAAAAGACTAATGACTGCGGTCTCCGCTGCAAAGTCTTCGAACTCTGTCCACATCTTCTCAGACGCGGCCTGGCACGACCCGACGTCCGGCAAATTTTGTGGGATAGGAACCAAAGTCCACAGTTTTCCTGAGCACAACGCTGTGTTTGCGGTCACGGGCATGTCGACGGTACCGCAGCTGCTCTCGGCGCTTCTGATGGAGAATCAGTTCGCCGACTATCGTTCGCTCTGCGATGCAATGTGGGATCTGATCAAGACATGTTCCACTCGGGGCAAGGCAGTCGGCCTTAGCATGACCGGCCGGTGCGACGTCGTGCTGGCGGGTTGGTGCGACGATGTCGGCTCGTCAATCTTTGTCACACAGTGCTTCTTTGACCATGACATTTTCAAAGGAGCCGCCGCAGAGCGCTACGTCAGGCCCAGCATCGACGACTCCTCGCTGATGCAATTTTCTGGCGATGGGTTAGCCTTGGGGGCAATGAGCGGAGAAAGGCGGTCAAGGGTACGGCGACGCACCGCGCTCGCGCGGGCGTTGCCCTTGACGGCTGAAGGGGCGGCAGCCCCTTTACGCGCGAGGGATCGTCACCGCGTGGCCGGGGACGAAGACCCGGGCGCGGGACTGCTAAGGAACGCGCTAGAGCCCGGTCGCCCGCGCAGCAGGAGGACGCGCCCGAAACGGAACCGTGCGCCTTTGCGGAAAGTTGGGATACCACCAGACCAAAAGCGGGGAGACCACATGAAGCGAATTACAAAATGGCGGGCGGCGGCGAAGCGTGAGCTGATCGCGCCTCGCGGCGACAAGCGATATGTTCGCCGCGATGCGAAAGGCCGTATCAAGGAAAGCGATGATGTGAGCCGGTCGCTTTCTCAGGATCGCCGCAAGACGGCGAAGAAAAAAGTGAAAGCGGGGCAGGGTGACCGGGGCGACCGCAAGCCCGTCAACTCCAAGGCGCGGAAAAAATCGAGTGCCCGCAAGTAACGCAACCTTCGATCTCTTCGGAGGTGTCTTCCTTCCGGAAGATATGAAGTATCAGCCGGAGTTTCTCTCTGCTAATGAAGAGCGTGCGCTTCTGGCTGATATTGAGACGCTTCCATTCAGGGAATTTGAATTCCGCGGGTTCACCGGCAAGCGCCGTACCGTTTCTTTTGGCTGGCGCTACGATTTCAATGGCGGTGGTCTCACCAGAACTGAGGACATGCCTGAATTCCTGACCCCGATCCGAGCCCGTGCCGAGGCATTCGCCGGCATTGTGCCCGGCAGCCTCCAACAGGTTCTCGTGACCGAGTACGCGCCCGGCGCCGGCATCGGCTGGCATAAAGATCGCTCCGTCTTTGGCGATGTTGCCGGCATTTCGCTGCTGTCTTCCTGTATCTTCAGGCTCCGCAGGCGAACGGCTAAGTCGTTCGAGAGGAACACCCTCGTTGCCGAGCCGCGCTCCGTCTACCTTCTCCGCGGTCCGTCGCGCACCGAATGGCAGCACAGCATTCCCGGTGTCGAAAGCCTGCGCTACTCGGTCACGTTTCGTAACGTGCTCGAAGAAGGTGAATCCTAGTGGCGCGCGTATCCACATTGCCGAAGCGGCTCCAGCCCATGCTCGCGACACTGACCGACGCGCCGTTCGACGATAAGGGCTGGATATTCGAGGACAAGTATGACGGCTTCCGGATGGTCGCAAAGATCGACGGTGGCAAGGTCACTCTCTACAGCCGCAACGGCAAGATCATCAGCCATAGCTATATCGAAGTCGCCCAGGCCCTCGAAGGTGTCAAAGGCGATGCCGTCATCGACGGAGAACTCGTAGCGATCGGCAAAGACGGCGTATCGCATTTTCAGCTCCTGCAGAATGCGCTGCGCCATGAAGCAAAGCTGCAGTACTTTGCCTTCGACCTGATGTTTCAGGATGGCGAAGACCTTCGTGGCCTGCCGCTCACGGAGCGGAAGAAGCGCCTTAAGGGTATCCTGCCGAAGCACAGGCTCATCGGGTTCAGTCGCGACCGAAAGACTTCGGGCGTGAACTTTTTCGAGGAGGCCGAGCGCAAGGGTCTTGAAGGCATCATGGCAAAACGCGCCGACAGCAAGTACCTGTCAGGCGCGCGAACCGACGACTGGCTGAAGATCAAAACCTCGAAACGCCAGGACGTGGTGATCGTGGGATTTACGGCGCCGCGGAGGACGAGACCGTTTTTCGGCGCACTTACACTTGCGCTGCGGGAAGGAGATGGCTGGCGTTATATCGGCCATGTCGGGACCGGCTTCAGCCACGAAACACTCGGAGAGCTGCACAAAAGGCTCATCAAGCTCAAAGCCGCCAAATCTCCTTTCGGCAAAAAGGTGAAGGACGAAGCGGTCACCACCTGGGTGAAGCCGCAACTCGTTGCCGAGGTAAAATTTACCGAGTGGACGAGCTCCGGCGAGATGCGGCACCCCGTTTATCTCGGCCTGAGAAAAGACAAGCAGGCAAAAGACGTCGTCATGGAGCGCGAGAAGCCGCGAGGATGACGCGGCATGTCAGCCCGGCTGAGCGGTGAGCATCCTTGTCTCGTTAATCCCATGAATAGGAACGAGCACCTTCGCGCATGATTGTCATCATCCACGAAGTGAAAGGACGTTCACATGGCAGACGAGCAGAATCCCAACAAGCAGCAGACCCCTGGACAGCAGAACCAGCAGGGCAATCAGGGCGGCCAGCAAGGTCAGAACCCGAATCAGAAGCCGGGCCAGCAAAACCAGGACCCGGGCCAAAACAAGCAAGGCGGCGAAAAGGGCGGCCAGAAGCCGTAAAGTAACAAAAGCCCGGCTTCGGCCGGGCTTTCCGTTTGTGTCGTGATTGCCTGACCTATTTACGGTTCTTGTCGAGCGTCTGCGCCATTTCGAGATGGTGCTTCAGTGCCGCCAGGGTTTTACCAGCCCAGTCCTTCAGCTTGGCATCGTCGCCGCCATTCGAGTAACGCTCGAACAGCGAGACCGCATCCTTATGAGCGCTCACCTGCATGGCGTCGTATTCCGACGCAAAATCCTCGGGTTTGGCCTCGCGCAGCTTTGTGATCTTCTTCTGCGACGCGTCATCGAGCGAAGCCGGGATCGCGGCTTTCAGGGTGTCGGGGACCATCGATTTGAGTTCGCTGCTCGTCTTGGTGTGGTCTTTCACCATCATTTCCGCAAACTGTTTCTCGTCCGCATTGCCCTTCTGCTGCGCGATCTTGGCCGCTTCGATCTCCGTCATGTCGCTCATGGCGGCTTCCTTGATGAAGTCTTCGGTCTTCGGCGCAATTCCAAGCGTGGAATTCACGCCGGTCTTCTCGCCGACCGACTGCGCAAAGGAGGGTGAGGCAAAGACTGCGAGCACGGCAAATGCAAGGGCTGCTTTTTTCATGAAAGTCGTCCTCTGGAGGATAATCGCGCGATCAACCTTCGTTCAGGATCAAAGTTCCTGGGCACAAAGGGACGAGCACGACCCCGGCCCGAGAGGAGGGAGACCGGGGCCGCTTGCCCGGGCAATGAGCATGCCGGACGTTCCGGCATACACTGGCAATGCCAAGGCAAGCTCTGCCGTTCCTAAACTTCGGCCCAACGTTCAAACAGGGGTATGCGCTGTGTGCACTTTTGGACCGAGACGTGCGGGCGATCATCATGGGGCCCGAACACTTCCGAGCACCGCCCGGCTGCCATGCGAAGCGTCCGCGCGCATGCGCGCTACCAGTGCCTGTCACGCCGACCAGCGATCCTGCTCTTCCCGGTGAGCCTGCTCGTTCAATCTCTCAGCGAGCTGATCCGCAAGTTCGTCCGTGTCGGCGGTCGCTATGGGCTCGCCTTTTTGCGTAGCTTTTGCTTGTCTGCTTCGATCGGAAAATCATCGGGAGTTAATGCGGGTTCTTTGCTCATGTCACCCTCATGCGGCTGGCACCTGCAGACGTGGAACGCTTGGTCTCAAGGCCAGTTGCAAGCGAACTTCAATATGTTGGAAAGCCAACGTTAAAGTGCGAAGGAGATTGCGTTTATCGCGGTCGCCTCGCCCCGAGGTGGGGGACGATGAATGAAAAATGGTTTATGTGGCAGGAGGTCTGACTATGCGGCGGCTTTTGGCGCGACCCTAGACCGAAGATGTAGAGAAGCGGTTGAGGCAAATGGCGGAAGCCGGGCGACCGGAATTGGAACGACTCAAAGGCAGCCCCGTTAGCCGCCGAGCTTCACAGCGGTGATGCGATTACCTCAAAACATTGGAGAACCGCAAATGGCGAAAGAGCCGAAGACTCTCGACGACCTGTTCCACGATACTCTCAAGGATATCTACTTCGCTGAGAAGAAAATCCTGGCCACCCTGCCGAAGATGGCAAAGGCAGCTCAGAACGAAGAACTGAAAGCAGCATTCGAAAAACACCGCACCGAGACGGAGGGCCAGATCGAGCGACTGGAGAAGGTGTTCGCGGTGATCGAGAAGAAACCGCAGGGTAAAACCTGTGCCGCGATCGTCGGTATCACAGAAGAGGGCGCCGAGATCATGGAAGAATATAAGGGCTCGCCCGCTCTCGACGCCGGCCTCCTTGCCGCCGCTCAGGCCGTCGAGCACTATGAGATTTCTCGCTACGGCACGATGATTGCTTGGGCCGAAGAGCTTGGCCTCGACGATGCCGTCTCACTCCTTGAGGAAACCCTCGAAGAGGAAGAGGCGACCGACGAGGCTCTGACTGAAATCGCAAAGACAGCGATCAATCAGGAGGCTGAAGCAGCCTAACACTTACGATGAATTAGAAACTGCCCCGCAATACGGGGCGTTTTTTTTCCGTGTGGTCCATGCAAGCAACGCGAAACCAGCCATTGGCGCATTGGGCGACAGACTCATACACAACTCCAACTCAATGATGAGCGATGACGCCGCTCCCTTGGCCACAGACAGTGTCGTTGCCAAGATAGGCATGGGAACAAATGTCCACTTTTGCACTTAGTGATCACCTTTGGCAGGTGAGTCATCTACTTCAGTAGTGACAAAGTCTCAGGGTCCAAGACGCGGAAGGATCGACGCTGCAAGTGCGGTGCTCGACCCAAGCTCGTCCATAACATGATGGAGTCTCTACGCCGGCTCACTGTCCGCGTGTTCGAATGCCAATGCGGCGAACGCACTTGGACCGAGGAGAGAGAGTAAGGCCGCCTCAGTTGGCGACCTCTATCATCATTGCCACACGTCTTTGCCCGGTGGTGTTTGTGTCGCTGTTGTCGCTGGTCGAGAAGGTGATGCCTGAGCCGGCCAATGTCGCGCACCGATATGCTCAAATTCGCAGCCAACTATCCGGCGTTCGTTAAACTCGCACCAATCCGCCTTTGGTTGCGAGCTAATGAGTCCACGCCTTACACGCCGTGTGACCCTGGACAAATGCCAGAGGTCAGCTGCATGACCGAAGGCTAGGAACTCAAACGTTTTAGTATTGTTTTACCTCAACCCTCCAGCAATCGGCGGGCTGGATAGGACCCGAATGAAAAACTCAGACCGCTTCGAAGCTGCGCAATCCAGCGAGGGGCGTTATCGGCTTCTTGTTGAGGCGATCACCGACTACGCGATCTATATGCTGGATCGCGACGGGCATGTCACCAGCTGGAACCCGGGAGCGAAGCGCTTTAAGGGCTATGAGGCTGAGGAGATCATAGGGCACCACTTCTCGACATTCTATACGGATACCGAGCGGGAGCAGAAAGTGCCTGCGTTGGCGCTGGAGGAGGCGGAGCGAACTGGACGCTTCGAGCGAGAGGGTTGGCGTGTGCGCAAGGACGGCACGCAGTTCTGGGCCCATGTCGTCATTGACGCGATCCGTTCGCCTAAGGGCGAACTTGTAGGTTTCGCCAAGATCACCCGGGATCTGACCGAGCGAAGGGCGGCCGAGGCCAAATTACGCGAGAGCGAGCAGCAGTTCCGGCTAATGGTCCAAAGTGTTACGGACTACGCCATCTACATGCTGGACGTGGAAGGCAATGTGGCGAGTTGGAACGCTGGGGCCCAGCGCATCAAGGGGTACGGACCCGAAGAGATCATCGGTCGCCACTTCTCCAATTTCTATACGGAAGAGGATCGCGCCGCGGGCCTCCCGCGAACAGGCCTGCAGACCGCATCCCGCGAAGGACGCTGGGAGCATGAAGGTCAAAGGGTACGAAAGGACGGCACTCGCTTTTGGGCGCATGTCGTGATCGACGCGATTCGAGACGACGACGGGAAGCTCGTAGGATTCGCCAAAGTGACCCGGGACATTACAGAACGGCGTGAGGCGGAAGCCGCGCTCCAGGCGGCGCAAGCAACGTTGATCCGGTCCCAGAAGCTGGAAGCGATCGGCCAACTTACTGGCGGCGTTGCCCACGACTTCAACAATCTATTGCAGGTGATTAGCGGAAACCTGCAACTGCTCAGCAAGGACATCGCGGGTAATGCCCGAGCGGAGATGAGAGTCCAGAGCGCTCTTGCCGGCGTCGCGCGGGGATCGAAACTTGCTACCCAGTTACTCGCCTTCGCGAGGCGCCAGCCGCTGGAGCCGAGGGTGGTGAACGTCGGTCGCCTGATCAAAGGCATGGATGAACTGCTGCGTCGCGCCATCGGCGAGGAGATCGAGGTCGAGACGGTCGTCGGCGGTGGGCTGTGGAATAGCCTCATCGACCCCGATCAATTCGAGAATGCCATTCTCAACCTCGCGATCAACGCCCGCGACGCGATGAACGGCGAGGGCCGGCTGACCATCGAGGCCAGCAATGCCTTCTTGGACGACGAGTATGTCCGCCACTACGATGATCTGATTGCGGGGCAATATGTGATGATCGCGGTAACTGACACGGGCATCGGCATTCCGTCAGATATCCTGGAGCGGGTCTATGAGCCCTTCTTCACGACCAAGGCGGAGGGCAAGGGCACTGGCCTTGGCCTTGCCATGGTCTACGGTTTTCTTAAGCAATCCGGCGGACACGTCAAAATTTACAGCGAGATCGGCGCCGGAACGACGGTGAAGCTATACTTCCCGCGAGAAATGGCCATCGAGGATACGCTAGTTAGTGCCACCTCCGGTGACATCAAAGGCGGCGAGGAAACCGTACTGGTGGTCGAGGATGACGATGAAGTGCGCGAGGTCGCGGTGTCGATGCTCTCCGATCTTGGCTACCGCGTGGTGAAGGCGAGAGATGCGGTGGCCGCGCTAGCCATCGTCGACAGCGGCATACCAATCGACCTGATCTTCACCGACGTGATGATGCCCGGCACCCTGCGCAGCCCGGAGTTGGCGCGGAAAGCCAAGGAACGGCTGCCCAACGTTGCAGTCCTTTTCACATCAGGCTACACGCAGAACGCCATCGTGCACGGAGGACGGCTCGACCCGGGAGTGGAGCTTTTGGCCAAGCCCTATACGCGGGAAGCGCTTGCGCGGAAGATCAGGCATGTGCTTGCCAACCATGCTCAACGGCGTCTCGCCGCTACGGAATCGCGTCAGCCCACAAGCGAAGACGCCGTCAAGGGTGCGACCGTGTTGCTCGTCGAAGACGACGAACTGATCCGCCTGACAGCAACGGAGATGTTGAACGATCTGGGCTGCAAGGTGATGGAGGCCAGCTCCGCCGAAGAGGGGTTGAAAGCCCTCAATCAGGCTGCCGTGGATATCCTCGTGACCGATGTCGGCCTCCCCGGAGTGTCCGGCCTGCAACTCGCAAAGGACGCCCGCTCGCTGCGACCCGACTTGTGCATTGTTGTGGCGACAGGTGACAGCGGGATCCAATCCGAAGCCGAGCTCTTGGACGCGGTGCTGGTCGTGAAGCCCTACGCGCCGGAAACTCTGCGCCGCAGCCTCGAAAATGCGCTGCAGGCAAAAGCGCGACCCTAAACAGGTGTCGACAGCGCTTGCAGCGGCAGCGTCCAAGCTGCCGAAATTACGAAGCTCAATGGAGATTTCCCGAAGACTTCGGAACATTGGTTAGCGCATTCTGTATTTGCGCTCGATTGGGGCGACAGGCAGGCATTCCGTTGAGGTTAATTGATCCGGGCGGGCTTTCGTAGATTGGCAACTCGCAGCGCAATCGAGGCTCGGTCGGATGATCAACGAGCTCGTTAATGTCTTGCCCGAAGCGCCGCGCGGACAGACCACTGCTGCGCAGTACGTCCGTATGCCGAAGCTTCACCGTCGCGCGGGTGAGCTCCCGACATTCCGCGTAAACTGAAGACGTGCCAAACATCTCTGGGATAGTACGATCTAGCTATCGCTGCCCCCTATGAAAGCAGCGCTGGAAGCGTGGGGCCGGCAGCAATCTCTTCCATCAAGGCTTCGCCAAGGAGACCGACGACCCAGACGTCGAGTGTTCAGGCTGAGCACAACCGGTGGGAGAAGGAAAGGGAGAAGCTGACGGCTGCGCTGCGACGCGCGCGAGATTAGGCTTACAAGCCGACGAGGTACCGCAAGGAGGACAACGAAAGACCTCCGAAACGCGCAAGCTTCGGAGGTCGAAGTCTGTTTCTGTTATCTCGCGCGCGTCAGGCTCGGCGGGTTTCCGTCCTTTTGGCTCCTGTAGGAGGCCTCAAGGATCCCTCCAGCAGTCGCCGAACTCGCGGCGATCGGAGTGGATCATCGCCAAGCGGTGAGGACTGTTGGCAGAAAGGAGCCTGCGAGAACTTGGTCATCCAACGACGCTCGATGCGGTTCAGGACGTCTCTGGGCAAGGCAATGTTATCCATCGCGATCCTCAGGCGGCCAGAAGTCTGGATGTCGAACAGAGACGGTAGGGCTTCCCTCCGGGGGGATTGCGTGGACCACCGTCGAGTTCGCACAGCGCTTCGAGTATCTCGTCGATGGTGACCGGCGCTTTAAGTCCAACCGGTGCCCGCAACGATGGGCAAGAAGCGATCGCCGATGCGTCAGACGCCCAGGATGCGAGAATGGCGCGTTTCTCGCAGATCGAAAGCGAAGGGTCTGCCAGTACATCCCCCGGGTGCTCGAACACGGTGCAGGGATGCAGCAGCGTGTTGAAATCGATGACATTGTCGTCGGAAGCGGTCGTCAGCCGCATGGTATCCTCCATTCTTTGGACGAAGCGGATGCCGCGCGTCGGACGACGCGCGGCATTCTCGGGCGATGGATTAGGCCGCCTTGGCCTCGATCTGGTGGACGTTGCCGGAAGACGTTGCGCCGGCAATGGCGATACGCCGCGGCTTCATGGCTTCCGGGATCTCGCGAACGAGTTCGATGGTCAGCAAGCCGTTGTCGAACGCGGCGCCTTTCACCTGGACATATTCTGCGAGGTTGAACTGCCGCTTGAAACCGCGGGTCGAGATACCGCGATAGAGGAAATCACGCTCAGTCTTGTCGGATTTGCTGCCTTCGACCGTCACCACGTTCTGCTCGGCGGTGATGACGATGTCGTCGGGCGAGAAACCCGCCACCGCGAGCGAGATCTGATAGCGGTCGTCGGCCAGACGTTCGATGTTGTAGGGCGGATAGTTGTCCTCGCTGGCCCGCTGAGCCACTTCTGCGAGGTCGAAAAGGCGGTCGAAACCAATGGTCGAGCGCCAGAGGGGGGCAAAATCGTAGGTGCGCATAGCCAAATCCTCCTAAGAGCAAGATGTCTACGAGCGGCACCGGACACAACCGGTGCCCGTCTCTGGCCGGGCCCGTCAGGCGCCCGGACGCCATCGTCAGATGGCGACAAAAAAATTAGCAAAGCCAATTTTGGTTTCAAGAGGGGGCTGAAAAAATTTTGTCACCGATTGCCGCGCCGTTACAGGTCTCCCGCAGTCCCTTGAAGAACGGATGCCGCACCTTTCCCTCGGCGGACTTGGCGCGATACTCGATCTCAGCAAGCAGCTTCGGTTCGACCCAGATGCCTTTGTGCGCAATCATCCTGGCATAGGGCTGTGTCTTCCGGACCAGCGGCTCGAGGCGCCGCCTCAGCTCGGCCGCCGATGTCTTGTCGAAGCCGTGGTCGACCTTGCCGGCATAGATCAGGTGGTCGCCCTTGCGCCGCGCGAGATAAATGCCGTCCCATTTGCCCTCGTCAAGCGCGAAGCCGGCAATCGTCAGGGTCTCGCGTTGGGCGCAGGTTTTCTTGACCCAATTGTTGCCCCGGCCGCTGCCATAGACGCTGTCCCGGACCTTCGAGACGACGCCTTCGAGCCCAACCTTGCAGGCATGCGTGAACATCTCGCGGCCGTCGATCTCGAAGCTCTCGCTGAACTGCACGTCGCTGCCGGTGATAATCTTCTTCAGCGCAGCCTTGCGCTGGAGCAGGGGGACTTTCCGGAGGTCCCTGCCGTTGAGATAAAGCAGGTCGAAGGCGACGAGCACGATCTTCGTCGAGGCGCCCTTGAGCTCGTTCTGTAGAACCGAGAAATCCGTCGTGCCGTCGGCGGCGGGCACCACGATTCACCGTCGATGATTGCGGCACTGGCCTTGAGGTGCCAAGCGTCGTTGGCGACCTTCCGGAAGCGATTGGTCCAGTCGTGACCGCGCCGCGTGAAAACCTTCACCGCTTCGTTGGCGAGGTGGACCTGCACCCGGTAGCCATCGAACTTGATTTCATGGATCCATCGCTCGCCGGACGGCACGCGGTCGATCGAGGCCGCCAGGGCCGGCTCGATGAAGCCGGGGAAGGGCGCCTTGACGCCCAGCGCTTCCGGCTTTTTTCCCTGGAAGGCCATCGCTACACCAGGCGAAGACTGAATTGCTGCAGGTCTTGTGGTGAGTAGCGATCCACAAACTCCTGCAGGTACGAAGGCACGTCGCTCAGTTGAAGATTGCAACGACGCTGGATCTCGCCGGCAATGTCCTCGGAAACATCTTCCGACCAGCGTACGGCCGTGTTGAAGGCGACTACCCGGATCGGCTGGCGATATTTTCCGGCAAGCAGATCCTGGATGACGGTTTCCGCCGCCATCTCCAAGTCTGCTTCGCACCATGCGCTGCCATTGCGGCCGGAGTTGTCTGCGACCAGGTAGACAGTCTCGTCGCTGTTCGGGGCGATCGACAGAAGCCATCGGGACTGACGCATACGCAACTCCACGCAACAGAACCGGGACTCAATTTGATACGCGCCGGTTCGTTCCTCGGGTTGGAACCGCTCGCTTAGCCGCGCCTTTTATAACGAGAGGCAACCAGCGGAGGAAACATGGCCGTCAATAAACCGACTGGCGACAACGCGCGCAAGGGCGCGGTGAAGAAACGCTCGCAGACCAAAACGACAATCGGCGGCGCGAGCGGCTATACCAAACGCGACAGGACGTCCGGCGAGTTCATGGCTGTGAAGAAGCCGAAAACAGCGAAGAAAGCCGCGAAAAAATTCAAAGGCGTGCGGGTCGAGAAGAAAGCTAAGAAAACCGCCAAGCGCGCCCGCTAGGGTTGACGGTTGGCGTTACCGCGCGGGCTCGGTTTTGTGCTAAGGCCGCCAGGTGAGGCGGCCTTGCCATGATGAGCGTCCGCTAAAAAACGGTCCCGGCACCCCTACATGCCGGGACCGTTGGACCTCGGCGGTAATGGGGGTCGCCGAGGTTTACTGAGGTCTAGGAAGAGTCGGCAATCCGGTCTGTATGCCTTCCGACATAGGCGGCGCCACTGGTCGCTCTCTCTGAGTAATCGACGCGCCTTAGCTTTTCCAAACCCACGACCTGCAGTGGCTCGCGCTCGTTCCACGACGCTAGGATGATATTGACGCAGCTTTTGCCGAATGGCTTCGGGAACGTTCGGTGGGGCCGTCGTTTGGAAAGCAATGACGAGCACGACCGTAGTTCTCATTCCCGGCATGCTGAAAGCGCTTCGCCTGGTGCGCGTCTACGGCTTTTTGGTCGAGCGCAGGGACGGCCTGTATTACCCCGGCAGCAGCCAGCCGGCATGTTCGAAGGCTTTGGCAGAGAAGATGGTTGAAGGCGGCTGGCTGGTGAAACGTGGAGAGCGTTATCAGCCGACAGAGAAGGGTTGGCATGCAGGAAAAGCCGGTTCGGATGTGGGGTAAGGTAGGTGAATCCCAGGCCGCCCGGTGAAGATTACGCTGGCTAGATGCGCGAGATGGGCATGCGCAGCGTCCTGTCTATCGCGCTAACCGATGCAGCCATAGCGTAGCCCTGCACGCCGATTGCTGGCCGGACGATCTGCGGCTGTCCGACCTCGAGCCGCGGTTCTTTTCTCGGTCGTGCGGCCGGCGCGGCGCCGACGTCCGGCCGGATTTCAATTGGAACGCAAAAGGGTCTATCGGCGGCGTGAGCTATCGGTAGCCACCTTAAAGACGGCCCCGGCCATGGGGGCTTTTGAGGTGTGGGACCGGGGCCGCTTGGGGATGCTTGGCCCTTGGCAAGACCAAGCGATTTTCAGATTACTCTGCCCTCACAGCGTTTCTGTTCGTTTGAGCACATTGCTGGAATCAAAAAATGCCGATTTTTCCCGGTTCCGCTTACATATGTTATTAGCGGCCGCGCAGCGCCTTGATAGCCTCGGAAAGCCGGGCTGGTCTTGATTTCGGATTTATTGCGTACCCGGGCGGCTCGCAGCTACAAGTTTGGCGGCGGGCATATTTCAGCAGAGAGTTTAGATCGACGCTTCAAAACTAAGGCCGCCCTGGGGCGGCCTTTTTGCATTCACCAACAAAAAAGCCGGCCCCAGCTGCTGCCGGGCGGCTGGGGCCGTTGGGTTGCTCGGGCTGGCAGGGGGACCCAACATCCAGAGCACAACAACAAACCGCTCATTTGCCACTTGTTCCTACGTACAGGCCCGCCCCCGAGAGACCATGGTCAACGGAGCTGGTAGGCACGGGCTGGGCTCGGCGCAAGCTGAAGAGGGATCAATAAGAGGCCACCAACTGAGGCGGCCTTAGAGGTGCGGCGCCAGGTAGTCGAGAAATTTGAAAAAACAGTAGAGGGCGAGAGCGGTTACAGCGACGAAAGCGACAATCATCGTCGCCCATTCGCGTTTGGAAAATAGATCGAAGTCGAACATAAGGAGCCCTTGCCGAAGAGCTAACGCCGAGAATGTATAGTCGTCTCCTACCGAGGCGGCCTCACGCTATCTCGTTTTCCCAAACCTGCCTGTAGCACCTCTGACATTCGAACACCCCAACGTTTTGGTTCACGCGGGGATCGAATGTCGAAAAAGCAAGAGCCAACTCCCCATGGCAATGGGGCACGAAGGGTATGGGCCTCGGTCTTGCGGTGGAGCTTCTTTGCCTGCGTCTGTCATCGTTGGTCGGCACGTTCCCGTTCATCCAATGCCGAACCACTACCATGACCAACCGGTTCCCTAAACGATTTAGGGCACTGCATTTTTCAAACAGGCCAGTACAGGGCCCGCGGGCTGAACCAAATCTCTACGCCTCCCGATCGGCGCATTCGGACCTTTGAGACACGACAAGCGTTGACGCTCCAACCGGCAAGACCGTGAACCTGGAGTGTCGGACGTGAGTATAGTCCCTCTGGAATTTGAAAGACGGTTGGCGCAGCGGTGGGCGGCCAGATTTCAAAAGCCCGTTCCCCCAGTACAGCAAGAGCGTCAGCCACCCAACGAAGGTTGGCAGGTCGTCACTAGCTCGAAGCGAAAGGAATTATCTGCCAATAAGTGGCGCCAGCGCATGGAGAGCCCGCCGGCTCAATAGCCGGCGGGACAAAAAGATTAGCGGCCTCGCAAACTCGATATGGTCGTGACGGCAAGCGCGGCCAGCAGCCCGACACAGACAGACGTTACGGGTCAGCTCATCCTCGGCGGAACTTCTCGACGACAAACCAAGTGAGACTTACTTACGTGGTTCGGTCACCACTTTGGTTGATCCGTCCGGCGCTGCCTGCATTCCTGGTGGGCTTTGACCTTGCGGGCTTTCCGGCGGCGCGCCACCCGATTTCGTATCCAGCGGTCCGGTCCAACCTTGTGGCTGCAATTGACCTTTTTCTTCTGGTGCCGATTGTCCAGTTGGCGCGTTCAAGTCTTTCTTCGGATCGGCTTGCGCTGTCGCAAATCCGCACGAAAAAGCCCAGCAAATCGTCGTTATCAGAATGATCCTCATGTCAACCTCCGCTTGGCTTACTCAAACAAACAGGCTGGGCCACCCTTCAGTTCCGTATTGCAATGCGGGCGAACGACCGATGGAAAGCGAATGTCCGCTCCGGCTCAAAATGCGAAGAACTCAGCGTGAGCGAACCACCAGAGGCGCCAGTATGGTCGTAAATGTTCGTGGAGACATGGCAGAGACGTCCGCGGTATTCGTCGATGGCGATGACGTGTTCGCCATTGGCGAACGACATGAGCATTTGTCGGGCTGCGATCCATACAATCGAGCTTGCACCAGTTGATCTACATGGCTGACGGTGTAGGTCTGTGCCGGGCGCTGGAGATCTCACCCCATTGGGGACCAAGCGGTGATCATTGAAATTCTGGCCCAGATCATTTTACAACTGGCATGGTACTGTTCGGCGGCGTTGTGGCCGAGATTGCGCAGAGTACGCAAGCTGGCGCGCAATGGATGGCAACCTTTCGAAGGAAGCTGCGTTCGTCAGGGCGCAGGAACTTCTCAAAGGGAGCGATCAAACTTGTGCCAGCCAAGGTTCATGTCCGATTACACCGCCCTCAAAGTCACCGCTCTCGACGCGGTTAACGAGCTGCTCAACCATGTTGGCTGGGGTGCCGACGATGGGAGTGAGCGTTGCGCGATCATCGGGGTGTGTAGATCGCATATCACCGAGAACATCGACAAGATCGCAACCACACGCGAGCAGGCCTTCGCTTTGATTGATGAAGTCGCCCAACAGATGAAAACGGATTGGGACGAA
Source organism: Bradyrhizobium sp. MOS001 (assembly GCF_004634465.1). Taxonomy (NCBI): domain Bacteria; kingdom Pseudomonadati; phylum Pseudomonadota; class Alphaproteobacteria; order Hyphomicrobiales; family Nitrobacteraceae; genus Bradyrhizobium; species Bradyrhizobium sp. MOS001. The sequence continues at coordinate 89,525 of NZ_SPVJ01000034.1, forward strand.
ATTCACGACGTGTTCGAAAGAAAATGATCGATGCGTCAGGCACCGATGACGTCGCGCGCTACAATCAGGTGTGCAACGCTATCCTGCTGTCGAGCGCTTCAAGCAATGAGCAACCGCAAGGGCGTCGTTTTTCACGACGAGCTGCGGCCGAGAACACGATGCACAAGTGCATCACCGCTGTGCGGTCGCTGCCGATGGAGCTGCGGCTCAACTCGAAGCGGTGGCTGGAGGAGCGGGGATTAGAAGCGCTGGATGATGGCGATGTCTAGCACTACTTTGGCAGATTTTTGATTTTGTCGCGTTTTATAGGATTCCCGAATCAATTTTTCAATGATTCATGGGTGGTCGGCTCTTGGAGGGCTGACCAT
>NZ_SPVJ01000035.1:0-89202 GCF_004634465.1 Bradyrhizobium sp. MOS001
TTCGCCAAACAGCTTCTCCAGCAGGCCTTGTTCAACGAGCTGGTTCCGGAAGCGGTTCAGGACCGTGTGGTCGGGCGTCGCATCCTCAAGGCTCAAACCGACGAAGCGCTTGAACGACAACCGGTCGCCCAGCGCTTCCTCGAGTTCGCGCTCCGAAAGACCATACAGCGACTGCAACAGCACAGCACGAAACAGCACCAGCACCGGATAGCCTGGTCGACCGGGGCTCCCTTCATCCCGCAAATGGCCGATCAGCTTCTCGAACCGATACCACTTGACCAGGCCAGCCAGCCGATCCAGCGCCGCATTGGCGCCGGCCCCCTTCGGCATCAGCGCTTCCACAAAGCTCGGCTGTCCCGTCCGCTTCACCGCCATCGATACCTCCAAGGCTTTGCCCTAGGGAATCACAATTGACGAATTACGCAACAGGCCCCTTGTGGGAGAGGGTGTCTCGCCGCGTAGCGGCGAGACGGGTGAGGGGTATCTCTCCGCGCGTGACTCTCTTACTTCTGAATTCGCGGAAACAACCCCTCATCCGGCGCTTCGCGCCACCTTCTCCCACAAGGGGAGAAGGAAGAGCCGCCTACACCGGAATCCGGACACTCGCCCTTAATCCCCCCATCGGGCTGTCGCCGAGGGTGATGTCGCCGCCATGCGAGCGCGCGATGTCGCGGGCGATGGCTAGCCCCAAGCCGGTGCCGCCTTCGTCCTGGTTGCGGGCGTTGTCGAGCCGCAGGAACGGCTTGAACACCTCTTCGCGCAAGTGCGCGGGAATGCCGGGGCCGTCGTCCTCGACCGTGACGGTCAAATAACGGTGATCGCGCTGGCCGTTGATGGCGATGCTCTTGCCGTAGCGCGCCGCGTTGGTGACGAGGTTGGCGAGGCAGCGCTTGAACGAGGCCGGCTTCACGGTCACCACGGGCAGACCGTGGAACGCGACGGTCGCGGTGTGGCCGTGGCGCTCGGCGTCGCTGCGCAGCTCCTCGAGCGCCTGCGCCATGTCGGTCGGCTGCGACTGCTCGCCGGAATCGCCGCGGGCAAACGCAAGGTAGTCCTCCAGCATCATCGACATCTCGTCGACGTCCTTGCGCATGCCCTCAAGCTCTGGGTTGTCGCCAATCAGCGCCAGCTCGAGCTTGAACCGGGTCAGGATGGTGCGCAGATCGTGGCTGACGCCGGCTAGCATCGCGGTGCGCTGCTCCATCGTGCGCTCGATGCGTGACTTCATCTCGAGGAAGGCGACCGCCGCGCGCCGTACCTCGCGCGCGCCGCGCGGCCTGAAGTTCGGCGCCTCGCGGCCCTTGCCGAAACTCTCGGCGGCGTCTGCCAGCCGCAGGATCGGCTTGATCTGGTTGCGCAGGAACAGCACGGCTACGATCAGGAGGATCGAGGACGTGCCGACCATCCAGAACAGGAAGATCTCCGAGTTCGAGGCATAGGCGGCGCTACGCTGCGCGAACACGCGCATTACGGCATCGTCGAGCTGGATGCGGATCTCGACGAGGTTGGAGCGGCCGACGGTGTCGATCCAGAACGAGCGTCCGATCTGGCGGCCGAGCTGCACCGACAGCGTCTGGTCGAGCAGCGAGAAGAACGGTTTTGGGCCCGGCGGCGGCATGTCGCCGGCGGGGAGGAAGTCGACGACGAGGCCGAGGCGCTGCTGGGCGATGCGGCGGATCTCGTTGCGGTCCTTGTCCTGCGGATAGCCCTTGTAGACGTCGATCAGCGCGGCGATGTCCTGCACGACGGCAGCCGACAGGCGGCGCGTCACCGTGTTCCAGTGCCGCTCCATGAACACGAAGGCGACGACCGATTGCAGGATCACCATCGGCACGATCATGATGAGCAGCGCGCGGGCATAGAGGCCGGTCGGCATCCAGCCTTTGAATGCGTTGCCCATCCAGCCATTGGCGGCGGAGACGCGGCCGGCGGCGCTCTTCAACAGCGTCAGGCCGGTATCGATCGTGCTCATCGGTCGCGCTTCACTGCTTTATGGCGAGGCCACCAGGCGGTAGCCGATCCCGCGTACCGCCTGGAGGAACAGCGGATTGGCGGGGTCGGTCTCGATCTTGCGCCTGAGGCGGTTGATCTGCACGTCGACGGCGCGCTCGTTGACGCTGCCATTGCCGGTGAGCGCGCTGCGCGGCACGGTCTCGCCCGGGGTCTCCGAGAGAATCCGCAGCATCTCGCGTTCGCGGTCGGTGAGGTGAATGACCTCCTCGCCCTGGCGCAGCTCGCCGCGATCGAGATGGTAGACGTAAGGGCCGAACGCGATCTTCTCCACCGCGGCGGTTTGCGGCGGCGGTGCGGCGCGCTTGAGGATGTTGTTGATGCGCAGCGCAAGCTCGCGCGGCTCGAACGGTTTTGCCACGTAATCGTCGGCCCCGATCTGCAGGCCCTCGATGCGGGCTTCGGCCTCGTGCCGCGCCGTCAGCATCACGATCGGCACCGAGGAGGAGGTCCGGATGAAGCGGGCGAGATCGAAGCCGGTCTCGCCGGGCATCATGACGTCGAGGATCAGGAGATCGAAATGCAGCCCCATGAGCTTCGAGCGTGCATCGCCGGCGCTTGCGGCGGTAGTGACGCGATAACCTTCGCTGGCGAGGAAGCGCGACAACAGATCGCGGATGCGGCGGTCGTCGTCGACCAGCAGCAGATGCGGCGCATCGTCGGCCGGTTCTACCGGCGGGCGGGCGAGCGTGGCAGCGAACGGCACGTTCACTCCTTTCCGTCCTGATTGACGTTGGCGAAGATCGTCTCCAGCACCTTGTCCGGATCGTCGCGGTCGATCATCGCGCGCAGGAAACGCTTGACGGTATCGGCATCCTGCGGCGCCAACTCGGCGAGCGCCTTGGTGATCCGCGTGGTCTGGAGCCCGGCGAGCTTCTGCACCAGCGCCTCGCCCTTCGGCGTCGCGTAGAGCAGGCGCTGGCGGCGGTCATTGTCGCCGGTCTTCTGCACGATATAGCCCTCGTCCAGGAGCTGCTTGAGCACGCGGCCGAGCGACTGTTTTGTGATGCGCAGGACATCGAGCAGGTCGGCGACCTTGAGGCCGGGATAGCGATAGACGAAATGCATGACCCGGTGGTGGGCCCGGCCGAAGCCGAAAGCCTCCAGCTCCTGGTCGGGATCGCCGACGAAATCACGATAGGCGAAGAACAGCAGTTCGATGATATCCCAGCGCAAATTGCCTCCATCGCCTGCGGCCGGCCGCGGCTCGGCTGCGTCTTGAGAGGGAGTTGCGAAATTTATGTCAGGCATATTGACGTATCTTGGGTTCAATGTTACAAAACGATCAGCCCGCACGAAATTTTAGATCGCTTCGCGTCGGGTGGCAGTTCTAGGAGCGGCCGGAGAGAGCCGGACAGGCGACGACGGCCGAAGCAGATCTACCGTGCGATTGTCGAGCGGCATTTCGGCAAAACATACTGGACTTCCGCGTTCCGCAAAAGCATGTCCTCGGCGACATGCTGGCCACGGAAACCGGCCGTAACAAGGCTGGCGGCGGTCCAGCCACAACCTAATCAAGCCAGCCGGGCCCAAACAGGGCAGGCGGGCGCCAGAACAGCGCCGCTACCGGCAGCGGGAGGCAAGGACATGAGTATGAAATTCGACATCCAGCCCGCATCCAATCCGACATCCGAGAAGGACCGCGTCGCCAAGCTGGTGGACCCCGGCTTCGGTCGGGTTTTCACCGATCACATGGCGATCGTCCGCTACAACCAGGCCAAGGGCGGCTGGTACGAAGCACGCATCGAGGCGCGCGCCAACTTCCAGCTCGATCCGGCCGGCGCGGTCCTGCACTACGCGCAGGAAATCTTCGAAGGCCTCAAGGCCTACAAGCGTGACGACGGCGGTGTGAACCTGTTCCGCCCCGACGCCAATGCGCGCCGCTTCAAGGATTCCGCCGACCGCATGGCGATGGCGCAGCTGCCCGAGGACGTCTTCATCGAGGCGGTGGAGCAGGTCGTGCGCATCGACCGCGCCTGGATGCCGGGTGGCGAGGGCAGCCTTTATCTGCGCCCCTTCATGATCGCGAGCGAGACCTTCCTCGGCGTCAAGCCGTCGTCCGAATACATCTTCGCGGTGATCGCTTCGCCGGTTGGCTCCTATTTCAAGGGCGGACCTGCGCCGGTCTCGATCTGGGTCTCGGAGAACTACACCCGCGCCGCGATCGGCGGCACCGGCGCCGTCAAGTGCGGCGGCAATTATGCCGCGAGCCTGCGTGCGCAGGCCGAAGCGATCCAGCACGGTTGCGATCAGGTCGTCTTCCTCGACGCGGTCGAGCGCCGCTACATCGAGGAGCTCGGCGGCATGAACGTCTTCTTCGTGTTCGAGGACGGCTCGCTCTCGACGCCGCCGCTCGGCACGATCCTGCCCGGCATCACCCGCGACTCCATCATCGCGCTCGCGAAGGATGCCGGCAAGACGGTGCGCGAGAAGCCGTACTCGCTCGACCAGTGGCGCAAGGATGCGGCGAGCGGCAAGCTGAAGGAAGCGTTCGCCTGCGGCACCGCTGCCGTGATCTCGCCGATCGGCAAGGTGCGTTCGGTGAGCGGCGATTTCGAGATCAGCGGCGGCGCCGCCGGCCCCGTCGCCACGGGCCTGCGCAAGCAGCTCATCGACATCCAGTACGGCCGCACCAACGATCCGCACAACTGGATCCGCAAGGTGTTTTGATCGACGGCGATTACGTTTCCCCTCTCGCACAAGGGAGAGGGGAAACGCGCAACGTTTGTGGCTTATTGCGCTATGAACGTGCTGCTGCCGACACGCGACAAAGCCAGGAGACATCGAAGCATCCTGGACATCGCGAACATGGCAACAAAACTCTCCCAGCCCATGAAATGGGTCGTTCTCGCCGCAATCACCGGCGTCAGCGTTTTCGGCATCCTGACCATCGGGCCCATGCCGGAGGTCGTAGCGCAAGACCGCTCGCCGATCGTCGACGTGCGCACCACCGATCCCGAGATGAACACCGCGATCGCGCGCGCCCGCGGTACGCTTCCCACCTTCTGGGCGTCCTATGACGCGCCAAAGCCGTCGGAGAGCGGGCACGCCTTGAAGGTGCGCTTTTCGACCCGCAGGGGCGGAGAGCATATCTGGATCGGTGACGTGAAGAAGCTGCCGAACGGTACCTATTCGGGCCTCTTCGCCAACGAGCCGCGCGATCTGCCGGGCAAACGGGCCGGCGACGCGGTCAAGTTCAGCGAAGCGGACATTTCAGACTGGATGTTCATGCGCAACGGCAAGATCGTCGGAGGCGAAACCATCAAGCCGACGCTGAAGTCGCTGCCAAAGGCCGACGCGGATGCCCTGAGGGCCCGGATGGAGCAGCCGTAGATTCTCTTCCCCTCTCCCCGCAAGCGGGGCGAAGTAAAGCGAACTTCGGTTGCCGCACCGCGCGTCGGCTGGTAAACGCCGCGCATGGCCGAGAAACCCAAAAAACCCCAGAAACTGAAGGCGCGCCTGCCGCGCGGGCTCGAGGATCGCGACCCCGCCGCGATCCGGGCGACGCGCGAGATGGTCGAGAAGATCCGCACCGTCTACGAGCTCTACGGGTTCGAGCCCGTGGAAACGCCGGCGATGGAATACACCGACGCGCTCGGCAAGTTCCTGCCCGATCAGGACCGTCCGAACGAGGGCGTGTTCTCGTTCCAGGACGACGACGAGCAGTGGATCAGCTTGCGCTACGATTTGACCGCGCCGCTCGCCCGCTATGTCGGCGAGCGATACGGCACCGACGGTCTGGTCCTGCCCTACCGCAGCTACCGCGTCGGCTACGTGTTCCGCAACGAGAAGCCCGGCCCCGGCCGTTTCCGCCAGTTCATGCAGTTCGATGCCGACACGGTCGGCTCGGCGACGCCGGCGGCGGATGCAGAGATGTGCATGATGGCCGCGGACACGATGGAGGCATTGGGAGTTCCTCGCGGCTCCTACGTAGTGAAGATCAATAGTCGCAAGATATTTGATGGGGTATTGGAATCCATTGGACTGGGCGGCGAAGAAAATGCGGTACGTAGGCTCACCGTTCTGAGGACAATCGATAAACTTGATAAGTTTTCAACCGACGACATCAGGAAACTGCTCGGACCTGGTCGTTGGGATGGCGGTGAGGAAGGCAAAGGGGATTTTACTAAGGGCGCGGGCCTTACTCCAGATCAAATGGAGATAGTCTTTCGTGTTGCAGGCGGACACAATGAGTCTTGGGTAAGAGTTGATAGCGACAACCAGCCCTACGAAGACGACTGGTGCTTAAGTCCCGCGCAGTTCAAACAGCATTTGTCCGACAATCAAGCTTGGGCCGCAGATGATGGTGCCCCCGGCTACTTCTTTTCTAACGACACTTTGCTCACAAATTGGCGACCACTTCTGAATTCTCCAACCGGATTACAGGGGCTAGAGGAGCTTGAGCAGATTTGTTCTATCTTGACGTCGGCTGGTTATGGCTCTCAGCGGATACGTATTGCTTCCGAAGTCGTCCGCGGTCTCGAATATTACACGGGTTCCGTACTTGAGGTCGAGCTGCTGCTCGAGACCAAGGATGAAAAGGGCCGGCCCGTGCGGTTCGGCTCCGTCGGTGGTGGCGGCCGCTACGACGGCCTCGTCTCGCGCTTCCGCGGCGAGCCGGTGCCGGCGACCGGTTTCTCGATCGGCGTATCACGGCTTCAGGCCGCGCTGACGCTCCTCGGCAAGCTCGACACGCGGCCCGAATTCGGCCCCGTCGTCGTCACCGTGTTCGATCGCGACCGCGTCGCCGACTATCAGAAAATGGTGGCGTCCTTGCGCGCTGCCGGCATCCGAGCCGAGCTCTATCTCGGCAATCCCAAGAACATGGGCAACCAGCTCAAATATGCCGACCGCCGCAACAGCCCTTGCGTGATCATCCAGGGCTCGGATGAAAAGGCGCGCGGCGAGCTGCAGATCAAGGATCTGATTGAAGGCGCCAAGGCCGCCGCCGCGATCGCCTCCAACCAGGAGTGGCGCGAGAGCCGCCCGGCGCAGTTCTCGTGCAGCGAAGCCGACCTCGTCGCCAAGGTGCGCGAAGTCCTGGGCCGCCATGACGTAAAGTGGGGATAGCCATTCCGGAAGGCCGTCACGCCCGGGCTTGTCCCCGGCATCCACGTCTTGTTTGATGGCGACCGTCAATGGCCGGTGTTCGGCCGCAAGGGAGAGAACGATGCCTGAGATTACCGTCAGCATGGCCGAAGGCCGCACCGACGAGCAGAAGGCCGGCATGATGCGCGACATCACCCAGGCCCTGGTGAAGAATCTCGGCGTCGATGCCGATGCCGTCGTCATCCAGATCAACGAAGCCCCGCTCCGTCACAAGATGAAGGGCGGCAAGACGTTTGTGGAGCGCGCGGCGGCTGCGAAGAAGTAGCCAGCGCTATATCGGCAGTCTCCACTGTCGTCCCCGCCGAGTGCGCAATTGCGCACGGGAGCGGGGACCCATAACCACAGGCAGTGGTTATTTGGCGAGCTGGTAACTCCGAGTCTTCGCCAAACTACTCCCTGTGGTTATGGGTCCCGGATCGGCGCTCCGCTTCGCTGCGCTTGTCCGGGACGACGGCGGAGTTTGAGGCCCCCATGGACGCACGCGACTTCATCAAGGTCGGCATGAGCGCCGAGCGCACGCTGGTGGTGCCGGCCGAGCGGACGGTCGGGCATTTCGTGCCCGGCATGCCCATGGTCTATGCGACGCCGATGATGATCCTGGAGATGGAGATGACGTCGGGCGATGCGATCCGCGCCGCGCTTCAGCCGGGCTGGGTCACCGTCGGCACCGAAGTCGACATCCGCCACCTCGCAGCCGCTCTCGTCGGTGCGACGGTGCGGACCACCGCGAAGGTGGTCGCGGTCGAGCGCCGCGTCATCCGTTTCGAGGTCGAGGCGTTCGAGGGCACGCGCAGGCTCGGCGAGGGCCGCCATGCGCGCGGGCTCGTGAATGTCGAGATGTTCAACAAGCGGCTCGGGGCGTAGCGGCGAGCGCGATGCCGTAGGGTGGGCAAAGGCGCGAAGCGCCGTGCCCACCATCTTTTCGGGATCGCGAACGAAGTTGGTGGGCACGCTTCCGCCTTCGCTCGTCGAGCTTCGGCGGACAAGCCGCTTTGCCCACCCTACGACACCTGCTTACTTCGCCAGCTCCTTCGACCGCTTCGTCGCGGCCGCGATTGCGCGGATCATCAGATCGCGCAGGCCCGGCTCGCCCATCAGCACGCCGAGTGCCGCGGCGGTGGTGCCGCCGGGCGAGGTGACGTTCTGGCGTAGCGTGCTGGAGGGAAGCTCCGACTGGTGCAGAAGTTCACCAGAGCCGGCGACGGTTTCGCGTGCAAGCTTCGTCGCCAGCGCCTCGGGCAGTCCGGCCTCGACGCCGGCGCGCGCGAGCTCTTCGGCGAGCAGGAACACATAGGCCGGGCCTGAGCCGGACACCGCGGTGACCGCATCCATCAGGCCTTCATCCTCGACCCATTCGACCGAGCCGGTGGCACGCAGCAGCGCATCGGCTACCGCGCGCTGCGTGGTGCTGACGTTCTTCGCCGCGACGGCGACCGTGATGCCGCGACCGATCGCGGCCGGCGTGTTCGGCATCGCGCGCACCACGGCGCCACCGCAGACCTCTTCGAGCGATGCGATCGTGGTTCCCGCCATGATCGAGACCACCGAGGTCTTGTCCGAGACGAATTGCTTCAGTTTGGCGCCGGCCTCGCGGAACATCTGCGGCTTCACCGCGACGACCAGAGTCTCGACCGTGCCGACGGCGCTGACATCGGGATTGAGCGCAACGCCGTTGGCGGCAAGCGCGGTGATCTCAGGTGAGATGTGCGGATCGATCACCGCGACGCGGCGCGGATCGAGCCCGCCCGAAAGCCATCCGGTCAGCATCGCGCCGCCCATCTTGCCGGCGCCGGCGAGGAGGATGGTGCCGGTGATGTTCTTGAGAGTGCTGCTGTCTGCCACTGTGGTCACCACAAACAAAGGTGTCGTCCCGGCGAAGGCCGGGACCCATAACCACAGGCGGTTCTAGTGGATGGAGGGCGGAGCAACAAGCATCGCGCGATACGGAGAAATCACGCGGTATGGGTCCGGATCTGCGCTCCGCCTGTCCGGCACGATGCTGAGGAGGGCGCGCGCGCCCCTCACCATCTTGGAGAGAGGCCTTACGCCTCTCCCACCGTGTCGAACATCGCCGCGTCCATCGCCTGCGCGGTGGTCTTGCCGGCCCACACCACGAACTGGAACGCCGGAAAGTAGCGCTCGCAAGCGTGGATGGCGCCGGCGAGCATGGCTTCGCATTGCGCGGTCGAGGCGGTGAGCCCGCCCGGCAGCACCAGGGCCTGGCGGTGCATGATCATGCCGGTGTTGGTCCACAGGTCGAAATGGCCGACCCACAATTGCTCGTTGACCGCAGCGACCAGCCGTTGCACTTCGCTCCGCCGTGCAACCGGAATCTTCATGTCGAAGGCGCAAGCCAGATGCAGCGCCTCGATCTCACCCATCCAGGTGAAGGAGATCTGATAGTCGGTCCATTGTCCCTTGGAGACAATCGTGAGCTCGTCTTCGCCGGAGCGTTCGAACGGCCAGTTGTTGCTGGCAGCGATGTCCTCGACCACCGCGAGCGGGTGATTTCTGGAATCGATAGTGCCTTCGAGCAGGGACATTCCGTCTCGACCTCTTGCCTTTTTGTTGTCTTTGATACGCACTCGGTCGGCCCGGCGCGCTCCCTCAACGTCGCTGTCGCGATCCCCTCGGATCAGCGCGAGCCTATCGCGGATCAAGTGATGTGATTTGCGGAATCTGCGCAACTGGCTGCCGAGTCCGTCCACAAGCCAGGACTCGTTCGTCCACAGCTCATCTCCGCCACAATTCTTAACGAATGAGAACAAATCGGAATCGGATTCGCCGATGGCGCGCCAATCGTTAATTCCGCCGGGCGAGGCCACACCCGTCATGGCGGCATGGGACCATGCGGTTTTTCATGCGGAACGCGCTTGCTGCGGCCGCCGGGTGGCGTCATATTTCCGGTCAGGCCGTTCATCCCGGGCGGCCGATGTTCTCAGGGCGGGGTGAAAGTCCCCACCGGCGGTAAGGGTCGCAAGGCCCAAGCCCGCGAGCGCCTTCCCCCAAGGATCTTCCTGAAAAGGAATTTTGCCGAAGGGAAGGGTCAGCAGATTCGGTGCAACTCCGAAGCCGACGGTTAAAGTCCGGATGAAAGAGAACGGTCGGTGGCAGACGCATCGCAAGGTGCGGCTGCTTGTCGTTCCGTGTGCCCTGATTCTGGTCCTTTGAAGGAAAGCCATGAATCAGATGTTGCAAGACCCCCAAACCGAAACTTCCGAAGTCACCCAACCGCCGGTTCCGCAGGATCCGGCACCCGAGCATCCGCGCTTCGCGAAACCGCAGCGGGTGGCCTTCGTGCAGGCCTGCTGGCACCGCGACGTGGTCGAGGAGGCCCGCATCGCCTTCGTGAAGGAGGCGGCCGCACGTCACCTCAATCATGTCGACGTGTTCGAGGTGCCGGGCTCGTTCGAGATCCCGCTGCATGCGCAGATCCTCGCCAAGACGCGGCGCTACACCGCGATCGTCGCGGCGGGCCTCGTCGTCGACGGCGGCATCTACCGACACGAGTTCGTCGCCGACACCGTGATCAAGGCGCTGATGGACGTGCAGCTGCGCACCGAGGTGCCGGTGTTCTCGGCGGTGCTGACGCCGCAGCAATTCCACGAGACCGAGGTGCACTACGATTTCTTCCGCAGGCATTTTGCGATCAAGGGCGTCGAGGTCGCCGCAGCCTGTGCCGAGACATTGCTCGGCCTGGAGCGCCTGCGCGGTCAGGTCGCGGCGGGCATTGTGTAGCCGTCCGCTCACACGCCGCTGATTGTCAATCCCGTCGCCGTCCCTATAAAGTCGGCGGCGGGAGGAGGCCGTGCCGTGGAGACGGGCGGCCGACAAGATCATGTTCGAAGGACACGATCCCTATCTCGTCGCGCTCTCTGTGGCGATCGCGAGTCTGGGTGGCTATACCGGCTTTGCGCTTGCTGCTCGCATCCGCAACACGCCCGGCGTCAGCAACCGCGTTCTGCTCGCGGGTGCGGCGGCATTTCTGGCCGTCGGCATCTGGACCATGCATTTCGTCGGCATGCTGGCCGCGCCGCTGCCGCCGGACACGGTCTATCTCGTTCTTCCCACCATCATCTCGTTCCTGATCTGCGCGCTGGTGGTCGGCATTTCTCTTTTCTTTGTCTCGATCGGCGAGCCATCCCTGAAGCGAGTGGCCTCGTCGGCGGTCCTGCTCGGCGTCGGCATCGCCAGCATGCATTATGTCGGCATTCATGGTCTCGCCGGTCACTTCGGCATCGTCCACGACCGGACCATGGTGCTGCTCTCGGTCGTGGTCGCGATCGTCACCGCCTATGGTGGTTTGCGCGCCTTCCTGGCGCAGCAGGAGGGCGTCCGGCTGATCGTCAGTTCGGTTGCGTTCGGCATCGCCGTCTCCGGCATGCATTACACGGCGATGCTCGGCATGCATTTCGAGCCGCTGACCGGCGCGGCGCATCACCATGCCGGCGGCGGTCTTGCCGCGTCGCAGCAAATCCTGTCGATCATCGTTGCGGTGCTGTGCTTCGTCATCGCAGCCGGCTTCCTGCTGTCGCTGGTTCCCGACCAGCGGCGTCAGACGTCGACCTCTGTTGCTGCCGAACCGGCTGCTTCGCCGGTCGCGGCGGCCGCCATCGAACTGATCGCTGCGCCGGCTGCAGCTCCGCGCCCGGTGGCCCCGCTCGGCGGTCTCGGCCAGCCGCCCCGCACGCCGGTTCCCCGGTTGCCGGTCGAGAGCGCCGACGGCACGCACTTCATCGAGACAGCCAATGTCCGCAGCGTCCGGGCCGATGCGCATTACACCCGTGTTCACGACGGCACCCGCGAGCGAATGTGCCCCTGGTCGATCTCGGAGGCCGAGGCCCAGCTCGATCCCTCGTTGTTCCTCCGGGTGCACCGCAGCCATATCGTTGCCATCCCCCATGTCGCATTGGTCCGCAAAGAGGGGGATGGCGCCGTGCTCGAGCTCGACGGTCCGTCGCCGCATCGGGTCCCGGTCAGCCGTGCCAAGATAGCTGAGGTGAAGGCAAGGTTGGGCCTAGCGAACCGGCGGCACGCGTAGAGTCGGGCCGCACGGGAGGCGCGTTCTTTCTTACCCTCCCCTGGAGGGGGAGGGTCGCTTCGCATGGAGCGGAGCGTAGTGCGGAGCGGGGTGGGGTGACGGTCCCTCCGCGATGAATACCCCCCGAGTGGAGAGATCACCCCACCCCGCCCGCGCTTCGCGCGGTCGACCCTCCCCCTCCAGGGGAGGGTAGGTGGCCGCCGCGCCATACGTCGCCTCACCTGACGCAATTCGTGCGTTCCCCGCCGCAACTCGTGCGAAATCCGCTGTTCCGTGCCCGAATGATTGCGGGTTGCCCCTCTCGGAGTGACCGTCCCCTCCAACGTCCGCGCCGTCACGCGCAAGAGGACGACGAGGAGGAGATGATGATCCCAGGCTCATTCAGCTATCACCGGCCGGCGAGTGTCGCCGATGCCGTCAAGCTCTTGGCAGACCTCGGCGAGGATGCCCGGCCGCTGGCCGGCGGGCACAGTCTGGTGCCGATGATGAAGCTTCGGCTCGCCACCCCCGCCCATCTGATCGACCTGCACGGCATCGCCGCCCTCAAGGGCATCAGCCGCGACGGCAACAATCTTGTCATCGGCGCGATGACCACCCAGCACGAGCTGCTGGCCTCCGACGAAATCGCCCAGTCGATGCCGATCCTGCATGAAGCGGCACTGCTGATCGCCGACCCGCAGGTGCGCTACCGCGGCACGATCGGCGGCAATGTCGCCAATGGGGATCCCGGCAATGACATGCCGGCGCTGATGATGACCTTGGGGGCAACCTATCGCCTCGAAGGCCCGGGTGGCTCCCGCGACGTCGCGGCGGCCGACTTCTATCAGGGCGCCTATTTCACCGCGCTCGAGCCCGGCGAGATCCTGACCTCCGTCTCGGTTCCCGTGCCCGCGGCCGGCCACGGCTACGCCTACGAAAAACTCAAGCGCAAGGTCGGTGACTACGCCACCGCCGCCGCCGCCGTGGTTCTCACCATGTCCGGCGGCAAGGTCGCGACCTGCGCGATCGGGCTCACCAACGTCCACGAGACGCCGCTGCTGGCTGCCGATGCCGCCAAGGCCGTGATTGGCACCAGCCTCGATGCGGCGACGTTGAAGAAGGCCGCCGCTGCGGCCGCAGCGATCATGGCACCAGCTGCGGATGCCCGCGGCCCGGTCGAATACCGAAAACATGTCGGCGGCATCATGGTGACGCGCGCGCTTCAGCGCGCCGCCGCTGTCGCGAAGTAAGGGAGGGGGATCGATGGCTAAAACACACGTCACCATGAAGGTGAACGGCGCCGAGGTCGAAGGCCTCGTCGAGCCGCGCACGCTGCTGGTGCATTTCATCCGCGAGAATCTGCAGATGACCGGCACCCATATCGGCTGCGAGACCACGCATTGCGGCGCCTGCACCGTCGACATCGACGGCATGTCGGTGAAGTCCTGCACCATGTTCGCGGTGCAGGCCGATGGCTCCGACATCACCACGATCGAAGGCATGGCCAACGCCGACGGCACGCTGTCGGCCTTGCAGGAAGGTTTCCGCATGATGCACGGCCTGCAATGCGGCTTCTGCACGCCCGGCATGATCGTCCGCGCGCATCGGCTGCTGAAGGAAAATCCCTCGCCGAGCGAGCCGGAAATCCGGATGGGCATCTCCGGCAACATCTGCCGCTGCACCGGCTACCAGAACATCGTCAAAGCCATTCAATACGCCGCCGCAAAGATCAACGGCGTGGAATTCCAGGAGGCCGCAGAATGAACGACCTCACTCCCACGCGGGAACAACGCACCGCCGCACTCGAAGGCATGGGCTGCAAGCGCAAGCGCGTCGAGGACATCCGCTTCACCCAAGGCAAGGGCAATTACGTCGACGACGTCAAGCTGCCCGGCATGCTGCACGGCGACTTCGTCCGCTCGCCGCACCCGCATGCGCGCGTCAAGAAGATCGACGACAGCGCGGCGCTGAAGGTGCCCGGCGTGCTCGCGGTGATCACCGCCGAGACGCTGAAGACCGTGAACCTCGCCTGGATGCCGACCTTGGCCGGCGACGTGCAGATGGTTCTGGCCGACGGCAAGGTGCTGTTTCAGAATCAGGAGGTCGCCTTCGTCGTCGCCACCGACCGCTATGCGGCCGATGACGGCATCAACGCGGTCATCGTCGAATACGAGCCGCTGCCGCCGCTGGTCGATCCCTTCAAGGCGATGGACGCGAACGCGCCGGTGCTGCGCGAGGATCTCGTCGGCAAGATGTCCGGCGCGCATGGTCCGCGCAAGCACGACAACCACATCTTCGAGTGGACCGTCGGCGACAAGGACCTCACAGACGCCGCCTTTAGGAAGGCGGAGGTCACGATCAAGGAGATGATCTCTTATCACCGCACCCATCCGTCGCCGCTCGAAACCTGCCAGTGCGTCTGCTCTTTTGACAAGATCAAGGGCGAGCTGACGATCTACGGCACCTTCCAGGCCCCGCACGTGATCCGCACCGTGGTGGCGCTGATCGCAAAAATTCCGGAGCATAAGATCCACGTGATCGCGCCCGACATCGGCGGTGGCTTCGGCAACAAGGTCGGCGCCTATCCCGGTTATATCTGTGCGGCGGTGGCCTCCATCGTCACCGGCAAGCCGGTGAAATGGGTCGAGGACCGCATCGAGAACCTCACCGCGACCTCGTTCGCGCGCGACTATCACATGACCACCGAGATCGCCGCGACCAAGGACGGCAAGGTCACCGGCCTTCGCGTCCACGTGCTCGCCGATCACGGTGCGTTCGACGCCTGCGCCGACCCGTCGAAATGGCCGGCCGGCTTCTTCAACATCGTCACTGGCTCCTATGACTTCCCGACCGCACATCTGGCTGTCGATGGCGTCTACACCAACAAGGCGCCGGGCGGCGTCGCCTACCGTTGCTCGTTCCGCGTCACGGAGGCGGCCTACTGCATCGAGCGCGCCATGGATATTCTGGCGCAGAAGCTCAACATGGACCCCGCTGAACTCCGGCTGAAGAACTTCATCAAGCCGGAGCAGTTCCCCTATCACTCGGCGCTCGGCTGGGAATACGATTCCGGCGACTACCACACCGCCATGCGCAAGATGATGGAGACGACCGGCTACGCCGCGCTCCGGAAGGAGCAGGCGGAGAAGTGTGCCGCGTTCGCGCGGGGGGAGACCCGCGAGATCATGGGGCTCGGCATCTCCTTCTTCACCGAGATCGTCGGTGCTGGCCCGTCGAAGAACTGCGACATCCTCGGCATTGCGATGTTCGACTCCTGCGAGATCCGGATGCATCCGACCGGGGCCGGCATCGCGCGGGTCGGTTCAAAAAGCCAGGGCCAGGGCCACGAGACCACCTGGGCCCAGATCATCGCCACCGAGATCGGCATTCCCGCCGATAACATCATGGTGGAGGAGGGCAACACCGACACCGCGCCCTATGGGCTCGGCACTTACGGCTCACGCTCGACGCCGGTCGCGGGTGCCGCAATCGCCATGGCCGCGCGAAAGATCAAGGCCAAGGCGCAGATGATCGCGGCCTACAAGCTCGAGGTCCACGAGGACGATCTCGAATTCGACATCGACGGCTTCCGGGTGAAGGGCCTGCCGGAGAAGTTCATGTCGATGAAGGACATCTGCTGGGCGGCGTACAACTCGGTGCCGCCGGGCATGGAGCCGGGACTGGAAGCGGTGAGCTATTACGATCCGCCCAACATGACCTATCCGTTCGGCGCTTATCTCTGCGTGATGGACATCGACGTCGATACCGGCGTGTACAAGGTCCGGCGCTTCTATGCGCTCGACGATTGCGGCACCCGGATCAACCCGATGATCATCGAGGGGCAGGTGCATGGCGGCCTGACCGAAGCCTTCGCCATCGCGATGGGCCAGGAGATCCGCTACGACGAGGTAGGTAACGTCGTCACCGGCTCGTTTATGGATTTCTTCATGCCGACTGCGGTGGAGACGCCGCATTGGGAAACCGACTTCACCGTCACCCCGTCGCCGCATCACCCGATCGGCGCCAAGGGCGTCGGCGAAAGCCCGAATGTCGGCGGTGTGCCGGCCTTCTCCAATGCCGTCAACGACGCGTTCTCGTTCCTGGGCAGCACGCACATCCAGATGCCGCATGATTTCTGGCGCAACTGGAAGGCGGCGAAGGATCTGGGCGCGGTGGCGTAGCGATGAAGGGCCGTGATGAGATCGCGCAAGCGCTGGCCGCATCGGGCTATATCGCCGATGCGGACCTCGCGACTGCGATCTCGCTGATGCAATTGTTGCGGCGTCCGCTGCTGCTCGAGGGCGAGGCGGGCGTCGGCAAGACGGAAGTGGCGAAAGCACTTGCAAAAGTGCATGCGACCGAGCTGATCCGGCTGCAATGCTACGAGGGCCTAGATCAGTCCTCCGCGCTCTACGAGTGGAATTACCAGCGGCAATTGCTGGCGATCCAGGCCCATCGCGGCAGCGATAGCATCGAGGACCAGGTGTTCTCGGAAAAATACCTGCTCGAGCGCCCCTTGCTCGCCGCGATCCGTCGGCCGAAGGCGCCGGTGCTGCTGATCGACGAGATCGACCGCGCCGACGACGAGTTCGAGGCGTTCCTGCTGGAGCTGCTTTCGGACTTCCAGGTCTCGATCCCCGAGCTCGGCACCATTCCCGCAATCACCATCCCGCATGTCGTGCTGACCTCGAACGGCACGCGCGAGCTCTCCGACGCGTTGCGCCGGCGCTGCCTCTATCACTATGTCGACTATCCCGACGTCGACCGCGAGACCCGCATCATCCTGGCGCGCGTCATGGGCGCGAGCCCGTCGCTGTCGCTCCAGATCGCGCGCATGGTCGAGGGTGTGCGCAAGGAGGAGCTGCGAAAAGTCCCGGGCGTGGCGGAGACGCTGGATTGGGCGGCAGCTCTCGTCGGCCTCGACGTAACCAATCTTCACGACGCACCCGAGATTGTGCATGAGACGCTCGTCTGCCTGTTGAAGACTCACGAAGACCGCGCCCGTGTCACGCCAGAGGTGACACAGCGCCTGCTGGGAAAGGTCGCATGAGCTGCTGTGGCTCCAGCCCCGGATATGATGACCTCAACGAGGTCTCGCGCCTCGTCTCCGCGAAGCTTGCGGCGTTCCTGCGCACGCTACGCGAGGCCGGCTTTCGCGTCGGGCTCGCCGAAGGGCAGGATGCGGCGACGCTGATATCATCGGGCTATGCGGCGCGGCCGGGTCTGCTGCGCACGGCGTTCAAGCACCTGTTCTCGGCACGCAAATCCGACTGGGACAAGTTCGACGGTCTGTTCGACGCGTTCTGGTTGGGCAAGCGCGTGCGCTCGCGCTCCCGCACGAATGGATCAACACCGGGCGCCAGCAATCCCTCGCTGAAGAGCTTGCAGGATGCCGCGGCGGAGCAGGGCAGTAACCAGTCCGCCGTAGACCAGCTTCCGTCCTCCGACGACGCGCCGGAAGGCCGTTCCGGCGAGGGCCGCATGGAAGGTGCTTCACGCGCCGACAATTTTGCCGAGGTCGATTTCCGAAAGCTGAGCGATCCAGACCAGGTCGCGCAGGCCCATGAGGCCGCAGCAGCGCTCGCCAAGGCAATGCGGACGCGGCTGACCCGGCGCGATCTGGCGCGCCGGCGTGGCTACCGGCTTGATCTCCGCCGCACGATTCACCGCAACATCAGCCATGGCGGCGTTCCCATCAGCCTGGTGAAACGCCAGCGCAAGGACAAGCCGTTGCGGCTGGTCGTGCTGCTCGATGCCTCGGGCTCGATGAGCATGTACACGGCAGTCTTCTTGCGCTTCATCCACGGTGTGCTCGACCAGTTCCGTGAGGCCGAGGCGTTCCTGTTCCACACGCGCCTCGCCTACGTCTCCGACGCGATGAAGGAGAAGGACGCCGGCCGCGCGCTCGACCGGCTCTCGATCATGGCGCAAGGCGCGGGCGGCGGCACCAGGATCGGCGAGTGCTTGCAAACCTTCAATCGCTGGCACGCCGCGCGCGTGATCCATTCCCGCAGCTGCGTGATGATCGTGTCCGACGGCTACGAGACCGGCGATGCCGCATTGCTTGGCCGCGAGATGGCGGCGCTGCACCGGCGCTGTCGCCGCATTGTCTGGCTCAACCCGATGATGGCGTGGGAGGGCTACACGCCCGAAGCGCGGGGCATAAGAGCTGCGTTGCCGCATGTCGATCTCTATGCGCCCGCGAATTCGCTGAGCAGCCTGCGAGCGCTCGAACCCTATTTAGCGAAGCTTTGAGGAGGCTTCCGATGACCGCTCATGTCGAAGTGCTTGATGTAGTCGCTCAGATGAAGGCCGCCGAGCGTGCCTTCGTGCTCGCGACGGTGGTGCGCACGGTGTCGGTGACCGCGGCGAAGGCTGGCGCCAAGGCGATCATCGCCGCCGACGGCACCATCGTCGCGGGTTGGATCGGCGGGGGCTGCGCCAAGGGCGCGGTGCTGAAGGCGGCGCGCGAGGCGCTCGCCGATGGCGAGCCGCGCATGGTCTCGGTGCAGCCGGAGAACCTGCTGGCCGAGCTCGGCGTCAGCGCGGGGGAGAGCCGCGACGGCATCCGCTTTGCCAGCAACATGTGCCCGAGCAAGGGCACGATGGACATCTTCGTCGAGCCGGTGCTGCCGCATCCCTCGCTCGTCATTCTCGGTGCGAGCCCGGTGGCGCTGTCGCTTGCGGCGCAGGCGCGCGTGCTCGGCTATCACGTCACGTTTGCTGCGCCGTCCGCCGATCTCACGGCGCAGCCGGACGCCGACGCGGTCATCGATGGTTATCAGCTCGGCGAGCTCAACGACTCCAAGCGCTTCGTCGTCGTCTCGACGCAGGGCAAGGGCGACGAGGCCGCCTTGCGCGCGGCGGTCGCGACCAAAGCCTGTTATCACGCCTTCGTCGGCAGCCGCCGCAAGATGGCTTCGCTGCGCGCAAAACTCCTTGCAGAGAGCGCCAGCGCGGCTGCGATCGACGATTTCAAGGCGCCGGCCGGCCTCGATCTCGGCGCGATCACGCCGGAGGAGATCGCAATGTCGATCCTCGCCGAGATCACCAGAGAACGCCGGCGTGGCCAGCGCGCGGCCAATCAAACAGCAAGCAGAGAGTGAGACACCGATCATGCAGATGAACGACAGCCAGCGAATTCCCGCCTCACGCGAGCAGGTGTGGGCGGCGCTGAACGATCCCGCTGTGCTGAAGCAGTGCATCCCGGGCTGCCAGTCGCTCGAGGTGACCGCGCCGAACGAGATGACCGCGACGGTGGTCTTCAAGGTCGGCCCGGTGAAGGCGACGTTCAGCGGTAAGGTGACGCTGTCCGATTTCGATCCGCCCAACAGTTACCGTATCTCAGGAGAGGGCTCCGGCGGCGTCGCCGGCTTCGCCAAGGGTGGCGCGGTGGTGCGGTTGGAATCCGAGAGCGCCGACGTGACGGTGTTGCATTACGAAGTCGATGCGCAGATCGGTGGCAAGCTCGCGCAGTTGGGAGCACGGCTGATCAATTCGACCGCGACGAAGCTGGCGGGGGAGTTCTTCAAGTCATTTGCCGACGTGGTGAGCGCGAAGGCCGAGGCAGGCTAGCTGCCGTAGGGTGGGCAAATCGACTTGTCCGCCGTAGCTCGAAGAGCGAAGGCGGAAGCGAGCCTACCGTCTTCATCGCTACAAAAGAAGGTGGGCACGGCGCTTTGCGCCTTTGCCCACCCTACGATAGTCGCGCAAGCCGCCATCACCCCAACGACACCCCCGCCTTGGCCCGGCTGATCCCCAGCGTCAGGATGCGCTGCAGGAGATCCGGATATTTGAGCCCGGCATGTTGAGCCGCCGTGGCGAACTCCTGGCTCTTGGCGATCTCGGGGTTGGGATTGGCTTCGATGAAATACGGCGTGCCGTCGGCGGCGAGACGAAAATCGATGCGTGCGTAGCCGTCGAGGCCAAGCGCCCGGTAGATGCGCTTCGCGGCGCGCTGGATGCGCGCGGTGACTTCGGGCGCGAGGTCCTTGGCCGGCCCGTCGACGATGCCGAGCTTCTCCTGATAGTCGGTGTCGTGCTTGGCTTTCTCCGTGGCGATGTGCCGTGATCTGCGCCCGCCCATGCTGCCGAATTTCAGTTCCCAAACCGGCAGGACGCGCAGCCGGTTGTTGCCGAGCACGCCGACATAAAGCTCGCGCCCCTCGATGAACTGCTCGGCGATGGCGGCGGATTCGACCCGCTCGTGGATGAAGGCGACGCGCTCCACGAGCTTCTCGTCGGTATCGACGATCGAGGCCTGCGAGATGCCGAAGGACCCGTCCATGTTCAGGCTCTTGACGATCAGCGGCAGCGCAAGGCGCGTCGGGCGCTTCACCTTGCGGCGCATCGGGAAGACGGCGAAGGCCGGCGCTGCGATCCGGCGGTGATGCACCAGCGTCTTGGACAAATCCTTGCCGCGCGCCAGGATCAGGCCGCGCGGATTGCACCCGGTATAAGGGACCTTCATCAGCTCGAGATAGCTGGCGATGTGCTGGTCGTAGGCGACGTTGTTGTGGAATTCCTCGAGCAGCGTGAAGACCACGTGGGGCTTGAATTCTTCGATCGCCTCGCGGATCGGCTTGATCTCGTCCTGCGCACCGAGGGCGCGAACCTCGTGGCCGGCCGCACGCAAGGTGCTCACCACGTCGTATTCCGTCTTCCAGTTGTTGATTTCCTGCGGCGTGTATCCGTCGGAGGAGTCCGGAGGCATGAAGTCCGGATGCATCAGCACCAGAATGCGTGAGCGTCTCATAGCGCGATCCATTTGCGCCGAGACGGGCCAAACAGCGCGTGCATCGTCTTGGCGGTCACGAGGACGGTGAAATCGAGAACGAGCTTCTGTTCGGGGCCGACGGCGCGCAGATCGAGCTCACGGCAGCGGGAGATCATATCATCGAGCACGGCATCGAGCGTGAGCTGGTTCTCGCCCGTCCACCGCGCGACCAGCTGCCTGATCTGCGCGCGGTGCCGTCTGATCAGGGCCGAAGCCGGCTTTGAGCGGTGATGCCGTGGATCGGCTGAAAACAGCCGGGAGAGGTCGCGGTCGTAGGTCTTCGGCGCTGTGAAGGCGTAGAACGCCTGCTTCTTCTTGTAGTGGTCTTCGAGCGTCTGGCTGAGCCGGCCCAGCGTATCGACACGCTCCCGCGTCGTGATCAGCGGCCGCTTTCCCGCAATCTCGTGCATCAGCTCGTCGACATATTCGAGCTTCTTCAGCGCCGGCCATCCGGCATATCGCGTCCGCCAGTTCGAGCGTGGGCGCAGCCACACCGCGAAGGTCTCGGCGAAGTCTTCATCCGGATGGCTTTGCGCGTACCACAGCCGGAGGTGCTGGACGTAGCGCCTGCTGGCAGGATTGGGCCGGTAGTAGCGCGGGTAGTGTTTCGACGACGGGCCGAACAGCTGCTGCCAGCGCCGGCGGCGCTGCAGCTGATAGCCGTGCTGCACGGCATGGCCGGCCTCGTGACGGAGGATACCCATGCACTCGCGCCAGGTTCCGCCCTCGACGTCGAACATCATCTTCTTCTCGAGCTTCATCAGACGGGGATGGGCGAGATAGAAGGGGATGGCGATGCCCGGCACATCGCCCGGACTGAACCATTCGCTCGAGATCCATGTGTGCGGTCGCAGCCGGATGCCCCGCTCTTCGAGCTCCTCATGGAGCGTGCTGACGCAGTCCTCGAGCCAGGTGCCTTTGACCGTAACCCTCAGGCTGGAGAGGCGCTGCTTGAGCAACTCGTCATCCGACAGCTTCTCCCAGGCAAATTTCCGGCGCGGCATCAGGAATCCAGGGGGCAGGGATGACTCGGTATCCGGATGATGTCATGGGCGGCGGCGGGCAACAACCCGTGGGGCTGCGAAGCGGGCTGCGGCGCGTCAGCGCTCAACGCCGTAGGGTGGGCAAAGCGACTTGTCCGACGTAGCTCGGAGAGTGAAGGCGGAAGCGTGCCCACCACCTTCAATATAAAAAGAAAAGGTGGGCACGGCGCTTTGCGCCTTTGCCCACCCTACGAGACCTTCCGGGATCGGAAAAACTAGTCGAACAGGCTCGACACCGACTCTTCCGCCGCGGTGCGCGCGATGGCGTCCGAGATCAGGCTGGCGATCGGAAGCGTGCGGATGTTCGGAGCCTTGGTCACCGCCTCCGTCGGCAGGATCGAGTCGGTGATCACGAGCTCCTTCAGCTTCGAGCCCGCGATGCGGGCGGCCGCGCCGCCGGAGAGCACGCCGTGGGTGATATAGGCGTAGACGTCCTTGGCGCCCTTGGCGATCAGCGCGTCGGCCGCGTTCACCAGCGTGCCGCCGGAGTCCACGATGTCGTCGATCAGGATGCAGGTGTAGCCGGCGACGTCGCCGATCACGTTCATGACCTCGGATTCGCCCGCCCTCTCGCGGCGCTTGTCGACGATCGCGAGCGGGGTGTTGATGCGCTTGGCAAGGCCACGTGCGCGCGCCACGCCGCCGACGTCAGGCGAGATCACCATCGTCTTGGAGAGATCGAACTTGTCCTTGATGTCGCGCACCATCAGCGGTGCCGCGTAGAGATTGTCGGTCGGGATGTCGAAGAAGCCCTGGATCTGGCCGGCATGCAGGTCGAGCGTCATGACGCGGTCGACGCCGGCCTGCGTGATCAGGTTGGCGACGAGCTTGGCCGAGATCGGCGTGCGCGAACCCGATTTGCGGTCCTGCCGGGCGTAGCCGAAATAGGGCAGCACCGCGGTGATGCGGCGTGCCGAGGAGCGGCGCAGCGCATCGGTGATGATCAGCAGTTCCATCAGATGGTCGTTGGCGGGGAACGAGGTCGACTGGATGACGAAAGCATCCGAGCCACGGACGTTCTCCTGGATCTCGACGAAGATCTCCATGTCGGCGAAGCGCCGTACCACGGCCTTGGTTAGCGGCAGGTCGAGGCCTTGCGCGATCGCCTGCGCGAGAGCCGGGTTTGAGTTGCCGGCGACAAGCTTGATGGAGCCGTTCTTGGCCGACATGGACGCTTCCTCCCGCGCTTTGCTGGATACGACGTTCAACATCAGAGAATACCCACTGGAAGCACGGTTACGACGGGCGAGGAAATATCAGGCCGGGGCCTGCAATGGCAACCCGGCATGCTACGTTTTCCCTCCGAAATCCTGAGTCGGGCCAACGGTTTGGCCGCAACTTGGGGCCGTGGTTTCGCGGGGGTTATCGCTCGGCATAGCCCAGCGCCGAGGCCGGCATCTCGGCCGCCGGAGCCTCCGGGATCACGCTGGCCACCGCCGGTCCCCGCAAGCCGGGAACAGTGCTCGGCGCGTCCGGCGTTCCGTTGATCATGTTGGAAAGTCCGCTGAATCCGGCCTGGGCGATCTTCCGCAGCACGAGGTCGTCGGCGGCGCCCCAGGGATCGCGGCCGCCCTTGGCGGCGGTCAATTCCTC
Organism: Bradyrhizobium sp. MOS001; assembly: GCF_004634465.1. Classification (NCBI taxonomy): domain Bacteria; kingdom Pseudomonadati; phylum Pseudomonadota; class Alphaproteobacteria; order Hyphomicrobiales; family Nitrobacteraceae; genus Bradyrhizobium; species Bradyrhizobium sp. MOS001. Next base: position 23,552 of record NZ_SPVJ01000035.1, read on the forward strand.
GCCGGAGAGGCGCAATGCCCGCTGCTGGTTGGCGTCGTAGACGTCCCAGACCCAGGCGATCACGGTCTTGCCGCGCACGATTTGGGCGGAGAGGTAACTGCGCACGCGATAGGCAGCCGTCCCCTCGCGGGAGACGACGGACAGGCTGCGCAGCTTGGATTCGCTGTCGAGCACGCCGACCATGCGGTCGAACACCTGCGGGGGCGGCCCGTCGATCGATTCGAAGGCCACGGTCGCCCCTGAGCCGGTACTCGGCGCCATCGCATAGGAGTTGGCGGCACCGCCGCCGCCGGCGCAGCCGCCAAGCGCGACCGCCGCTGCCAGCAGCATGACCGCCAGCACACGCGAACCCGCGCGGCCCAGGATGAATGACGCGTCCCTCATTATGAGGGGCAGCGATATCGTTAAAATCGATTAAGGTCTAGGGCAGGAAGGACACATCATTGGGCCGATCCGGCCGAGGAATTGTCGATGAGGGGAGCGACTTTGGGGGTAATCGTTGCCTGCCTCATCGTGGGGCGGGCCGCGGCGGCAGAAAGTGCGGCCGAGGCAATCCGGGCTTTCGGACTGACCGGTACCTGGTCGGTTGATTGCAAACGGGATCCGTATCAGGCCTGTGAGAACAACCGCTGTGGCGCGCGATTGACGTACATCGCGTCGTCCTCCGGAGCGCCGACGACAAGGAATGTGATCGGGACGTTCACACCTGGGCAAGTAAGGACATTCATCAGCGCGATCTATTCGGCGACGCGTATTGCCGACGACAAGATCAAGATCGTGTCGGTTCAGGACCCTCCACCCAGCACGACACTGATCTGGTGGCGTCAGCCGGGCGAGGTTTGGGAGATCGTTCTGCTCAAGGTCGGCGACAAATATCGGACTTTCTCCGCGCATCGCGACGATTGGAAGAAGATCGAAGTCGATGAAGGTTTCGAGGTCCGACCGCCGCCGCCGCCTCCACCAGCTCAAATGTACGTTGATTTGCCGACTAAATGGCTTCGCGGAAAGAATGAAACGCCATTGTTCGAAAGATGCAGCGACTAACCTAATGGGTTGCGGCAAGAACTAGGCCGAATTCGTTCTTAATTCTCCAGCGCGATCGCGTGGATGTGGCGGCCGTAATCCGGCTCCTTGCGATGTACCGAGCGGCGATAGCTGAAGAAGCGCTCGTCGGCATAGGTGTCCAGGCCAAGATCGTCGATCATCAGGATGCCGGCGGCTTCGAGCCGCTTCCGGATGAAGCCGGCGAGGTCGAACATCGCGTGTCCGGCGCGCACCGACGGGATGAAGAACATGGCGTTGTCCGCGTCCGCCTCGATGAAGCGGGCCACGAACTCGTTGCCGACCTCGTAGCTGTCCTGTCGGATCAAGGGGCCGATCGCGGCGATGATGCCGCTGCGCGTGGCGCCGAGCTTCTCCATCGCCGAGATCGTCTGTTCCAGCACGCCGGTCAGCGCGCCTTTCCAGCCGGCATGGGCGCCGCCGATCACGCGCGCGTTGGGATCGACGAACAGCACCGGCCCGCAATCGGCGGTGGAGACGCCGAGCGCGATGCCGGGTGTTTTCGTGACCAGCGCATCGCCCTTCGGCCGCGGTCCGCTCGGCCACGGCGCTTCGGCAATGAGGACATCGGGCGAATGGATCTGGTGCAGGCTGATGAAGCGCTCCGGGGCGACGCCGACATGCTCGGCCATGCGGCGGCGGTTCTCCGCGACATGCGCCGGATCGTCGTTGGAGCCGAGCCCGCCATTGAGCGCCGAATAAATCCCGCCTGAGACACCGCCCTCGCGGGTGAAGAAGGCATGGCGCAGGCCGGGCACGGCCGACAGCAGCGACGAAGCAAGCGTCATGAAGCGCCTCCGGCCCGTTCGAGATCGCTGAGGCCGGCGATGCCGGTCAGCCGCGGCTCGGAGATGCCGAGCACCTTGAACATCGAGCCCATGCCGCTGCGCCCGGTATCGGTCAGGCGCTTGAGCGCCACCGAAATGTCGGTGGCGACTTCAGGCGTCGCCTTCTGCATCAGGGCAGCTGCGCGGGTATCGATGCCGACGCGCTTGAGGAAATCGCCCTGCGTCACCGGGCCGTGCACACGGGCGCCGACATCCTCGGCCGCGCGCGCCAGGGCCTGGAAGTCGACATGGGCTGTGACGTCGGCCTGGCCCGGCGCCTTCAGGGGATCGGTGAAGGTGTGGCGCGCGATCGCCTGGAACGTGTCGCCGGCATCGCTGCGCAGATGGCCGTAATCGATGATCAGCGCCGCGCCGTCCTGGTCGCGCACGCGCGTGGCGAGCTTCATGATCTCGCCGTCGGGGCGCCATTCGAACACGGCGCCAACGGGAGCGGCGCGCACCAGAGGCGGCAGCAGCACGTCGAAGCGCGGCGTCGGGTCGGCGGCCGCGCCGAATTGAAGCTTGCCGTTGGGATCGATCTCGATCACGCGCTCGTGCCAGCCGTTCTCGCGCTTCACCATCTGGCGGATCGGCAGCACGTCGAAATATTCGTTGGCGAGGATGATGCTCGGCCCTTCGGGCACGTCGTCGATGCTGTCGTGCCAGGCGATGTTGCGCACGCCCGCCAGCGTCGCACTCTGCCGCTCGCGCAGCACCGGATTGACCTCGACCATGTGGACGTGAAGCGCCTGGTAGAGCGGCGGCAGCACGCGCAGTGCGCGCAGCGCATCCGCCATCATGGTTCCGCGGCCGGGGCCGAGCTCGATCAGCCGCAGGAATTGCGGCGAGCCCATCTGCTTCCACACCGAGGCGGTCCACAGCCCCAGGAGCTCGCCGAACATCTGGCTGACCTCGGGCGCGGTGGTGAAGTCGCCTTCGCGCCCGAGCGGATCGCGCGAGACGTAATAGCCATAGCGCGGATGCATCAGGCACAGTTCCATGTACCGCCAGACCGGCATGGGCCCTGAGGATTTGATCAGCGCCCTGATCTCGTTGAGTAGCGGCTGTTCGGTCACGGTCTGTCTTCTCGAAAGGAATTAACTGATAGCCCCGGCGGGCTTCGGCGCGCCGCGCCTGATAGCCAATACAATAAGTATGAGGCCTACAATAAGCATCGGGATCGACAACAGCATGCCCATGGTTAATCCGCCCCAGAGGAAGCCGAGCTGGACGTCCGGCTCGCGGAAATGCTCGCCGGCGATGCGGGTCAGGCCATAGATCAGGATGAAGGCGCCGAGGATCATGCCGGGCCGCTTCAGGGCGCCGAAACGGATCATGATCGCGAGCACGGTGAACAGCAGGATGCCCTCCATGCCGGCCTCATAGAGCTGGCTCGGATGGCGCGGCAGCTGCGTCGGATCGTTGGGGAAGATCATCGCCCAGGGCAGGCTGGGGTCGGCGGCGCGGCCCCACAATTCGCCATTGATGAAATTGGCGATGCGCCCGAGCAGCAGCCCGACCGGGGCGACTGCCGTGGTGATGTCGCCCAGCGACAGGATCGAGATGCGGTTGCGATAGGCAAACCACATCACCGCGACGACGCAGCCGAGGAAGCCGCCATGGAAGGACATGCCGCCCTCCCACAATTTGAAGATCGCGGCGGGGTGATCGATGAAGAAGGGCAGATTGTAGAACAGCACGTAGCCGGTGCGGCCGCCGAGGATGATGCCGAGCGTGACCCACAGGATGAAGTCGTCGATCTGCACCAGCGACATCGGCGCGGGGCCGCTCCACAGGCGCTCTTTCTTCAGCAGCGAGCGCGCATAGAGCCAGCCGAACACGATGCCGCTGATATAGGCCAGCGCATACCAGCGGATCGCGAACGGACCGATCTCGATGGCGATCGGCTTGAAGGCGGGAAAGTCGATGAGCAGAAAGGGCATCAGGCCTTCTAGACTTAAACGAGATTGCGGCGATAGAGCGCCAGCAGACGCTCCCAATGCCGCTCGGCAGCGTCGCGGTCGTAGACCGGACGCTTGGGGAAGGCGAAGCCGTGATGCGTGCCGGGATAGATCTCGACCTCGGCCTTGGCACCGCTCATGCCCTGCTTGACCTTCTCGATGACCTCGGCGGGCGCGTAGATGTCGGTCTCGGCGCAGGCGAAATAGAGCTCGGCCTTGGTCTTGCCTGAGGCGAGATGCGGGCTGTTGTCTTCGTCGGTCGCCAGATGCGTTCCGTAGATCGAGGCGGCGGCCTTGACGCGGTCGGCAAAGTGCGTGGCCGCGTTGACGGCGTAACGGCCGCTCATGCAATAGCCGACGGTGCCGACGATTTTCGTATTGGCAGCCGCCTGGCCCTCGGCATAGGTGAGCAGGGCCCTGGTGTCCTCCATGATCATGGGAATGTTGAGCGAGGCCATGAGCTGGAACATGCGCTTGCGCTCGGGTGCATTCGGATCGGCCGGCAGCGCGCCGAGCTCCATCACGCCGGAGCGGTAGTAGAGGTTCGGCAGCATCACGTAATAGCCCGAGGTGGCGAGCCGGCGCGCCATGTCGCGCAGCTCCTCGCGGATCGCCGGCGCATCCATGTAGAACAGGATGATCGGAAACGGCCCGCCGCGTTCGGGATGGGTGATGAAGGTTGCGGTGTGGCCGTCCTTGGTGGGAATCGCGATCTGCTGATCGATCATCTCGTGCGCCTTCTGATTCTTGTTATGCAGGGACGTTGAATACGATTGCAAGGAAACCGGGGCATGACAAGGATACCGCCGATCGGCCCTTGAACCGTTTCGCCCGGATTGCCATTGTCTTTTCGCGCGTTCGCGCAAAGTTTATCTGAGGCCGCCAGGAGACCGACATGACCCAGACCAACAACCGGTTTTTCGACGAGATCGGCCGCCTGATGAACGACGCCGCCGGTGCCGCCCAGGGCGTCAAGCGCGAGTTCGACACCGTGATGCGCACCCAGGCCGAGAAATTCCTGCGCGACATGGACCTCGTCAAGCGCGAGGAGTTCGAGGCGGTCAAGGACATGGCCCGCCTCGCCCGCGAGGAGAACGAGGCCCTGAAGGCGCGCATCGTGGCGCTGGAGGCCAAGTTCGGCGGAACGCCGACATAAGGCCGCCGTTCTCGCTTACCCTCCCCTCCAGGGGAGGGTGGGGACCCCGCCGGGCGGGCCATTCTCCTTGTCATTTCCGCATCTTCCGGGTAAAAGCCCGCCAAGTTCGCGGCCCCCGCACCCCTGGAGGCTTGCTGCGAACTGCACCATGGGCCGCGCTGCGGCCCATTAACTTTTGCAAAAACAAGGACTTAGACTATGGCGACGACCGTCAAGGAATTGAAGGCGACCGCACGTCCGAAGAGCGGCAAGGGGGCCGCCCGGGCTGAGCGTCGCGCCGGGAAAGTGCCCGGAGTGATCTATGGCAACAAGCAACCCCCGCTCCCGATCTCGGTTGACGATCGTGAACTGCGCCAGCGCATCCTCGCCGGCCGGTTCCTCACCACGCTGGTCGACATCGACCTCGAGGGCAAGAAGCACCGCGTGATCCCGCGTGACTATCACCTTGATCCGGTCAAGGATTTCCCGATCCATGTCGACTTCATGCGTCTCGGCGAAGGTGCCACCATCCGCATCAGCGTTCCCTTGCATGTGGTGAAAGCGGAAGGTTCGCCCGGCGTGAAGCGCGGCGGCGCCGTCAACATCGTCGCGCATTCGATCGAGCTCGAATGCGGCGTCGAGAGCATCCCGCAATTCATCGAGGCTGATGTCGGCTCACTCGAAATCGGTCACTCGCTGCATCTGTCGGACATCAAGCTGCCGGCCGGCGTGAAGGCGCTGACCCGCGAGGACGCGACCCTCGTCACCATCGTGCCGCCGTCCGGCTACGCCGAAGAGCAGAAGGCCGCGGCTGCGGCTGCAGCTCCGGGCGCTGCTGCGGCTGCTCCGGCGGCTGGCGCTGCGGCTCCGGCTGCGGGTGCTGCTGCTCCGGCTGCGGCTGCCAAGGCTCCCGCCGGCGGCGACAAGAAGAAGTAATCTCTCAAAGAGCTGGGCGCGCGGTCCTTGATCGCGCGCCGAGCGAGGGGCGCGCCGCGTCATGCGACTCTTTGTTGGGCTCGGCAATCCCGGCGCGAAATACGCACGTAACCGGCACAATATCGGCTTCATGGCCGTCGACGAGATCGCGCGGCGGCATGGCTTTGCACCATGGCGCCGCAGGTTTCAGGGCGAGACCTCGGAAGGTGCGCTCGGTACTGAGCGCATCATCCTGCTCAAGCCGACAACCTACATGAATGACTCCGGCCGCAGCGTTCAGGAGGCGGCAAGCTTCTTCAAGATCGCGCCCGGCGACGTCACCGTGTTCCATGACGAGCTCGAACTGCCGCCGGGCAAGGTGCGGGTGAAGATCGGCGGCGGCATCGCCGGCCATAACGGCCTGCGCTCGATCTCCGCGCACATCGGCAACGAGTATCGCCGGGTCCGGCTCGGCATCGGTCATCCCGGCGTCAAGGAACTGGTGCACGGCCACGTGCTGTCGGACTTCGCCAAGGCCGACAACGACTGGGTGGCGACGCTGTGCGAGGCGGTGGCCGAGCACGCGGCACTGGTTGCCAAAGGCACGGACGCGACCTTCGCCAACAGGGTGCATCTCGCCATGCAGGCGAAGGGCTTTTTGACCAAGGACGAGAACGGCAAGGAATAGGGCACCGTTTTCTCCGTCAGGCCCGGCCATGACGAATACGGATAGAGGACGACCATGGGATTTAAATGCGGGATCGTCGGGTTGCCGAATGTCGGCAAGTCGACCTTGTTCAATGCGCTGACCGAGACGGCCGCGGCGCAGGCCGCGAACTATCCGTTCTGCACCATCGAGCCGAATGTCGGCGAAGTCGCCGTGCCCGATCCGCGGCTCGACAAGCTCTCGGCCATCGCCAAATCGGCGCAGATCATCCCGACCCGGCTGACCTTCGTCGACATCGCCGGCCTCGTGCGCGGCGCCTCCAAGGGTGAAGGCCTCGGCAACCAGTTCCTCGCCAACATCCGCGAGGTCGACGCCATCGCGCATGTCGTGCGCTGCTTCGAGGATTCCGACATCACGCATGTCGAGGGCAAGATCGCCCCGCTCGCCGACATCGAGACCATCGAGACCGAGCTGATGCTCGCCGACCTCGACAGCCTCGAGAAGCGCGTCGACAACCTCACGAAGAAAGCCAAGGGCAACGACAAGGACGCCAAGGAGCAGCTCGACCTCGTCAACCGCACGCTGGTGCTGCTGCGCGAGGGCAAGCCCGCCCGCCTCGTCGAGCGCAAGGCGGAGGAGGAGCGCGCCTTCGGGATGCTCGGCCTGCTGTCGTCGAAGCCGGTGCTCTACGTCTGCAACGTCGAGGAAGGCTCGGCCGCCACGGGTAATTCGTTCTCCAAGGCGGTGGAGGAGCAGGCGGCCAAGGAAGGCGCCGTTGCCGTCGTCATCTCCGCCAAGATCGAATCCGAGATCGCCACCATTTCACGCGAGGAACGCGCCGACTTCCTGGAGACGCTGGGTCTCGAAGAGGCCGGCCTCGATCGCCTGATCCGCGCCGGCTACACCCTGCTCGACCTCATCACCTATTTCACGGTGGGCCCGAAGGAAGCGCGCGCCTGGACCATCTATCGCGGCACCAAGGCCCCGGGCGCGGCCGGCGTGATCCACACCGACTTCGAGAAGGGTTTTATCCGCGCCGAGACGATGGCGTATGAGGACTATGTCGCGCTGAACGGCGAAGCCGGCGCCCGCGATGCCGGCAAGCTGCGTCTCGAAGGCAAGGAATACGTCGTCGCCGACGGCGACGTGATGCATTTCAGGTTCAATACGTAAGACGCGAAAGAGCGGTGCTGTAGGGTGGGCAAAGCGACTTGTCCGCCGTAGCTCGAAGAGCGAAGGCGGAAGCGTGCCCACCACGTCTCTCTCAAATCGCGAAAGGATGGTGGGCACGGCGCTTTGCGCCTTTGCCCACCCTACGGCACCTGCAGCCGCCTCACCGCGCCCCGCCGCCCTGGTCGCGGATCGCGCCGAGATGCTCGTTGATGCGGAAGACGATCAGGATCAGCTCCGCGGCGATGCGCGAGAACACGATGCCGACAACGATGCTCGCGATCGATGACAGCAGCACCAGGAAGCCGCCGAACGGGCTGATCGCCATCGTCGCGAGACCGGAGAAGATTCCGGAAAGGCCGAACAGGCAGATCAGTGCGATCACCAGCCAGTAGAAGGTCTTGATGATCGTAGGGGTTATGAATCGGTCCCATTGAAACAGGTCGCTGAATGAAAACATTGCTCTCCCCAGGGCAAATCGGGCCTCGGCCTGCCGGTTGATCCGACTCAAGACCAACGCCGACACCCCATATGTAGCACGAGCCATGCGGGCCGGCGGGTTGAGATTGCCGCAAAGTGCGGCCACAATCTGTCATTCCCTCAAAGCATTCCCGAGATGACCCTGACCTTCGAAGATTTCCCGCCCGGCCGGTTCGGAACATTCGGCCCGCGCCATGTCACCCGCGACGAGATCTTGGCTTTCGCCGCCGAGTTCGATCCGCAGCCGATGCACCTCGATGAGGAGGCCGCGGCCAACAGCATGCTGCGCGGCCTGTCCGGCTCGGGCTGGCACCTCTGCTCGCTGATGATGCGGATGATGGCCGATGGCTTCATCACACGCGCCGCTTCGCTCGGCTCGCCCGGCGTCGACGAGGTGCGCTGGCTGTCACCCTTGCGGCCCGGCGACGATCTCATGCTCGACGTCGACGTGCTGGAGGCGCGCGCCTCGAAGAGCCGGCCGGAGCTCGGCATCGTCAAGTTCAAATGCACGGTGCGCAACGCCAAGGACGAGGCGCTGTGCGAGATGACCTCGCCGATCCTGATCAAGCGGCGCGAGAGAGCAGTCTGATGCCCTTCTTCGAGGAGATCGAGATCGGCCACCGCCGCGAGATCGGCGCCTATACGTTCACCGCGGAGTCCATCAAGATTTTCGCCGCAAAGTTCGATCCACAGCGCTTCCATCTCGACGAGGAGGAAGGCAAGAACTCGCTGTTCGGCGGCCTTGCGGCCTCGGGCTGGCATGTCGGCTCGGCCTGCATGAGCCTGCTTGTCGCGGATGGCCAGCGTCTGGCGCGTGAGGCCGCTTCGCGCGGCGAGGAGGTCGCGGTGTGGGGGCCGTCGCCGGGCTTTCGCGACCTGCGCTGGATCAGGCCGGTGCTCGCCGGCGACACCGTCGCCTACGTCAACGAAGTCATCGACAAGCGCAGCTCCGCCTCGCGCCCCGGCTGGGGCATTCTGACGGCCCGCACCACCGGCACCAACCAGCGCGGCGAGGAGGTCTATTCCATCACCGCCAGCGCCTTCGTGCCGATGCGGAAGGGCGGTTAGACCTGTTCCAGGATGAACGGTCCAAATGTATGCGCGAGTGTTGCCCGCGCGCTATGGACGCGATTCCGGGCGGCTGCCATAAGCCTGCTCAACATGATGACCCGCGAAGCAGTTGGCGGAACCATCGAGTTGCTAACCAATTATGAACCTGTCGCTGTCTAATTGAAACGAATTGGGCAGAGAACAGGGGACGAGGACCATGGCAGACCGCGGCGCACTCAAGCTGGTGGGATTTATCTTTGCGACCGCGACGCTGGCAGTGATGCTGGTCGCCGGCATGGTGGTGAAGGGCTATGCCGATGGCGGCTACACCCTGGAAGCCTCGACGGTCGACGCGAGCCGTTAAGGGCTCGTTAACTCTTCGGGGCCGGACGTCCGGCCTCCGCCGTCAGCGGCTATAGACGAACGCCAGCACCGCGATCGCCACCGCCAGCAATCCGACGAAGCGCAGCATGATCGTGCCGAACTGGTTCGGCGCGGGCCGCAGCGGGATAGGGTCCGTGTTGTCGGGCCGAATGCTTTCCATCTGAAATGTCCCCAGGCCCGGCCGCAAGGCTGCGGGCGCTTGGCATTGGTCGGCGCTGGGGCGCGGAGGGTTCAAAGCGAACCGGGTCGGCTGCATTGACTGCGTGAACGCATGTCCACTGCCTCAATCTTTCGCAGCCACACCCTCCGCTGTCATGCCCCGGCTTGACCGGGGCATCCAGTACGCCGCGGCGTCCCGGCTCTTGCCTCATTGTCTCTGGAATACTGGATCGCCCGATCCCGTCTCCGCCAAGGGCTTCGCCGGGCCAAGAACTCACTCGGCCGCCGAAGCCTTAGCGAAGGCGGCAAGTCGGGCGATGACACCTATCGTGGGGAGCTTGTGCGCACCCAACTCCCCGCGAATCAAAACCGCCGCGTCCTTTGCGGAACGCGGCGGCCGGTGATGCTTGACGTGAGTGATCAGCTGTTGCGCAGGCCGTCGGCGGCGCGCTTCCACTGCGCGACGTTGTCGGCGATCATGCGGGTCGACTTCATCGCGGCCTGGCTGAGCTGGGCGTAGCCGGAGATCTCGCGCTGGACGCGCTGGCCCTCGGCATGGAGCAGGTCGCGCAGGCTCTCGAGCTCGGAGATCAGGTTCTCGATCTCGGCGAGCGAGGTGCCGGCGACGCGCTGGATCAGCGAGTTGACGTTGGTGACGGTGGCTTCCGCGCTCGGATCGAGCGGCGGCGTGTCGGTGGTTCCCGATGCCGGCCGGCGCAGATAGGCGATGTCGTTGCGGACGAAGTCGCGGATGCCGGCTTCGACTTCCGTCACTGCGGCGAGGTTGGTGTCGACCGTCTCGGTCTCGGTGGGTTCGGTCTTTTCCGGACGCATGGCGTTCATCGTTATTCCCCTGTTCGCGTTGAGCGCAGCGCGAGTGTCCCCCGCACGACGAGTTCGGTCATCCGACTAGGGCGTCGGATTTTGACCGCAACTTGGCCGAGATACGGCAAGGGCGGACGATTCGGGGGCTTTGCCGTGGCGTATGGTTACGAGAGTCTGAACTGCTGGGAAAACGAACCTATCCCGGGATGATGGCAGAGGGGGGCGCAGGACTGCTACCAGCTCTTCTTGAAGCCCGCCGTCAGGCTCTTGTTGATCGCGCCCTGCGAGGTCTCGCCGACCGAGCCGGAGACGGTGACGTTGTCGAACAGCTTTTGCTCGGCGCCGACCTTGCGCAGCCATTTGTCGTCGGTGGTCGACAGCGACTGGCCGGCGGTGATGCTGGTGCCGGTGTCGGTGAGGGTGACCTTGGCGCTCTGCTCGGTCTCGTAATTGCGCGTGATGTGGCCGCCGATGCCGGGCACCGCGGTGGTGCCCTGCTGGTTGACGCTGTAGCCGTTCTGGAGCGTCAGCGACGTGTCGCTCGACAGCGGCACCGACTTGATCAGCGACGCCCCGATCTTGCTCTGCTCGGCGCCGGGATCGACGCGGGCTTCCACCGCGGTCTTGTCCCAGATCGAGCCGGCGCCCGGCGCGGTCGCGGCCGCCCAGGCGCTGCCGGAGGATTGCGGCAGGCTGCCGCCATTGGTGGCTTTCTGCGCCAGCAGCTCGGACATCGTCCGCGGCTCGCTCGTCACCGTCATGTCGGCGCCGATGCGGGCGTCCCAGAACGAGGAGACCGACTGCTTCACCGTCACCGCGGAGGAGCCGTTGGCGTTCGCGTTCGACGACCAGTTCAGGCCGTCCTTGGCCGCGGCCTGGGCGCGCTTCTTGGCGGCCATGACGTCGTTGCCGGTACCGGCGTCGACCGCGAGTTGACTCCAGTCGAGCTTGTCGACGTCGATGCCCTTTAAAATGTCGGGGTCGTTGACGTCGGGAGCTGCGGCGGTCTCCGTGGCTTCGGTCTCGGCCTCGTCGTCAGGCGCAGCCGCCGAGAAGGGCGGGATGATCTGCGCCGAGACCGTCAGAACCGAGCCCAAAATGAATGCGGCCGCCAGCACCGGCAGCCTGGTCCAGCCAAAACCTGTCGAGAATTCCATCGTCCTGCCCGCGAGCCCAGCGCATGCCTGCCGCCACTATAATGCGGCCTTCGGTGATGACCATGCGCCATTCCGTCCGCTCAACACATGGTGATCTATCGTTGCGAAATTGTGGCGGCTCGCCTCGGCCAGAGCATGATCCGGACCCGAAGGGCCGCGCCAGCGCAAAGTGTGCAGCGGTTTTCCCTCGCGACAAACGCGGAACGCGTTTGCGCGGAGATCATGCTCAAACCACTGGAATGGCGAACCAACGGGCCGCGCGAAAGGCGCGCCCGATGACGAGCTTCGCCACGACGGCATCCGGCGGGGCTGGAGGCCAGGACGCGGGTCGGGCGAGCATCAATCATCGGTCCCGGCAAGCGGGGCCCGTTGGCGTCCCCCTCAGCCGACGCGGGTCATCTTCGGCAGATGAATGGCGCGGCCGAGTGCCTGTTCAACCAGATCGAAGGTGTCGACCAGCACGCGCATGCTGATCAGCTTGCCCGCCCTGAACTGGGCGAACTGCGCCACCCGCAAGCTGATCGGCTTGTCGGAATCCAGCGCGGTCAGCGAATAGCGCAGCATCGAGGCGGCGGAATCCACGCCGAGCATGATGCTCTCGCGGTCGAAGCGGCGGACGTGGAAATTGTCGGCGAGCTGGCGGATGACGTCGAGCACGGCGTCCCGGCCCTGGCGCGCGCCGAGGAACGGAAACATGTCGATCGGGCCGTAGATCGCCCACTCGACGTCCTCGTCGATCAGGGCCTCGATGTCCCTGAAATCCCGGTCGTTCACCGCGCGATGCAACGCGCGCGAGAAACGCCAGAGGCTGTGCTCTGTCATTTGGGGGCGTCCTGAAGCTGGCTTGCAGAAAAAACGGAAAGCAACCCCATGCACAGAAAAGGTGCGGGGGCCGCTCAATTCATTCGTATACAAATAAAATAGGCGATTTCGGCCAAAACGCAATTCACGTTTTCGCAATGCACAATTGATGCGGGTTTGTGAGATTTACAACAGAACCCCGTAATCTCCCGGTCTCTGCTCCACCTCTGCCCGTCAGAACGGGGCGAGCGCGAAGGATCATCCCCCGTCCGCCCGCGCGCCCACGATCAGCGGCCCGATCTCCCGCTCCAGCACCTGCTGCACCAGATCGTAGGAATCGATGATCTCGCGGATCTGCGCCACCAGTCCGCCCCGGAAGCTGTAGAACACCGCCATGTCGAACTGCACGACGCGATCGTTGCTGCGCTTCTTGAAGTAGGTGTGCATGTAGGTCGCGACCTCGTCGCCCTCGGCGAGGATGTGCGGCGCCCTGTAGCGGATTTCGGAATAGCGCGACCAGACGGTCTGCCACAGATCGCGCAGCTGCTGCTTGCCGTGGCGCGGCACCATGTGCGGCAGTACGTCGATCGGCGCGTGGGTAAGAAAGTCGACGTCGTCGGTGCAGCACGACAGCGCGGCCTCGATATCGCCGCGCGCAAAGCTGTCCAGCAGATGCAGCACGCGTTGCCTGTTCAGCGATCCAACCGTCATGCCGCTCCCGCCCTCGTGGGGTGTCGATTGCAAACGCCAATGCGCGCTCTGCGGGTCCAGCAATCCGCAAAAACAATGGTGTCCGGATCATATGACGCGCCGATGCAAAGCCCGGTTCATGAAATGCAATTAAAGCTTGTGTTGATGGCCGCCTGCAAGAATTCGAGCGGGCTTTCGCGTCCCGCATGACGCCGCGTGCATGCCGGTGGGCGCGTCCGCCACGCACGGCACACGGGAACCCGCGCCCGTCGGTGCTCGTTGAGACACCGAAACCGATCCGGAGACATCGATCATGAAATCCCCGCTTCTCACCGTCGCCGCAGCACTTCTGATGCTGGGCGCGACCTCCGCCGCCAACGCCAAGGGCTGCATCAAGGGCGCCGTCGTCGGCGGCGTCGCCGGCCACTATGCCGGCCATCACGGCGTCCTGGGCGCCGCCGCCGGCTGCCTCTACGGCAGGCATCACGCCAAGGAGCAGGAAAAGCAGCAGCAACAGCAGGGTCAGGTAAACGGGCAGGGGAAGTTGTAGGCGCGAACGGCACCACATGCTCCCTCGTCATTCCGGGGCGCGCGAAGCGCGAGCCCGGAATCCATAACCACGACAAGCGCGGACGATACTCCGCCGCCTACCTCTTCTTCCACCCACCCCGCCGTCCCGGCTGTCCACCCGTCGACTTCGGCGCAGGTCCGAACTCCGGCCCGGACTGCCTCGAGTCCGTCGGCTGGATGATCCGGCTCGTGCTGCCGAACGGCTTTGCCGGCAGGCTCGGGTTCTCGCGATAGGGCAACGACTCCGGCCCGTGCATCTCGTCGAGATGCGGCTTGTGCACCTTCGAGCCGCTGCCGCCGCCGCTGGCTTTCAGTGCGGAGCTCACGGTCTTTTTCTTCATCGCGCTGACGGGGAGGTTGGCGGCGTCGCCGTACTTCTTGGTGCCGGCATAGGCGCCGGCCTTGCCCTGCACGGTGCGCTGCTTGACGGTGGGGTCGTCGACCACTGCGAGCTCGGTGGCGCGCAGGCGTTTGACTTCGTCGCGGAGGCGGGCGGCTTCCTCGAAGTTCAAATCGGCGGCGGCCTCGCGCATGCGGGTTTCGAGATCGGCGAGCACGGCTTCAAAATTGTGGCCGATCGAGATGACGTCGTCGGTCATGTCGTGGCCGCCGACCTCGACCAACACGTGGTCGCGCTCGTAGACGGAGTTGAGGATGTCGCCGATCTGCTTCTTCACGCTCTCCGGCGTGATGCCATTGGCGGTGTTGTACTCGACCTGCTTTTCGCGGCGCCGGTTGGTCTCGGCGATGGCGCGCTCCATCGAGCCCGTCATCTGGTCGGCATAGAGGATCACCTTGCCGTCGACGTTGCGCGCGGCGCGGCCGATGGTCTGAATCAAGGACGTTTCACTGCGCAAAAAGCCTTCCTTGTCGGCGTCCAGAATCGCGACCAGTGCGCATTCGGGAATGTCGAGACCCTCGCGGAGCAGGTTGATGCCGACCAGCGCGTCGAAGGCGCCCAAGCGAAGATCCCTGATGATCTCGATACGCTCGATGGTGTCGATATCGGAGTGCATGTAGCGAACGCGAATACCCTGCTCATGCAGATATTCGGTGAGATCCTCCGCCATGCGCTTTGTCAGCACCGTGATCAGCGAGCGATAGCCTGCCTGGGCGGTGGCGCGGACCTCGCCGACGAGATCGTCGACCTGGGTGCGGGCGGGGCGGATATTAACGGGAGGATCAATAAGTCCGGTCGGGCGAATGACCTGTTCGACGAACACGCCGCCGCTTTCGTTCAGCTCCCAGCCGCTCGGCGTCGCCGACACCGCGACCGTCTGCGGCCGCATCATGTCCCACTCCTCGAAGCGGAGCGGGCGGTTGTCCATGCAGGAGGGCAGGCGGAAGCCGTATTCGGCGAGCGTCGCCTTGCGGCGGAAGTCGCCGCGGAACATGCCGCCGATCTGCGGCACGGTGACGTGGCTTTCGTCGGCGAACACCAGCGCGTTGTCGGGGACGTATTCGAACAGCGTCGGCGGCGGCTCGCCGGGCAGGCGCCCGGTGAGATAGCGCGAATAGTTCTCGATGCCGGCGCAGCTTCCGGTCGCCTCCATCATCTCGAGATCGAAGGTGGTGCGCTGCTCCAGCCGCTGCGCTTCCAGCAGACGGCCCTGGTCGTGTAGCTGGTCGAGCCGCTGCTTCAGCTCCGATTTGATCGACTTGATCGCCTGCACCAGCGTCGGGCGCGGCGTCACATAGTGCGAGTTCGCATACATCTTGATGAATTCGAGCTCGTCCTGCTTGTGGCCGGTGAGCGGATCGAATTCCTCGATGGTCTCGATGGTGTCGCCGAACAGATTCACGCGCCAGGCGCGGTCTTCATAGTGCGCGGGGAAGATGTCGATGACGTCGCCGCGCACACGGAACGTGCCGCGGGTGAAATCGGCCTGGGTGCGCTTGTACTGGAGCGCGACGAGGTCGGCGATCAGCTGGCGCTGGTCGATGCGCTCGCCCTTCTTCAGCGCGAACGTCATCGCGGTGTAGGTCTCGACCGAGCCGATACCGTAGATGCAGGACACCGAGGCGACGATGATGACGTCGTCGCGCTCGAGCAGGGCGCGCGTCGCCGAGTGGCGCATGCGGTCGATCTGCTCGTTGATCGACGAGTCCTTTTCTATGTAGGTGTCCGTGCGCGGGACATAAGCCTCGGGCTGATAGTAGTCGTAATAGCTGACGAAATACTCGACCGCGTTATCAGGGAAGAAGCTCTTGAACTCGCCATAGAGCTGGGCGGCGAGCGTCTTGTTCGGCGCCAGGATAATGGCGGGACGCTGCGTCTTCTCGATCACTTGCGCCATGGTGTAGGTCTTGCCCGAGCCGGTGACGCCGAGCAGCACCTGCGAACGGTCGTTGCGCTCGATGCCCTCGACCAGCTCCTTGATCGCGGTCGGCTGATCGCCCCGCGGCTCATAGTGGGACTTAAGCTCGAAGCGCACGCCGCCTTCGGACTTTTCCGGGCGCGGCGGCCGGTGCGGCGTCCACACCTTGGTGGAGCCGTCGTCCCTGCGGAACTCCGGACGGCCCTCGCGGATCAGCGATTCCAGCGCATCCGCGGTCGCCTTGACCCCGAGCGCCTCCATTTTGTTGCGCGGCGGACGCGCCAGCGCTTCCGCATCGTCCTCCTCTGTCGGCATCCCGAGCTGCCGCGCCAGTTCCGGATCGAGCGTCGGGATCGTGGCCGCGGTGCCGTAATTGGCCTGCGGCGCCTCGTCGAAGCCGCCGCTCTCCGACGCACGCGCCCCCGGCGGCTGCGGATTGGGCCGCAGCGGCATCGGCTTAGTCAGATTCTTGGCATTATCCTGCGGAAAATCTCTCGGTGTCGAGGCGCGCGCCCGGTGCGCGGCGGCCTCGCCCCCGGCGCGGCGGTCGCGCGAATTGTCCGGCGGCGGCTGCAGCCCGGTGCCCGATCCCAGCCCGGCATCGCCGCGATTGATCGCGGGATTCAGAAGTTCGGCCAGCGCCGGCCCGATCGGCTGCACGTCGGGCCGATGTGCCTTCGAGTTCGGGGCTTTGGATTTGGGGGATTTCGGGGGAGCAGGTTTCTTCGCCATGCCCCGAATATGGGACGAGTCAGCGCTTCAGAAAAGGGCGAATGCCCTTCCGTGCTCAGGCTGCTGACAGCAGGTTGGCAGCAGGAGCCATGATCGCCCCGACGCGACAAATTTGTCGTTGCGTCGGACGGCAATGGCGCTACTTTAGGTAGTCTTTATTGCGCGATGATCTGACCATTTTCATGCATCTCGGCGGCGCTTTCGGCCGCAGGCGCGGCCAGTCGCCTCAACAGCGGGTAGATTCCATGACAATCAATTTCATCCCGAACGACCCCAATGCCGTGACCGACATGCCGCAACGGCAGCAGGACGCGCGGCCCGACCGTCCGGCCGGGCGTGCAAATTTCAACTATGAGGCTCACGCGGCCGAGGCCCCGTTCGGTGTCAATCAGCGGGACTTTCTGTTCTGGCAGAGCCGGGAAGCGGCGCTCGCCGCTGTGGAGGCCTGGGAGACCTATGCCGGCAACCTCGCCAGATGGTCGCAAGGGCCTCGCATCGACATCAGCCTGACCTACAATGACGGTGAAACGGTCGGCCCCCGGCGGTTGAATGCCTATTACGACACGCAAGGTGTTCGGTTCTTCGACTTCAACGACGGCACCACAACCACCTTCTCCGCGGCCAGCACCGACACGGTCAGCCATGAGGTCGGCCACGCCCTGCTCGATTCCCAGCGGCCGGAGCTGTTCAACAGCCCGCTACCTGAGGTCGGAGCGTTTCACGAAGCGTTCGGCGACGTGGTTGCCCTGCTGACCGCGCTGTCGGACCAGGCGACGCGGATCAAGCTGCTTCAGATCACGCCCGACCTGTCCCAGCCGAATTTCGTCGAGGCGAGTTCCGAATATCTGTCGGCCGCCATTCTCAAGCAGTTCGGCAACGTCAACCCCTCGAAGCCGCGGCGGGCGCTGAATACGTTCAAATGGCAGCTGCCCAGCACCTTGCCGGCCGGCAAGTTCGAAGATCCGCCCGAATTGCTCACGCGCGAGAGCCACAATTTCAGCCGCGTCTTCACCGGCGCATTCTATGACACGCTCCGCGGCGTGTTCGCGGCGAGCGGCGCCGGCAGCGAGGCGGCGCTGCTGACCGCCGCGCAGACCTGCGGCAGGCTGTTGGTCGAAGCGGTGCGGCAGACGCCGGAGACGGCGCGATATTTTCAGTCCGTGGGCCGGGCCATGGTCAAGGCCGACGGCCAGATCAACAACGGCGCCAATCGCGAGATCATCGGCAAGGCGTTCTCCGATCACGACATCATGCTCGGCAGCGCCGCCATGACCGCGCCGACGGCGGCGTTGGCGGGGCCGCCACCCAAGATCCTGAAGGCGAGCGCCACGATCGCGCCGAGCACGCTCTCGGATCTGCGCGAGCGGATCGGCGCGAAGGGCGCCAGATTCGCGATCCGCCCGCTCGCCATGCTCGGGGAGGGCGTGGCGGAAGCGGTGCATCGGCGCGAAGTCCCGCTCGGCGATATCGACACCAGACTTCGCGGCGTGGTCGCCTTCGCGGCGGAGCCGGTTCTGATCGGCCGCTCCGGCGCCCGTGCGGCGGTGCTCGGCGCGTTGCCAGAGCACAATCGCACGGAGGACGAGGTCGGCGCCTTCGTCGAGACGCTGCTCAGGAACGGTCGCATCGAGCTCGACGGCAAGCCGAAGGCGGCCGCAAAGACGGCGAAGAAGAAAGGGCTGGTGGCCGCCGCCGCGGCCGACGATGCGTCGTCGAACAATATTCGCACCCACGTCATCCGCACGGTCGGCGGCAAAAAGGTGCTGACCCGCATCCGCTTCCTGTGCGGCTGCTGCATTTGAGGCGGCGGTCTGCGGTCAAAAGGCCGTCAAGCGGCGGCGGCGCAGAATGCGCCGCCCCTCAGAATCCGTTTCCACCCGATAGGTCGGCAGCACGGGCGATGCGGGATCGGGCGGACCGTCGGCGATCTGCTTGTTGGCCGCGAGCGACTGCACATTCAGAATGGCCTCGGCCACGTCGTCAGGACGGGGCGTCGAGTGCACCGTGGTGATGCGACCGGCCGAATCGAGGCTCGCCGCGACCTCCACCGGCAACTCAACATGCACGTCGTTGAAGCTGCCGAGGTCGGGCGAATGCAGCTGCACCAGATTGCGTGCAGTGCCGCGGAGCTTGTTCGGGCTGAGGTCCTCGATGGATTGAAGCTTCAGGCCACGGTCGGCCAAAGCGGGTCTGAACACCGCTTCGCTGTTCTTGAAACCGGCGGCGCCAATGTCCTGCGAGATCAGCAAGGGGGCCTGCGACCAGGATGTGAAATCGGTGCCATATCGCAGGGTCTTCATCCCAAGTTTGCGGCAGGCCGCTATATGCTCGGCATTTTCCGTGATGAACAGCGCCTGATTCAAGCCGCCATCGACACCGGCGCGCTTAAAGGCTGTCTCGAACACCAAGGCATCGGGCTTTCTCGCGCCGGCATGGGTCGACAGCGTCACGCGTTCCTCGACCGGTTCGAAGAAGCGCCGCAGGCCGGTCCTGTCGAGCAACTCAAGGTATTCGGCAAAGGTCGCAGCGATCGCCCGTGATGTCCGCGGTTCAGGCATCGTGTAGTCCGAGACCAGGCACACGACCAGCGGCGCGTGGTCCGCCGTCTCGAAGGTCTCGATCACGCCGAGCGCGTCCTCGACGCCGGGAAACGGTTTTTCACTGGCGGAGTCGATCAGTGTATCGCCGAGATCGAGCAGCAGAGCCTTGATCATCCGTCATGCCTCGCCTGCGCGCGCGGTTGCTGCGCCAGCATAGCAGTTGCAGGGGCCGGATGGAATTGCGATTGCGAGCGTGCGACCGGATCGCCGGTCGCGCCTTACGCCGCCGGCGGCGGGGCCTCGTCGTCGTTGCTCGCCCGGTGCGGCTCGAGGATGTCGAGATGGATCCCGCCGCAATCGGTGCAGCGCATGGTCCAGTACTCGCACCCGGCGCGGCCGCCGATCACGCGAAGCACCGCGAGATCGCCATCGCATTCGGGACATTTCGACAGCACATTGCGGGCATAGATTCTCGGCCGCGGCGTGTCTTCGAATTCGATGACTGACATGACCGGTTCCCCCTTTATGCTGCGCTGTCCCTTGGTTCGCTTGGAGTCCCGCGCTTATTCGTCGTCGTGGTCGTCGGCCCGCCGGCGGAAGCGGTCGATGTGGTGCTTGGCATCGGCGATCGCCGCGTTCTGATCCGGCCAGGCGAAACCGACTTCCATGGCCGGAAACAGCACGCCGTCGATGGCGAGGGGGCTGAGATCGGCGCGGCGGATGCGGGCATGCCAGAGGCCTTTGCCGGCCTCGAAGGATTCGATGTCAAAGCCGTCGTAGATGGTCGTCATTGTAGTCCCCAAATGTTCCGTAAGTGTCTTGTTGAAGGGTCAGGGGACCACGTTTGGCGGGTTCAGTATGTGAAGCCATTCACAAGCGGCCGGCTTTTTTGCCCAGGGCCTCGTGGAACGGGCGTCAGTTCCGCGGCGCGGCGCGGCCGATCCGCCTGGCGGGGCGTGCGGCGGGCTCCGAGGCCGCCCGCATGATCCAGCGCCGGAACGCGGCGAAGTCGCGCTGCTCGGTCTGAAAACTGCGATACAGCAGGTACCAGCGCATGCCCTTGGGAACCGAGAGATCGAACGGCGCGACCAGCCGGCCGGCGGCGAGATCGTCGTCGATATAGGGCCGGATGCCCATGGCGATGCCGAGGCCGTCGGCGGCGGCCTGGAGCGCCTGGCCGTAGAACTGGAATTCCGGTCCGCGCGCGTTGATGCGGGTGAGGTTCGCCGCCTTGAGCCAGATCGGCCAATCCTCCGGCGAATGCGTGACGCGGATCAGGCCTGGCCCTTTGAGGTCGGCGGGCCGCTTCAGGCCGGTGGCGAGGCGAGGCACGCAGACCGGCGTGAGGTCGCCGGCGAATAGCGGCTCGGCGACCAGGCCGGGCCAGTCGCCGGTGCCGAGCTTGATGCCGCAGCTCCAGTCCTCGCCGAATGGGACCTCGGCACCACCGGTGGTGAAGCGCACCTCGATGTCGGGCTCCTCGCTGCGAAACTCCGACAGGCGCGGGATCAGCCAGCGCATCGCAAAGGTGTGGCCGACGCCGATGGTGAGCACGCGGACGCTGGAGGGCGCCGTCACCTGCGCGGTGAGGCTTGCCAGCGCGTCGAAGATCGGCGTCAGCCCGCCTTGATAGGCGCGGCCTGCCTGCGTCAGCACGAGCTTGTTGGCCTTGCGCTCGAACAGCGCGACGCCAAGACGTTCCTCCAGCAGATGCACCATGCGGCTGACGGCCGCCGCCGACACGCTGAGCTCGAGCCCGGCCGCCGCAAAACTGCCGGTCCGCGCCGCCGCCTCGAATGCCTTGATGCCGTTGAGAAACAGCAGCCGCCGCAAATGACCCACCCTCAGGAAAGCTGATGCAAGGCCAAGATAACTCAGTTTGCGCAGCCGGGGCAAGCGAGGCACAAGAATGAGAGTAATTCCAAGTTGTGTTTCGGGGCCGCCGCCGCGTTCTTCGCCTCTCCCCGCACGCGGGGAGAGGCCGGAGTTTGCGAGAGCAAATTCCGGGTGAGGGGGACTCTCCGCGAGTCCCTCTGCCACCTTCCTTGCGGAGACTCCCCCTCACCCCACCCTCTCCCCGCAAGCTGGGCGAGGGAGTGATGCAGCCTTCGTCCCTTACGTGCTTGCAGGAGAATCTCTCGTGACGCCCATCATGATCGCTGCCCTTGGATTGCTGATGGTCACCACCGCGTTCCTGTCGGGGCTGTTCGGCATGGCGGGCGGGCTGATCCTGATCGGCGTGCTGCTGGCGCTGATGCCGCTGCCGACCGCGATGGTGCTGCATGCGATCACGCAGATGGCCTCGAACGGCTGGCGCGCGTTCCTGTGGCGCGCGCATATCCGCTGGCGGCCGGTCGCGAACTACATGGTCGGCGCTGCCGTCGCGCTCGCGGCCTGGTCGCTCACCCGCTATGTGCCGGACAAGCCGATGGCGCTGCTGCTGCTCGGCATCACCCCGTTCATGGCGCGGCTGCTGCCGTCGAACATCAAGCCGGATCCCGACCGTCTCTGGCAGGGCACCGTCTATGGCACGATCTGCATGGGCTTGATGCTGATGACCGGCGTGTCCGGCCCGTTGCTCGACACCTTCTTCCTCGGCGGCGATTTCGGCCGGCGCGAGAAGGTGGCGACGAAGGCGATGTGCCAGCTCGTCAGCCATTTCACCAAGCTCGTCTATTTCGGCCGCATCATCGACCAGGCCGCGAGCCTCGATCCCGTGCTCGCCGGCGTCGCGATCGCAGCCTCTATGCTCGGCACCACGCTGGCGCGGCGCATCCTCGAAGCCATGACCGACCAGCAATTCGTGGCCTGGTCGAACAAGCTGATCACCACCATCGCTTGCTACTACATCGCCTATGGCGGCTGGCTCCTGCTTCGTACCCCGGTGCTGGCGGCTTTCGACAAGGGAGGTTTGCAATGAGCGAGATGGCCGACCCGCTGGTGCTGGACTTCGTCGAATGGATCGCGCGCGAGCCGCGCGCCTATGCCGAGGTGATCGCGACCTGGAAGACCTCATGCCCGCGTCTCACGATCTGGGAAGACGCCGCCGAGCGCGGCTACGTCACCCGCGAAACGATTGCAGGCGTGGGGCTGATCATCGCGGTGACGACGGACGGCGAGAAGTTGCTGCGCACGAACGGGCGGTGACACACACCTCCGCCGCCACATCGTCATTGCGAGCGCAAGCGAAGCAATCCAGAATGGGAGACCCTCACCCTGAGGAGCGCGCATCTTGCGCGCGTCTCGAAGGGCGAGGCCGAGATCGGGCCTTCATCCTTCGAGACGCGCGTTCCGCGCTCCTCAGGATGAGGCTCTGGCAGGGAAGGCCTTTCATGTCGCTCAAGCTCTTCGAACTCGTCGGTACCGATGCCGCGCGCCCGTTCAGCCCATATTGCTGGCGCACGCGGATGGCGCTGGCGCACAAGGGGCTGTCGGCGGAATCGCTGCCCTGGCGCTTCACCGAGAAGGGCGCGATTTCGCCGCACGGCTCGGAGAAGGTCCCGGTGCTCCTGCATCATGACAAGCCCGTGATCGATTCCTGGGCGATCGCGAACTATCTCGAAGACAATTTTCCAGACCAGCCGTCGCTGTTCGGCGGCGAGGGCGGCCGCGCCATGGCGCGCATGCTCAATGCCTGGGGCGACATCGCCATCGTCGGCGGCCTCTCTCTGCTGATCGTCGCCGACATCCCGAAAAACCTCGGCCAGGTCGACGCCGCCTATTTCCGCCAGTCGCGTGAGGCGCGGTTCGGCAAGCCCCTGGAAGAGGTCCAGGCGAGCCGCGAGACCGGCGTCGTCGCGTTCCGCAAGTCGCTCGAAGTAATGCGGCAGACGTTCAAGACGCAGGCCTATCTCGGCGGCAGCGCGCCGAACTATGCCGACTATATCGTGTTCGGCGGTTTTCAATGGGCGCGTGTGGTGAGCCCGTTCAGGCTGCTGGAAGTGGATGATCCCGTCTATGCGTGGCGCGAAAAACTGCTCGACGCGTTCGACGGCATGGCGCGGAAGTCGCCGGGGCACGCGGTGTAAGGCAGGCTCTCTCGACACCGTCGTCCCTGCGAACGCAGGGACCCATACCGCGTGATCTGAATGTTGCGGATGGTCGCATACCGAACGACGAGTCTTCGCCAAACGCCTTCCTGTGGTTATGGGTCCCTGCGTCCGCAGGGACGACACCGAGGTTGTGGCGATCCTCTCACGCTTAACGAGCCGCGCTCACCGCCTCCGCCGCCGCCTTCCTCAGACACTCCCGGCACAAACAATCCTCGCCCTTGACCGGCATCGGCAGGCGCGCCGTTTCCTCCGCGCACCAGCAGGTGCCCGAGAGATCGCAGCCGAATTCGGTGCCGCAACGGGAGCAGGCGAGGCGGCGCGGTTCCGGCAAGGGAAATTCGGAGGGAAATTCTTTCGGATTTGTCATGATTTGCCCAAAGGCTTCGCCGTCATTTTCATGCCGGGTTCATCTCCCGCTACGGTATATTAGGCGCTGCGCTCAGACTCGGAAAGCGGTTGGCAACGCGCGAAGGACACATCGATGGCCCGCGATTCGCAAGCTGCCCTCGTCGCGCTCAACCGTTTCGGTTTCGGAGCGCGCGGCGGGGCGTCCGGCGATCTCATCAACGCGGCCTCCGATCCGCGCGGCTTCGTGAAGGCGGAACTCGCGCGCCCCAACGGCGTGCTGCTGGAGGCGCCGGGCCTGCAATCGACACCGCAGCTGGGCCAGGCCGTGTTCGCCTATCAGGACCAGGTCAAGCAGGCGCGCGAGGCCGCAAAGGCTGCTGCGCCCGCTGAAGGGGCGCAGCAGGCACCGGCCGATCCGAAGCCGGGGCTGCGCCGCAATCTCTCGCTCAATGCGGCCGCGACCGAGATCGCCGGCCAGATGGCGGAGGCCAAGCCCGCCGACAATGCGGCGAAACCGGACGCCATGCAGCCCAACGCTGCCGCGCCCCCTGCCGCCAAGCCCGCGCCGCAGCCGCTCAACGTGATCCAGAAAACTTTTCGTGCCGAGGCGCTGGCGCGGTTGCAGCGCGCGACGCTGGTCGAGTGCGGCTTCACCGAGCGGCTGGTGGTGTTCTGGTCCAACCATTTCTGCATCTCCGCGAGCAAGGGCGAGCTGGCGCGGATCTGGGCCGGCGCGTTCGAGCGCGAGGCGATCCGGCCGCATGTGCTCGGGCGCTTCGCCGACATGCTGAGGGCGGTCGAGCAGCATCCGGCGATGCTGTTCTTCCTCGACAACCAGCAATCGCTCGGGCCGGACTCGCGCGCCGGGCAAAACCGCAAGCGCGGGCTGAACGAAAATCTCGCGCGCGAGATCATGGAGCTGCATACGCTCGGCGTCGGCGGCGGCTACACACAGGACGACGTCACCTCGCTCGCGCGCATCATCACCGGCTGGACCTTTGCCGGAAGGCAGGGGCAGCTCGGCACGCCCGGCTCCTTCGCGTTCAACGCCAACGCGCATCAGCCCGGGCCGCAGATGTTGCTCGGCAAGACCTACGAGCCGACCGGACTCGCGCAAGGCGAGGCCGCGCTCGCCGACATCGCGCGCCACCCTTCGACCGCCAATTTCATCGCCACCAAATTCGTCCGCCATTTCGTTGCCGACGATCCGCCGCCGGCCCTCGTGGCGCGATTGCGCGACGTCTTCGTCAAGACCGACGGTGATCTCAAGGCGATGGCGACGGCGCTCGTCGATTCCGACGAAGCGTGGAAGGCGCCGCTGACCAAGATGCGCTCGCCCTACGACTTCGTGGTCGCGAGTGGCCGGCTGCTCGCGCGCGTGCCGGAGGATCCCGGCGGCTATCTCAACAATCTCAATCTGCTCGGCCAGCCACTGTGGTCGCCGGCCGGTCCCAATGGCTTCCCGGATACCAGCGCGGCCTGGGCCGCACCCGAAGGCATCAAGCTCCGGCTCGACATCGCGGCACAAATGGGCGCGCGGCTTGGGCCCAATATCGATCCGCTCGACTTGCTCGAATTCGCCGCCGCTGATGCGGCGTCCATCGAGACGCGCAAAACCATCGAACGGGCGGAATCGCGCCAACAGGCATTGGCGCTGCTGCTGATGTCGCCGGAAATGCAGAGGAGATGATGATGATCGACTGCGTCGAGAACCGGCTCCTCACCTCGCGCCGCGGCCTCCTGCTCGGCGGCGCATCCTTCGCGGCATGGGCTTATTTGCCGAAATTCGCGCGCGCGGCCGGCGGGCGCGATCCGCGCTTGATCGTGGTGATCCTGCGCGGCGCGCTCGACGGGCTCTCGACCGTCGCGCCGCTCGGTGACCCCGATTATGCCGGCCTGCACGGCTCGATCGCGCTTGCCGCCGACGGCGCGCATCCCGCCATCATGCTCGATCCTTTCTTCGCGCTGCATCCGGCGATGCCGGAATTCGCGCGCATGTATCGCGACATGCATGCCGCGGTGATCCATGCTGTTGCGACGCCCTATCGCGACCGCTCGCATTTCGATGGCCAGGACGTGCTCGAAAGCGGCTATACCGGCCCCGGCCGCGTGCAATCCGGCTGGCTCAATCGCGCGCTCGAAGCGCTGCCGCGCGGCGAGCGTGTGTCGAGCGGGCTCGCGGTCGGGCCGACCACGCCACTGGTGCTGCGCGGCAATGCGCCGACCGTCGGCTGGGCGCCGGTGGCGCTGCCGCAAGCCGACGACGACACCGCGATGCGGCTGGTCGATCTCTATCGCCACCGCGATCCCGCGCTGGCTTCCGCGCTGTCGCAGGGCCTCCAGCTAGAGAAGGCCGCGAGTGGCGACGACATGAAGCCGAAGCCCGGCAATCAGGTCGCGCAGATGCGCCAGGTCGCGCGCGGCGCCGCAAAACTGATGGCGGCCGACGACGGCCCTCGCATTGCCGCGCTCGCCTTCGACGGCTGGGACACGCATGCCAATGAAGGCGGTCCGGTCGGGCGTCTGGCCTTCCTGCTCGGCGGCCTCGATGGCGCGCTTGCCGAGTTCGAAAGCGGCCTCGGCGAGCGCTGGCGCGACACCGCAATCGTCGTCGCCACCGAGTTCGGCCGCACCGCGCGCATCAACGGCACCGACGGCACCGATCACGGCACCGGAACGATCGCGCTGCTCGCCGGCGGCGCAGTGAAAGGCGGCCGCGTCATCTCCGACTGGCCCGGCCTCAAGCTCGCCAACCTCTACGAAGGCCGCGACCTCAAGCCGACCACGGATTTGCGCTCGGTAATCAAGGGCGTGCTGCAGGGACAGTTCGGCCTGTCCGATCGCGTGCTGGCGGAGACGGTGTTCCCGGACAGCGCCGCTGCGCGGCCGATGAAGGGACTGGTGGTGTAATAACAGCCACCGTCATTCCGGGCCCGCGCCTTGCGGTGTGTCCCGGAATGACGACATGATGAGCCGAGCATCAGGAGATCACCCCCATGTACATCGCCATGAACCGCTTCCGCGTCACCAAGGGCTCTGAAACCGCTTTCGAACAGGTCTGGCTCTCGCGCGACACGTTTCTCGACGGGGTGCCGGGCTTCGTCGAATTCCATTTGCTGCGCGGCCCCGAGCTCGAGGACCACACGCTTTATGCCTCACACACGATCTGGGCGAACCACGCCGCGTTCGAGGCCTGGACCAAGTCGGAGGCGTTTCGCGCGGCGCATCAGCGCGCTGGCGATAACAAGCCACTCTATCTCGGCCATCCCCAGTTCGAAGGCTTTGAGGTGATGCAGACGGTGGGACGCGGCGCGAAGTAACGCGCCGCGAAGTAACGCGCCGCGCTTTAAACATCAGCCCTGCGTGATCTTGTCGATCTCCGCCATCTCATCGGCGCTGAGCTTCCACGCGATCGCCTTGACGTTCTGCTCGATCTGCTCGACGCGGGTGGCGCCCGCGATGACGCTCGAGACCTGCGGGCGGCCGGCGAGCCACGAGAAGGCGAGCTCGAGCATCGAGTGTCCGCGCGCTTGCGCAAAGGCCTGCAGCTTCTCGACGATCGCCTCGTTGCGCGGGGTGACGTAGCGGTCGCGCAGTCGCGGAGTTTGGCCAAAGCGGGTGTCGCCGGGTGCGGACTCACCCTTTTTGTATTTGCCAGTCAGAAGTCCGCTTGCGAGCGGGAAGAACGGCAACAGGCCGAGCTTGTATTCCGTTGCTGCCGGCAGCAGGTCCTTCTCGATGTCGCGCACGACCAGGGAATATTCGTCCTGGCAGGAGACGAAGCGGCTGACATTCATCGCGCGCGCGACGTACTCGGCCTCGGCGATCCGCCACGCGGGAAAGTTCGAATTGCCGATGTAGCGGACCTTGCCCTGGCGGACGAGATCGTCGAGCGCGCGGAGACTCTCCTCGATCGGCGTCAGCGGGTCATAATCGTGCTGCTGGTAGAGATCGATGTAATCGGTCTTCAGCCGCTTCAGGCTCGCGTCCACGGCCGCCATGATGTAGCGGCGCGAAGCGCCCTGCTTGGTTCCGTCCTCCGCCATCGGCTTCGAGTATTTCGTCGCCAGCACGATGTCCTTGCGGCGATCGCCCAACACGGCGCCGAGCACGTTTTCCGAGCCGCCCATGGCCGAATAGATGTCGGCGGTGTCGAACAGCGTGATGCCGAGATCGAGCGCGCGATGGATCACCTTGCGCGAGGCCTCCAGGTCGATGCGCTGGCCAAAATTGTTGCAGCCGAGCCCGACCGCGGACACGCGCAGGCCGGAGGCGCCGAGATTACGAATTTCCATGGGAGGTCCTGTCAGGAGAAAGCGGGCCATTGTGGCTGCGCTGCCCGCTAGCGGCAAGGCGTCGCCTTGCGTTGCTGCCATGCTGCCGGGAACTGAAGCCAAAAAAAATGCGGCCCCTGTCAGACGCGGCGACTGACGGGGACCGCTTTGGGGCGCTTGATCGGTGACGGGGGGCCTGATCAGACGCAGGTGCAACGTAGTCCCGCTATGTTACGCGCGGGTGACAGGCAGAGTTATCCACAGGGACTGCGCGACTGCCGCGATCAGAAGATCTTGCGATAGACGATGAAGCCGGAGCGCTCGGCGACCTTGTCGTACAGGCTCTGCGCCGTGACGTTGGTCTCGTGCGTCTGCCAGTAGACCCGCGGGGACCCCGCGAGCTTTGCGCGCTCGTAGACGTCGTAGATCAGCGCCGAGGCGACGCCCTTGCCGCGCGAGGCCTCCAGCGTGAACAGGTCCTGCAGATAGCAGGACGGTTCGATCGCCGTGGTGCTGCGGTGAAACAGATAGTTCGTCATGCCGAGCAGCTTGCCGTCGCTCTCGGCGACCAGCCCATGCACCGGTTCATAGCCATCGAAGAAGCGCTGCCACGTCATCCGCGTGATTTCGGGGGCCAGCGCGGTCGGGCCGGAGCGGCCGTAGAAAGCGTTATAGCCATCCCACAACGGCAGCCATTGATCGTAGTCCTGTTTCGTGACGGAGCGAATGGTGAGCGACATGTGGGTTTCCGCGATCTCGGAGGACGCAAGGCGATGAAGCGTCCTTCATACGTGATGATCGCACTGCCGATCAATCGCGCCGTCGCATCACTCCGCGACGCGCAAGTACCGCATCAGCCTGCGGCCCGCGGGATCGCGCAGCGAGCGGTAGTACTCGGCGCGCGCGGGCGGGTCGGTGTGGCGCACGAGGTCGGTCACGGGCGTGTAGCCCAGCATGCGCCCGCCATCGGGCAGGACGGCGCAGACGAAGCGCAGCACCTCGCCATTGCGCAAGGCGATGTTGATCGGCGTGGCATCGCCGATCCGCACCATTTGCATCCGCTGCGCGATGAAGGTGCCGAGCTCATCCTCGGGCAGCTCGAACGCGCCGGTGTCGCGACCGTGATACATCAGCGCAATGAAGGGCGGCTTGCCGTCGGCCACTTCGTCCGGCAGCGCAAAATAGTCGCGAAATGCGCGGTTGATGAATTCGGCACGCGTTTCGGCGTCGAGCAGCACGATGCCGATATCGACCTGGTCGAGCGCGGCCGACAGCCGCGCGGCGGTGGCGTGGCTCTGGCGCTCGGCGGCGAATGTGCCGAGCAGCCGCTCGCGCATCAGGCCGGTGATTGCGGCCGTGCCGGCAGTCGTCACGGCGAGGAGGCCGAGCCGGACCAGATCCGCCGCCGCATAGCCCGGCAGGGCCCGATGGGCCAGAAAGAACAACGCCGCGCCGATCACCG
The DNA here is from genome assembly GCF_004634465.1 of Bradyrhizobium sp. MOS001. NCBI lineage: Bacteria > Pseudomonadati > Pseudomonadota > Alphaproteobacteria > Hyphomicrobiales > Nitrobacteraceae > Bradyrhizobium > Bradyrhizobium sp. MOS001. Next base: position 53,131 of record NZ_SPVJ01000035.1, read on the forward strand.
CGACGGCGGCGCTGGTCATGGCGGAAGCGAGACCCGACAGTGAGCCGGCGAGCGCCACGATGCAGACGAACAGGGGCGCAGGCGAGGGAACATGGATATAGCGATCGAGCAGGATCGCCAGCAGCGCAATTGCCGCTGTCAGCGCCGGACCGGAGATCGCACGCCATCCGAACCGCATGGGCCAGTCTCGCTCCTCCCGAACGAGGTAAGGCCGCAACACTGGCCGATCGTTGCGCCCATGCGATGCGATTTCATGCGGTGCGCTTAAGGAGCACTTGCCGGCAAGGGCAAAGCTTTCGGATGATTTTAGGCCAAATGCGCGTGCCTGAGGCGCTGCTGCTGCGCCGGCGCATTCAGCGTCGACGTCCCCGAGCTCTTGCGCACGCCGGTGAAAATCAACAGCGATGCCGCGACCAGGATGGCCGCAGTCAGGGTGATTGCAACGACTACCACAGGCGATTTCATCGGTGTCCTGTCGCGATGCCGGTCGGCGCGGGCCGCGTGGCACCTTGAAGGCGGGTCCGGGATGAAACGGGGATCAGACCGGCAGACCCATCGCCATGGTCGCCTTGGTCGACAGCACAGTCAGGGTGACGATCAGGCACAGCGAGAGCGCGGCGACGGCGAGCGAGGCCACGACCGCGTTGGTCAGCCGGGAAGACGAAACGGTAGCGGTTTGGCCCCGAAAGCCTGCCGTGCCGGACGCCCGAATCATGGTCTAAATCCTTCAACGTGCGAGCGAATCACCCGCGACTCGAACAATTTCCCCGTTTCAACCGGCAATATTGGGGCGGCCATAGCGTCGAAAATGGCGAGAATGCGGCATAGGCTGTCCTTATGCCCGCTATTCCCGGAGCCAGCGCGCCGTCAGGCGCCCGCCGCGATACTGGCGGGGTCGTCGACGTCGGCGGGCCGCCAGTCCATCGCCACGAAGCCGGGTGCAGCTTCCACGCGCTTCAGCCAGTCCCGGATCGCCGGGAAGGTCGAGAGGTCGTAGTCGCAGCGCTCGGCGAGGTGGGTGTAGCCGTAGAGCGCGATGTCGGCGACCGTGAGCTGGCGGGCGGCGAAATAGGCGTTGGTCTTGAGGTGGTTCTCCATCACCTGGAGCGCGCCATAGCCGCGCTCCATCCAGTCTTCCAGGGAGTGGGTCTGGAGATCGCGGCCGCCCTTGACCAGCGACAGCCAGAAATAGGCGGCGCCGATGTTCGGCTCGAGCGCGTGCTGCTCGAAGAACATCCATTGCAGCGCCTCGGCGCGGTCAATGCGGTTCTCGGGCGCAAGCGGCGTGCCGACCGCGACGTACCAGAGGATGGCGTTGGACTCGGCGAGATAGCGGTCGTCGCCGACCTCGAGCAGCGGCACCTGTCCCGACGGGTTCTTGGTCAGAAAGTCGGGCGTGCGACTCTCGCCGCGCAGAATGTCCACCTCGACTGCTTCGTAAGGCACGCTCAACAGGGCCAGCGCAAGGCGGACCTTGTAGCTGTTGCCGGAGCGTTGCATCGAATAGAGCTTGTACATTCTGGAGTTCGTTCCGAGGACGGGAAGGCGCGGTGTTCGTTGCCCCGCACCGCGGCTAAACAATGATGCCGTTGCGAATCCGCCGCAAGACCCGCGCCATAGAAAAACTCGAAAACCCTACCGCACCGCAATGCCGCGAAAGATCATTTTCGTGCGACGCTGCAAATCAGATCACGCTTGCGTTAGCGCGCGGCCGCACGTTCGTGCGGGACGGTTGAACGATCGTGATCGCCTCGGCCGCTGACGGCCAAAGTCTTTCAAAGCAAATCGCTCAAAGGTTGTCTCAAGCGTCCTGTCGAGCGTCAGACTGCCGTCAGCTTCATGGCGGCGCGCAACGCGCAAAATTGCTCCGAGGACAGGCCTTGCCGGATATGAGGGATTCCGGCGGCAAAGTTACGGAAAATTGCGGGAAATCGCGCCTTGAAACGCTCCAGATCCGTAAACTTTTTCGAGATCGGACCGAAGTTTCTTGCAGCGCAGCGGCACACGTTTTAGGGTGGCTCATTCCCACAATCGGAGTCGTGAGGCCAAAGGGTTCACGACGCTTGTCAGGAGATGACGATGTCCTTCCTTGCCGCTGCGCTCGACCGTGTGAAGCCGTCCGCGACCATCGCGGTCACGGATAAAGCACGTGCGCTGAAAGCGGCGGGCCGCAACGTCATCGGCCTCGGCGCCGGCGAGCCCGACTTCGACACGCCCGCCAACATCAAGCTGGCTGCGATCCATGCCATCGAAGCCGGCAAGACCAAGTACACCGCCGTCGACGGCATTCCCGAGCTGAAGGAAGCCATCATCGGCAAGTTTCAGCGCGAGAACGGCGTGGCCTACAAGCCGAACCAGATCATCGTCGGCACCGGCGGCAAGCAGGTGCTGTACAACGCGCTGATGGCGACCATCAATCCGGGCGACGAGGTGATCATCCCCGCGCCGTACTGGGTCAGCTATCCCGAGATGGTGGCGCTCGCCGGCGGCGAGCCGGTGCCGGTGGTCTGCACCGCCGCGACCGGCTTCAAGCTGCAGGCCGAGGCGCTCGAGCGCGCGATCACGCCGAAGACCAAATGGGTGATCCTGTGCTCGCCGTCGAACCCGACCGGCGCGGCCTACACCAGGACCGAGCTGAAGGCGCTCACCGACGTGCTGGTCAGGCATCCGCATGTGTGGGTGATGACCGACGACATGTACGAGCACCTCGTCTATGACGACTTCCAGTTCACCACGGTCGCGCAGGTCGAGCCGAAACTCTACGACCGCACGCTCACCGTGAACGGCGTGTCGAAGGCCTATTGCATGACCGGCTGGCGCATCGGTTACGCCGGCGGTCCGGCGCAGCTGATCAAGGCGATGTCGACGATCCAGTCGCAGTCGACCTCGAACCCGTCGTCGATCGCACAATGGGCCGCGGTGGAAGCGCTGAACGGTCCGCAGGACTTCATCCCCGCCAACAACAAGGTGTTCAAGGAGCGCCGCGACCTCGTGGTCTCCATGCTCAACCAGGCCAAGGGCATCGAGTGCCCGCGTCCCGAAGGCGCGTTCTACGTCTATCCCTCCTGCGCCGGCACCATCGGCAAGACCGCACCGTCGGGCAAGGTGATCGACAATGACGAGACCTTCGTGACCGAGTTGCTGGAGACCGAAGGCGTCGCCGTGGTGCAGGGTTCGGCCTTCGGCCTCGGCCCGGCGTTCCGCATCTCCTACGCGACCAAGACCTCGGATCTCGAAGACGCCTGCAAGCGCATCCAGCGCTTCTGCGGTAATCTCCGCTGAGCCTGTCGCGAATACCTATCGAAAAGGCCCGCCTCCGGCGGGCCTTTTTATTGTTTGCACGCTTATCGTCACGCGTGATCTGGCACCACCACGGCTGTTGTGGCATAGACCATCGCGCAACACGGGTGGGGCGCTCTCTCTGCTCGCATCACATTCATCGCCGGAGATATTCATGCGCCGTTCGTTCATCCTCGCCGGGCTCGCCGCGGCCAGCCTCGTTGCCTCCGTCGCAAACAGCAGCGCGCAGCAGCAGCGGATGGTCCGGGTCGGCGTGCTCGAATGCCGCGGCGGCGCCAGCGTCGGCTTCATCGTGGGATCGGTGACCCATCTCGGCTGCGTCCTGCGTGCCGACGGTTTGCCGGAGGATCGCTACGTCGCGACCATCCGTAAAGTGGGCCTCGACATCGGCATCACCCAGGAGACCACGCTTGCATGGGGCGTGTTCGCGCCGGTCGATCGGCTCGGCCCCGGTGATCTCTCGGGCAACTATGCCGGCGCGCAGGGCAGCGCCTCAGTCGGCGTCGGTATCGGTGGCAACGCGCTGGTCGGTGGCTCCAACAATTCGATCGCGCTCCAGCCGCTCAGCGTACAGGGCCAGGTCGGCCTCAACGTCGCCGCCGGCCTCGAGAGTCTGGAACTCCGTCCGGGTCGTTGACAATTTCGCGTGTGCAGATCGCGTCGGTCCGACGCGATCTCGGCAACGACGCACCGCAGCGATTTTTGATGCTTGCCAAATCTCGGGGACGGGCAGAGCATCGGCGTTTGCCGACCCAATCATGGGCCGAGCTCCACACCAAGGAGGCGGCGAATGGGACAAGACGTCAGAAGTCCCCGAGGTCCACGGTGCATCGCACTGGTGGGCCCATTCCAAAGCGGTAAAACCACACTTCTCGAAGCAATACTGGCGCGAACGGGCGCAATCCCCCGCGCCGGCAGCGTCGACGCCGGAACATCCGTCGGCGACGCCTTCCCGGAGGCCCGTCATCACAAGATGACCGTCGGCCTGACTGCCGCCACCACGAGTTTCATGGGCGACAGCTACACCTTCCTCGATTGTCCCGGTTCCGTTGAGTTCGCCCACGACATGCGCGCAGCGCTTCCCGCTGTCGACGCCGCGGTCGTGGTCTGCGAGGCCGACGAGAAGAAGCTGCCGCAGCTTCAGATCATCCTGCGCGAGCTTGAGGAGCTGAAGATCCCGCGTTTCCTGTTCCTCAACAAGATCGACCGCGCCAACAAGCGCATCCGCGAGACGCTGGCGACACTCCAGCCCGCCTCGCGCGTACCGCTGGTGCTGCGCCAGATCCCGATCTGGAAGGGTGAGCTGATCGAGGGCTTCGTCGATCTCGCGCTGGAACGTGCGTTCGTCTACCGCGAGCACAAGGCCTCCGAGGTGGTCGCGCTCGAAGGCGGAGATCTCGATCGTGAGAAGGAGGCCCGCTTCTCGATGCTGGAGAAGCTCGCCGATCACGACGACGCGCTGATGGAGCAACTGCTCGAGGACATCCAGCCCCCGCGCGATGCGGTGTTCGACGATCTCGCCCGCGAATTGCGCGAGGGGCAGATCTGCCCCGTGCTGCTGGGTGCCGCCGCGCGCGAAAACGGCGTGCTGCGCCTGATGAAGGCCCTGCGCCACGAGGCGCCCGGCATCGAGGAGACTGCAAAGCGTCTCGGTGTGCCGGCCAGCAAGGAGGCGCTCGGCTACGTCTTCAAGACGCTGCATTCGCAGCACGGCGGAAAGCTGTCGCTGACGCGATTGCTCGCCGGCCATCTCGACGACGGAGCCACGCTGCAATCCGCCTCCGGCGGGAGCGGTCGCATCTCCGGCATCCTCGCCGTCAACGGCGCCTACGATACCAAGCGTGCCGCGGCCGAAGCCGGCGACACGGTTGCGCTCGCCAAGGTCGACCCGATCAAGACCGGCGACACGGTCTCGAGCGGCAAGTCCCCGCCGGCTGCGCTGTTCGCCCCGGAGCCGACGCCGCCGGTGCTCGCGATCTCGGTCGCCGCTACCGATCGCAAGGACGACGTCAAGCTCGGCCAGGCCCTTGCCCGGCTGCATGAGGAGGATCCTTCGCTCGGCGTCGTGATGAACGCCCAGACCCACGACACCGTGCTGTGGGGCCAGGGCGAAATGCATCTGCGCGTGGCGAGCGAGCGGCTGCGCGACCGCTTCGGCGTCAAGATCACCTCGCATCCACCCGCGATCGGCTACCAGGAGACCATCCGCAAGCCGATCGTTCAGCGCGGCCGCCACAAGAAGCAGTCCGGCGGTCACGGTCAGTTCGGCGATGTCGTGCTCGACATCAAGCCGCTGCCGCGCGGCGAGGGCTTCAAGTTCACCGAGAAGGTGGTCGGCGGCGCGGTGCCGCGCAACTATATCGGCGCGGTGGAAGAGGGTGTTGTCGACGGGCTCACACGCGGCCCACTCGGTTTCCCCGTCACCGATCTGCAGGTGACGCTGACCGACGGCTCCTATCACAGCGTCGACTCCTCCGACCTCGCCTTCCGGACGGCGGCGCGGGTCGGACTCAACGAAGGCCTGCCGCAATGCCAGTCGGTGCTGCTGGAGCCGATCCACGTGGTCGAGATCGTCTGCCCGACCGACGCCACCGCCAAGATCAACGCGATCCTGTCGGCGCGGCGCGGCCAGATCCTCGGCTTCGACACCCGTGACGGCTGGAGCGGATGGGACTGCGTCCGCGCCATGATGCCAGAAGCGGAGATCGGCGAGCTGATCGTCGAGCTGCGTTCGGCCACGGCTGGAGCCGGCAGCTTCACCCGTCAGTTCGACCACATGGCCGAGGTGACCGGCCGCGCCGCCGACCAGATCATCGCCGCGCATCAGCACGCGGCGTGATGTAAGGGAAGCACGGCTCTCTCACTCCCTCTCCCCGTTCTTTACGGGGAGAGGGGCTGTTTCCGCGCGCACCGTGAAAACTGGACTCACACAGCCTCCTCCTCTCCGTCATTGCGAGCGCAGCGAAGCAATCCAGAGTCTTTCCGCGGAGGGATTCTGGATTGCTTCGTCGCTTCGCTCCTCGCAATGACGGTGGAGACGGACGGGTCGTACGGCAAACTCCCTTGCGTTCGCCTTGCAATGATGTATTTTACATCATTGTACATGCTCCAGATATCACTTATAAACTCTGATACGTGAGGCCACGGTGATCACGTCGTTCCAGATGCGGGCAGCCCGCGCGCTGCTTGGCATTGACCAGAAAGCCCTGGCCGAGCTCGCCGGCGTTTCGCTGCCGACCATCCAGCGGATGGAGGCCAGCACCGGCAATGTGCGCGGAGTGGTCGAGACCTTGATCAAGGTGGTCGAGGCGTTCGACCGGGCCGGCGTCGAGCTGATCGGCGAGCAGGCCCGCAGCGACAGCGGCGGGCGGGGCGTTCGCCTGAAGGAGCCGGGACCGCCGCGCCGCGTGGGAGCATGATCGCGTTGATCGTGCTCGGGATGAGCTAGCGCATCGTCGCACGCGCGCGCTGCACGATGCACCGGAGCATTGTGGGCAGCGGAGCACTCTGCGGACATGAGCATCACTGGCGAACACGCAGGCAAGCTGCATCAGCTGCGTCGACCGACCTTTGCCGAACTCTATCTCCCCAAGCTCGTCACCGTCTGGCGCGAAGGCTACGGCCTCGCGGATCTCCGCGCCGATGTGTTCGCGGGCCTGACGGTTGCCATCGTCGCGCTGCCGCTGTCGATGGCGATCGCAATCGCCTCGGGCGTGACGCCGGACCGCGGGCTCTACACCGCTGTCGTCGGTGGCTTCATCGTGTCGCTGCTCGGCGGCAGTCGCTTCCAGATCGGCGGGCCCGCCGGCGCCTTCATCGTGCTGGTCGCGGTCACCGCGGAGCGGCACGGCGTCGACGGCGTCATCCTCGCCACCCTGATGGCGGGCATGGTCCTGATCGCCGCGGGCCTGTTGCGGATCGGCACCTACATCAAGTTCATTCCCTACCCCGTCACGGTCGGCTTCACCGCGGGCATCGCCGTGATCATCTTCGCCAGCCAGCTCCGCGATCTCGGCGGGATCACGCTGGCCGGGAAAGAGCCCAGCGAATTCGTGCCGAAACTCGTTGCGCTCGCCGCAGGCCTGCACACGATCAATCCCTCCGCCGTCGCGGTCGCGATCGTCAGCATTGCCGTCATCGCCGGCCTGCGGCGCTGGCGGCCGTCCTGGCCCGGCATCCTGATCGCGGTCGTGCTCGCGGCGGTCGCGACTGCCGTGCTGTCGCTGCCGGTCGAAACCATCGGCAGCCGGTTCGGCGGCATTCCGCGCGAATTGCCGTCGCCGGCTCTGCCGGCGTTCTCGTTTGCGAAGACGATGGCCGTGCTGCCGGATGCGATCTCGTTCGCGCTGCTCGCCGCCATCGAATCGCTGCTGTCGGCGGTGGTGGCCGACGGCATGACCGGTCGCCGCCACCGCTCCAATTGCGAGCTGGTGGCGCAAGGCGCGGCCAACATCGGCTCGGCGTTGTTCGGCGGCATCTGCGTCACCGGCCTGATCGCGCGCACCGCCACCAACATCCGCGCCGGCGGACGCGGGCCGCTCGCGGGCATGCTGCATTCGGTCTTCCTGCTGCTGTTCATGCTGATCGCAGCGCCGCTCGCGAGCTACATCCCGCTGGCCGCGCTGGCCGCCGTGCTCGTCGTCGTCGCCTGGACCATGGCGGAGAAGCACGAATTCGCAACGCTCTTGCGCTCATCCTGGGGCGATGCCGTCGTACTGCTTGCGACCTTCCTGCTCACCATCTTCCGCGACCTGACCGAAGGCATCCTGGTCGGGTTCGCGCTCGGCGCGGTGCTGTTCATCCACCGCATGGCGGAGATGACGGGCATCGAGGAGCGCTCCCCGCTGGTGGCCGCCGATCGTCCCGATGACGGCAATGGCGAGCGCGTGCCTTACGATCCCGCGCTCGCCATCGATCGCGACGTGCTGGTCTACCGCATCACCGGCGCGTTCTTCTTCGGTGCCGCCTCGGCAATCGGAAACGTGCTCGACGGCATCGCCGACCAGCGCAAGGGTCTTGTGGTCGATTTCGCCGCGGTGCCGTTCCTGGATTCGACGGCCGCCAACGTGCTCGGTCGCGTCGCCGTCAAGGCGCACCGCCACGGCATCCGGCTGTTCATCACGGGGGCGTCGCCCGCGGTTCGCCGCGCGCTGCTCACCCACGGCGTGACGCCGCCGCGTGCGCGCTATCGCGCGACGATCGCGCGTGCCGTCGCCGACATCAAGGGAGGCGCGGCGCGGCCCGTGGCCGATGACGCGGCCGCGACCTGACGGCAGCGCACTTCTCAAGCCGGCCGATTTGATCGAGACTGCCGCGTCACGGCGGTGGTGCAGGGAATGCTGGATTCGCGTCGCAATATTGCGCTGGCCTGCACGCTCAGCATGCTGGCGGGCTATGTCGACGGCATCGGCTTCCTGCATCTCGGCGGCCTGTTCGTCTCGTTCATGAGCGGCAACTCCACGCGTCTCGGCGTCAGCCTTGCCGAAGCGCAGTGGTGGCAGGCCGCCAGCGCCCTGGGCCTGATCGCGCTGTTCGTGGCCGGAGCTGCGGCCGGCAGCCTCGTCGTGCTCGGCGGCGGGGCCGAGCGGCAGCCCTGGCTGCTCCTCATTGAAACCGGGCTGCTTGCGGGTGCCGGACTTTGCCATGCCTACGGCCTGTCGAACCTCGCGATCGCGGCCATCGTGCTCGCGATGGGCCTGGAGAACGCCGTGTTCCAGATCGACGGCGGCGCGGGCCTCGGCCTCACCTACGTCACGGGCGCGCTGGTCAAGGTCGGCCAGTTCCTCGCGGTAAGCCTCACCGGCGGGCCGCGCTGGAATTGGGCGCCGAACCTGCTGTTGTGGGCGGCGCTCGTTGCGGGCTCGGCGAGCGGCGCGCTCGGCTATGCCTGGATCAACCTCGCCGCGATCTGGTTCGCCGCCGCCGCGGCGCTGGCTTTGGCTGCGATCGCGGCCGCGGCGATGCGGCGGCCGCGCGCTTGACAGAGCCGGCGGGACGCGAAATGGATCGGCCTCGAACACGACCCGAGGGACAGATGACCGCGCTCAGGACTCCCGCAGCCTGTTTGATCGGATGGCCGGCCGCGCATTCGCGCTCGCCGCTGATCCATCGTTACTGGCTGCGCACGCTCGGGATCGAGGGAGGCTACGTCATCGAGGCGGTCCCGCCCGAGGATCTGCGCGACTTCGTGCTGCGGCTGTCGCTGCGCGGCTTCGTCGGCGCCAACGTCACCATCCCGCACAAGGAAGACGTGCTGGCGCTGTCCACGCCCGATGCGCGTGCCAGGGCCGTCGGCGCTGCGAACACGCTTTGGTTTGCCGACGGCGAGCTGCGCTCGACCAATACCGATGTCGAAGGCTTCATCGGCAATCTCGATGCCGGAGCGGCCGGTTGGGACAGCGCGGAAGAGGCATTGGTGCTCGGGGCCGGCGGTTCCTCGCGCGCGGTCGTGTTCGGCCTGCTCGAACGCGGCATCAAGCGCATCCACCTCGCCAACCGCACCGTCGCGCGCGCCGAGACGCTGGCAAAGCAATTCGGGCCGAACGTGCATCCGATTCCCTGGGACGGCATCAACGACGTGCTGCCGCGCGCAAGACTTCTCGTCAACACGACCTCGCTCGGCATGCACGGCCAGCCTTCACTCGATGTCGACGTGGCGCGCCTGCCGGACGGGGCGGTCGTCGCCGACCTCGTCTATGTTCCCCTGGTGACGCCGCTGCTGGCGGCTGCGAAGGCGCGCGGCCTGAACACCGCCGACGGTCTCGGCATGCTCCTGCATCAGGCGGTGCGCGGCTTCGAGCTGTGGTTCGGCCAAAGGCCTGCTGTCACGGCCGAGCTGCGTGCACTGGTCGAGGCCGATCTCACAAAGACTTGAAAGGGTAACGGCGAATAGCACCCCACCTCCGGAGTTCTATCCCCGTGGGGACAATCCGGAGACCGTCATGCCTGTTCAACGTGCAACTTTCACACGTCCGCTCATCGCCGTCGCGATGGTGGCCGCTTCCACCCTCTATGCCGTCGCGCAGAGGGCGCCGGTGCCGACGCGCGTGCGCGGCACGATCGAGAGCGTCAATGGCGACACCATGCAGGTCAAGTCGCGCAGCGGCGAGGACGTCAAGCTTCGCATCGCCTCTGACGTGAATGTGTCGGGCGTTACCAAAATTTCACTCGCCGACATCAAGGTCGGCTCCTTCGTCGGCGCCACCACGGTGCCGGGTCCGGACGGCGGCCAGAACGCGGTCGAGGTCCACGTGTTTCCGGAGAGCATGCGCGGCACCGGCGAGGGCTCGCGGCCCTATGACCTCAAGCCGAACTCCACCATGACCAACGCCACGGTGTCGGAGAGCGTGGTCGGCAATGACGGCCATACGCTGCTGGTGAAATACAAGGACGGCGAGAAGAAGGTGTTCGTGGCCGACAACACGCCGGTCGTGACCTTCGTGCCCGGCGACAAATCCGAGCTGAAGGCCGGGGCAAAAGTCGTCGCCTTCATGAAGCAGCTGCCGGACGGCTCGTTTGAAACCAACCGCGTCAGTGTCGGCCTCGACGGCCTGACACCGCCGATGTGAAGGAGAATCGCAACATGTCGAAATCAAGCTGGATGCCGCGCCTGTTCGTAGCGGCGTTCGCCGTCGCTTCCATGTTCTCCGCCTCGGCGCAGCAGTCGCCGACGGTCCGCATCCGCGGCACCATCGAGAGCGTCGACGGCAACACCCTCGGCATCAAGACGCGCGAAGGCAGCGACGTCAAGGTGCGCATGACCGACAACGTCGCGGTCTTCGCCGTGGTGAAGACCTCACTGTCGGAGATCAAGGAAGGCTCCTATATCGGCGTCACCGGCATGCCCCAGCCCGACGGCACGCAGAAGGCGATCGCGGTGCACATCTTCCCCGAGAACCAGCGCGGCGCGGCCGAAGGTTTTCGTCCCTGGGATGCGCGCGCCAACTCGACCATGACCAACGCGACCGTGGCGCAGACGGTGGAAGGCACCGACGGCCAGAACATCACCGTCAAGTACAAGGACGGCGAGAAGAAAGTGGTGGTGCCGCCGGATACGCCGATCGTCACCTTTGTCGCCAGCGACAAATCCGAGATCAAGCCCGGCGCCAAGCTGATCATCTTCGGCGCGGCGAAGAAGGAGGACGGCTCGCTCGAGGCCAACCGGGTCAATGTCGGTCGCGACGGGATTACGCCGCCGATGTGAGGGACTAGCGCTGAACTCGTAGGGTGGGCAAAGGCGCACTTGCGCCGTGCCCACCACTTTCCCGCGTTTCGCGAAATTGGTGGGCACGCTTCGCTTTGCCCACCCTACGGCGCTGCCGCTACGCCTCACACCGCAATGATGTGATCGTCGATCTCGTCGATCCTGTTGACGCCGCACAGGCCCATGGTCGTGAGCAGCTCCTTCTGGATGATGTCGATCGCCTTGGCGACGCCGGCCTGGCCGCCGGCACCGAGGCCATGGGCGTAGGCGCGGCCGATCATGCAGGACTTTGCGCCGAGCGCGAGCGCGCGCATCACGTCCTGGCCGGAGCGGACACCGCCGTCGAACATGATCTCCATCTGCGAGCCGACTGCGTCGACGATCTCCGGCAGCGCCTCGATCGAGGACGGTGCGCCGTCGAGCTGACGGCCGCCATGGTTGGAGACGACCAGCGCCTGGGCGCCCGTCTTCGCAGCGAGCTCGGCGTCCTCGACGTCGAGGATGCCCTTCAGGATCAGCTTGCCCGGCCAGATGCTGCGGATCCACTCGATGTCGTTCCAGTTCAGCGAGGTGTCGAACTGCGAGTTGATCCAGGTCGACAGCGAGGTGATGTCGTCGCTGACCTTCAGATGACCGGCGAGATTGCCGAAGGTGCGGCGCTTGCCCTGCAGCACGCCCGACACCCAGGCCGGCTTGGTGGCGAAATCGATCAGCTTCGACAGCGACCATTCCGGCGGCACCGTCATGCCGTTCTTGATGTCCTGGTGGCGCTGGCCGATCACCTGGAGATCGACGGTCAGCACGAGCGCGCTGCATTTCGCCGCCATCGCGCGCTGGATCAATTCCTTGATGAAGCCGCGGTCCTTCATCACGTAGAGCTGGAACCAGAACGGCTTCTCGACATTGGCGGCGATGTCCTCGATCGAGCAGATCGACATCGTCGACTGCGTGAACGGGATGCCGGCGGCCTGCGCGGCGCGGCAGGCGTGAATCTCGCCGTCGCCATGCTGCATGCCCAGGAGGCCGACGGGCGCCAATATCAACGGCATGGTCGAGGACTCGCCGAGGATCATGGTCGAGGTGTCGCGCCTGGAGACGTCGACAAGGACGCGCTGGCGGAACTTGATCGCCTGCATGTCCTCGCGGTTGGCGCGCAGCGTTTCCTCGGCATAGGAGCCGCGGTCGCAATAGTCGAAGAACGCCTTCGGCACGCGGCGCTGATGCAGCGTGCGAAGATCGTCGATACAGGTGATGTGCTTCATGAACGTTTCCCCGGCCCGTCTTGCATCAGAAGTCTTGCTTCAGAAGTCTTGCATCGGAAGATCGAGGGGTCATCTAGCATGGTTGGATGCACAGCCAAATCGTTTGGGAGGAGGGCGCCATGAGCAAACCGCGCGGCCAGCCGACACCGGAAGAGATCAAGGAGAAGCAGGATCTCGACGACGCGCTGGAGGAGGGTCTGGAAGAGACCTTCCCGGGGTCCGATCCCGTCAACGTCACCCAGCCGGCGCCGAGCCGCCAGGACGGCCATGTGAAGCGCTCCGACTAGGGGCGGGTTCCGCTCCGTTCCGCCCTGTCGGCCGGAAATATAGTGCTAACAATAAGTTACTGGGGCGCCTTGGGCCCGGTCCCGTAATGATTAATCACATTTTTTGAAGCCAAGTTGGCCGCGAAGGCATTATAACGTCTCAGCAAATCAGGGATGCGGGTCCCTTTCGGGCATCCCGTAGTTGTAGAGGGGTCCCTGGTTGTTGCGTGGGGGACGATATGAGCCGCAAATATTTCGGGACGGACGGGATCCGGGGCCGCGCCAACGGACTGATCACGCCGGAGCTCGCGCTCAAGGTCGGCCAGGCCGCAGGCCTTGCGTTTCAGCGTGGTGACCATCGCCACCGGGTCGTGATCGGCAAGGACACGCGTCTGTCCGGCTACATGATCGAATATGCGATGGTCGCGGGTTTTACCTCGGTCGGCATGGACGTGCTGCTGGTCGGCCCGATGCCGACGCCGGCGGTGGCGATGCTGACCAAGTCGATGCGCGCCGATCTCGGCGTGATGATCTCGGCCTCGCACAATCTGTTCGAGGACAACGGCATCAAGCTGTTCGGCCCGCAGGGCTTCAAGCTCTCCGACGACGTCGAGAAGCAGATCGAGCAGCTGCTCGACGAATCCCTCGACAAGCGGCTCGCTCAGAGCGCGAGCCTCGGCCGCGCCCGCCGTATCGACGGCGTGCATGACCGCTACATCGAATTCGCCAAGCGCACGCTGCCGCGCGATCTCTCGCTCGACGGCCTGCGCGTCGTGGTCGATTGCGCCAACGGCGCCGCTTACAGGGTGGTGCCGGAAGCGCTGTGGGAATTGGGCGCCGACGTCGTGCCGATCGGCGTCGAGCCCGACGGTTTCAACATCAACAAGGAATGCGGCTCGACCTCGCCGGAAACGCTGTCGAAGAAGGTGCGCGAGATGCGCGCCGACATCGGCATCGCGCTCGATGGCGACGCCGATCGCGTCATCCTGGTCGACGAGCGCGGCCACACCGTCGACGGCGACCAGCTGCTCGCGGTGATCGCGCAGAGCTGGAAGGAAGACGGCCGGCTGTCGCGGCCGGGCATCGTCGCCACCGTGATGTCCAATCTCGGCCTCGAACGCTTCCTCAAGGGGCAGGGGCTCGATCTCGTGCGCACGCCGGTCGGCGACCGCTACGTGCTCGAGCAGATGCTGAAAGGCGGCTACAATCTCGGCGGCGAGCAGTCCGGCCACATCATCCTGTCCGACTATGCCACCACCGGCGACGGCTTCGTTGCGGCGCTGCAGGTGCTGGCCGTGGTGCAGAAGCTGCGCCGGCCGGTGTCGGAGGTCTGCCACCGTTTCGACCCGCTGCCGCAGATCCTGAAGAACGTCCGCTACAAGAGCGGCAAGCCGCTCGAGGATTCCGACGTCAAATCGGCGATCTCCGACGGCGAGAAGCGGCTCAACGGCCACGGCCGCCTTCTGATCCGCTCGTCCGGCACCGAGCCCGTGATCCGCGTCATGGGCGAGGGCGAGGACCGCCTGCTGGTCGAGGACGTCGTCGACACCATCGTCTCCGCGCTCGGACAGGCGGCGGCCTGAGGCGCATCGCTACGCGAAGCACGATCGTAGCCCGGATGGAGCGCAGCGAAATCCGGGGATCGCGCCCGCGGACATAGACGTCCCGGATTACGCTTCGCTCCATCCGGGCTACGAAATCCCCGGACCCTGATGGTGAGGAGCCCGCCAACGGCGGGCGTCTCGAACCAAGCGGGGCGTGTCGCCTCGCAGTGAAACCGGCACGTGCATTCCAGCCATCGACGATTGGCGGTGGTTCGACTGCAGAGAGCATCGTAGTTAGGCGGTGCGGCAATCTGCCGTGCCCGCCGGGATGCTCCATTGAACAAGCCTGTCGTCGTCTCCGAGGAAACGCTGACCGAACCGGTCGTCGTCAGCGACGTGGCGCCCGCCGCCCGGGCTGCCGCCGGGCCGGCCTATGTCGTGCTTGCCGGCATCAGCTTCTCGCACTTCCTCAACGACACCATGCAATCGCTGATCGCCTCGGTGTATCCGATCCTGAAGGACACCTACGCGCTCGACTTCGCGCAGATCGGCATGATCACGCTGGCCTTCCAGTTCACGGCCTCGCTGCTCCAGCCGGTGGTCGGGCACTACACCGACAAGAAGGCGCAGCCCTATTCGCTGTCGATCGGCATGGCCTCGACCTTCTTCGGCCTGCTGCTGCTCAGCGCCGCGCACCAATATCTCGTCATCCTGATTGCTGCCGCGCTGGTCGGCCTCGGCTCGGCGGTGTTTCATCCTGAATCCGCGCGCATCGCGCGGCTCGCCTCCGGCGGTCGCTACGGTTTTGCGCAATCGGTGTTCCAGCTCGGCGGCAGCTTCGGCACGTCGATGGGACCGGTGCTGGCGGCGCTGATCGTGGTGCCGTTCGGGCAGGGCAGCATCGCATGGTTCTCCTCGATCGCGTTCCTCGCGATCCTCATCCTCTGGCGCATCGGCCGCTGGTACGAGCCGCAGATCAAGGCGAAGAAGACGGCGACGGTTCAGGCCCATCCCGACGCGCCGAGCTCGCGCCGCGTCGCGGTCGCGCTTGCCGTGCTGGTGGCGCTCTTGTTCTCGAAGCAGCTCTACGTCTCGAGCCTGTCGAGCTACTACATCTTCTATCTGATCGACCGCTTCGGCGTGTCGACGCAGGCGGCGCAGATCTATCTCTTCATCTTCCTCGCCGCGAATGCGGTCGGCGCGTTCTTCGGCGGTCCGCTGGGCGATCGCTTCGGCCGCAAGATCGTGATCTGGATCTCGATCCTCGGCGCGCTGCCGTTCACGCTGGCGCTGCCTTATGCCGGGCTCTATGCGAGCGCGGTGCTGTCGGTGATCATCGGCCTGATCATCTCCTCGACGACGTCGTCGATCATCGTGTTCGCACAGGAGCTGGTGCCGCACCGCTTCGGCATGATCTCGGGCGTGTTCTTCGGTGTTGCCTTCGGCATCGGCGGCTTGGGTGCCGCCGTGCTCGGCAAGCTCGCCGATCACACCTCGATCGAGTTCGTCTACCAGGTCTGTGCCTGGCTGCCGGCGATCGGCCTGCTTGCGGTGTTCCTGCCCAAGCTGCCGCGGCACCTGCGTTAACAAATCCTGTCTCGCTGCATTGCGGCTTCATCAATCGTTAGCAATTGGGGGCGCCGGGGCGCCGCATTTTTGCAACGCTTCTGCTGCATGCGCGCGAGTGGTGAGAAAAAATCAACCTTAAAAATTAGGGTTAAGTGGCGCTTAAACATTTGGTGCCATCGTCCTCCCGTGAGTTTCCAGAACGTGGGGCGTCAGCATTTTGCCTCACCGGCCATAAGGACGAAGCCAAATGCGTAGCGTTAAGTCTCTCCTTGCCGCAGGTGCGGCGACCCTCATCTCGTCGATGGCGTTCGCCGCCGATATGCCGATCGCCGCTCCGCCTCCCATGTACGCGCCGCCGGCTCCGCCCGCCGACTTCGGCGGCTGGTATCTCCGCGGCGACATCGGCATGACCAACCAGAGCGCCAAGCGGATCGACAGCGCGACCGCGCAGACGTTCCCGACCCAGACCGTGGGCCTCGGCTTCGACAGCTCGCCGCTGTTCGACCTCGGCGTTGGTTATCGCTTCAACAACTGGTTCCGCACCGACGTGATCGGCCAGTATCGCGGCAAGGCCAATCTGCACGGTTCGGACAATGTCACGCTCAGCGCGACCGACTTCGAAGCCAACAACTACTCCGGCAGCAAGTCCGAGTGGGTCGTCATGGCCAACGCCTATGTCGATCTCGGCACCTGGTGGTGCATCACCCCCTTCATCGGCGCCGGTGTCGGCGGTTCCTACAACAAGCTCAGCGGCTTCCGTGACGACGGCACCCGGATCAATCCCGGCGGGCTCTCCAACAGCGTGACCTACTTCGCCGACAACGGTAAGTGGAATTTCGCCTGGGCCGCCCATGCCGGTCTCGCCTACAAGGTCAGCCCCGGCCTCACCGTCGAACTCGCCTACAGCTACATGGATCTCGGCGACGCCAATCCCGGCAACTTCCGCGCCTACGACAACAGCATCTCGGGCCCGTCGACGATCAAGGTCAAGGACATCACCTCGCATGACGTGAAGCTCGGCGTGCGTTGGGATCTGAGCAGCCCGCCGGCCTACATGCCGCCGCCGCTCGTCACCAAGGGCTGATCGTCAGCTCCATCGCTTAACGTCTCTTAACGGCGCGGGATCATCCCGCGCCGTTTTGCTTTGCATATTTTTCATGGCGGGCGGCGACGAAAACGTCAGACGCAACCATTGGTTAAGGTTAACGAGCCATGATCACGAGTGAAAGTTCGAGTTCGATGGAGCGTTGCAATGCGTAGGCTGATGTTGGCGGCGGCGATGTTGGGGACGGCGTCTGCCGCGCAAGCGGCCGACATGCCGGATCTGCCCATCCTGCGCGGCTCGTTCACCGACGGCCTGACCAACTCGCGGCCGAATTGGGAGGGCGGCTACGTCGGCGCCCAGGCCGGTTACGGGGCCTCCGACGAGAACTTCAACGGTTCGACCAACAACATGATGGCGGCGCTGCTGGCCGACACGTTGATCGAGTCGGAAATGGGTGTCTCGCAGTGGAATCTGGGCCTCGGCAAGGCCTCCCGCCGCACCACCGGATACGGCTTCTTCGCCGGCTACAATGCCCAGTGGGACGATGTCGTCCTCAGCCTGGAAGCAAGCTACCTCCACGGCTCCTTCGGCGGATCGGCCACGGCCAGCGAAGCCCGCAGCAACCAATTGTCCGACGGTAACGTGCACTCGGTCACGGCGAGCTCGACGTCTTCGATCGCGATCAAGGATATGGCAACATTCCGCGGCAGGGCCGGTTATGCGTGGGGATGCTTCCTGCCCTACATGTTCGCCGGACTCGCGCTCGGAAATGCCGACATCACGCGGTCTGTGAGTGCGCAGGATTTCGTGACCCCGGCCGGCGTTCTGCAGGGGCCGATCTCCTCGACCGACGTGCAGCACAACCATCTGATCTACGGCTACAGCGCCGGTCTCGGCGTGGACATCAATCTCGTGGGCGGTCTCTTCATGCGCGCCGAGTGGGAATATATCCGCTTCGCCGCCCAAGTGGACACCAACATCAACACCGTTCGCGCGGGCCTCGGCTACAAGTTCTGATCTTGTGCGCCGGGGCAATTGACAGGCCCGGTCAGTCCTGATGCTCTGTCGCTCCAAAACGGGGCGACGGCGATGAAGATCTACGGCGACACGAATTCCGGCAATTGCCTCAAGGTGAAGTGGGTCTGCGACAAGCTCGCGCTGCCTTACCAATGGATCGAGATCGACACCCGCAAGGGCGAGACGCGCACGCCGCAATTCCTTAAAATGAACGGCGCCGGCCAGGTGCCGACCGTCGAACTCGACGACGGCCGCACGCTGGCGCAGTCCAATGCCATCATCCGCTATCTCGCCCGCGACAGCGCGCTCGTTCCGCGCGATGCCTTCACTGCGGCCAAGATGGACGAATGGCTGTTCTGGGAACAGTACAGCCACGAGCCCTATATCGCGGTGTGCCGCTTCCAGCTGGTCTATCTCGGCAAGGATGCGTCCGAGCTCGATCCTGACAAGGTCAAGCGCGGCTATGCGGCGCTCGACCGCATGGAGCAGCATCTTGCGGCGAGCCGCTTCCTCGCCGGCGACCTGATTTCGCTCGCCGACGTCTCGCTGCTCGCCTATACCCGCCTCGCGCATGAAGGTGGCTTCGATCTCGGCCGCCATGCCGCCATCCGCCGCTGGATCGGCGAGGCCGAAGCCTGGCTCGGCCTTCCACCGGCGCGCTGAGAGTCGCGCTGATTCTTGGAGTTTCCCGACATGAACGAGAAGTCCGTCTCCATCCGTCCCGCGCGCCGCGAGGACGTTGCGGCGATCGTCGCCATGCTTGCCGACGATCATCTCGGGCGTGCCCGCGAGCGCGTCGAGGATCCCTTGCCTGAGTCCTATTACCAGGCGTTCGAGCAGGTCGCGCGCGATCAAAATCTCACGCTCGTGGTGGCAGAGAGCGAGGGCAGGGTGGTCGGCTGCCTGCAGCTCGCGATCTTGCCGGGCATCAGCACGCAAGGCGGCATCCGCGGTCTGCTCGAAGATGTCCGCGTTGCTTCCGATTGTCGCAGCCGCGGCATCGGCGAGCAGCTGGTGCAATGGGCGGTCGCGGAAGCGAAAGCGCGCGGCTGCAATCTGGTCGAACTGCTGACGCATCAGACGCGAACAGATGCGCAGCGCTTCTACAAGCGGCTCGGGTTCGCTGCGAGTCACGTCGGCATGACTGTCCGCTTTTGACGCAGCTCGTCGCGAGCCTTGCGCGATCAGCAAATTCGGATCGCGCATTCGTTCATATTAAGAGCCGGTAAACTACCCAGCCGTCGTTCACGTTGAGCCGGGAACGAACGGTGCTACGGCAGCGTCAGACACCGGGCTCGGTCGGTTCGGGGATTTCGATGACAAGCTATTCCATGATCAAGGTCGGCAACGATTACGTCGTGCAGGCCAATGACAAATGCATTTTGAAAGTCGGCAGCCGCCGTCGTGCAGCGCAATTGATCAGCGATGCCACGGACTTGCTGAACGCGCTTGCCGTGGTGGAATCCCCCAAGATTGCGCCGGAAGCGCCTTCACTCCAGCGTGAGACGCCGGAACTTCCTTGACGACTCTTCCCGTTTCCCGTATCAGCCGCGGCGGGACACCTCCCCCCAACGGGAGGCTTACTATCTGGAAGGGTAGATCATGACTGTAGCGAAGCCCGCTTCGCGGCCGAACGTGCCGCATTTCTCCTCCGGCCCCTGCGCCAAGCGCCCCGGCTGGAACGCCCAAAATCTCAAGGACGCAGCGCTCGGCCGCTCGCATCGCGCGAAGGTCGGCAAGACCAAGCTCAAGCTCGCGATCGATCTGACGCGCGAAGTGCTTGAAGTGCCCGCCGATTATCGCATCGGCATCGTGCCGGCCTCCGACACCGGCGCGGTCGAGATGGCGCTGTGGTCGCTGCTCGGTGCACGGCCCGTCACCACGCTCGCCTGGGAATCCTTCGGCGAAGGTTGGGTCAGCGACATCGTCAAGGAATTGAAGCTTAAGGACGTCACCAAGCTCAACGCTGCTTACGGTGAGATCCCCGATCTCTCGAAGGTCGATCCCAACAGCGACGTCGTCTTCACCTGGAACGGCACCACCTCCGGCGTACGCGTGCCGAACGCCAACTGGATCAGCGCGACCCGCGAAGGCCTGACCATTTGCGACGCGACCTCGGCCGCGTTTGCGCAGCCGCTCGACTGGGCCAAGCTCGATGTCGTCACCTTCTCCTGGCAGAAGGCGCTCGGCGGTGAAGCCGCGCACGGCATGCTGATCCTGTCGCCCCGCGCAGTGGAGCGGCTCGAGACCTACAAGCCGGCCTGGCCGCTGCCAAAAATCTTCCGCATGACCAAGGGCGGCAAGATCAACGAAGGCATCTTCGTCGGCGAGACCATCAACACGCCGTCGATGCTGTGCGTCGAGGACTATCTCGATGCGCTGAACTGGGCCAAGTCGATCGGCGGCCTGAAGGCGCTGATCGCGCGCGCCGATGCCAACACCAAGGTGCTGGCCGACTGGAAGGCGAAGACGCCCTGGATCGACTTCCTGGCCAAGGACGCCGCCATCCGCTCCAACACCTCGGTGTGCCTGAAGTTCACCGATCCCGCGATCACCTCGCTCTCCGAGGACGCGCAGGCCGACTTCTCCAAGAAGCTGGTCGCGCTGGTCGAGAAGGAAGGCGCGGGCTACGACTTCGCCTACTACCGCGATGCACCGGCCGGCCTGCGCATCTGGTGCGGCGCCACCGTCGAGGCGAAGGACGTCGAGCTGCTCACGCAGTGGATCGACTGGGCGTTTGCCGAGACCAAGGCGCAGCTCGCCAAGGCGGCTTAGTTTTTTTCACCTCTCCCCGTTCTTGCGGGGAGAGGTCGGATCGCGCCTGGCGATGCGAACCATCGTCCAGCAGCAGTCCGGGTGAGGAGCTCTCTCCGCTTGCACCTTCGCCTGTGGCTGCCGCTCACCCCAACCCTCTCCCCGTAAGAACGGGGAGAGCGGGAAGACAAAGCTTCTTCACTCAGTTCCGGCCGTCGCAGGCCGATCCTCCCGTTAGGGAAGGCGAAGGATCATCCCCATGACCAAACCCAAAGTTCTCATTTCCGACGCGCTCTCTCCCGCTGCCGTGCAGATCTTTAGGGATCGCGGCGTCGAGGTCGACTTCCAGCCCAATCTCGGCAAGGACAAGGACAAGCTTGCCGAGATCATCGGCAATTACGACGGTCTCGCGATCCGCTCCGCGACCAAGGCGACCGCAAAAATCCTGGAGAAGGCGACCAACCTCAAGGTGATCGGCCGCGCCGGCATCGGCGTCGACAATGTCGAGATTCCCGCCGCCACGGCCAAGGGCATCATCGTGATGAACACGCCGTTCGGCAATTCGATCACGACCGCCGAGCACGCCATCACGCTGATGCTGGCGCTCGCCCGCGAGATCCCGCAGGCCGACGCTTCGACCCAGGCCGGCAAGTGGGAGAAGAACCGCTTCATGGGCGTCGAGATCACCGGCAAGGTGCTCGGCGTCGTCGGTTGCGGCAACATCGGCTCGATCGTCGCCGACCGCGCGCTCGGCCTCCGCATGAAGGTCGTCGCCTTCGATCCGTTCCTGTCGCCGGAGCGCGCCAAGGACATCGGTGTCGAGAAGGTCGAGCTCGACGATCTCTTGAAGCGCGCCGATTTCATCACGCTGCACACCCCGCTCACCGAGAAGACCAAGAACATCATCGACGCATCCGCGATCGCCAAGATGAAGAAGGGCGTGCGCCTGATCAACTGTGCCCGCGGCGGCCTCGTCGACGAGCAGGCGGTGGTCGATGCGCTCAATTCCAAGCACATCGCGGGCGCCGCCTTCGACGTCTTCGTCGAGGAGCCCGCCAACGCGAACGTGCTGTTCGGCCATCCCAACGTGATCTGCACGCCGCATCTCGGCGCCTCCACCACGGAAGCGCAGGAGAACGTCGCGCTCCAGGTCGCCGAGCAGATGTCGGATTACCTGCTCACCGGCGCGATCTCGAACGCCGTCAACTTCCCGTCGATCACGGCGGAAGAGGCGCCGAAGCTGAAGCCGTTCATCTCGCTCGCCGAGAAGCTCGGCTCGTTCGCCGGCCAGCTCACCGAATCCGGCATCCTCAAGGTGCAGATCACCTATGAGGGCCACGTCGCCGAGATGAAGATCAAGGCGATCACCTCGGCCGTGCTGTCGGGCCTGCTGCGGCCGATGCTCGGCGAGGTCAACGTGGTGTCGGCCCCCGTCGTCGCCAAGGAGCGCGGCATGGTGGTGGACGAGATCGTGCGCGCCGCCCAGAGCGACTATGAGAGCCTGATTACCGTCACGGTGGCAACGGAGCGCCAAGAGCGCTCGGTCTCCGGCACCGTGTATCATGACGGCAAGCCGCGCCTCGTCGACGTCAAGGGCATCCGCGTCGACGCCGAGTTCGGCAAGTCGATGATCTACGTGACCAACGAGGACAAGCCGGGCTTCATCGGCAAGTTCGCGAGCCTCCTCGGCGACGCCAAGATCAACATCGCAACCTTCCATCTCGGCCGCGTCGCGCCGGGCTCCGATGCCATCGCGCTGATCGAGGTCGACGGCGTCGTGCCGCCCGATCTGCTCGCCAAGGTGCAGGCCCTGCCGCAGGTCAAGCAGGTCAAGGCACTGACGTTCTGAGGCGCTCGCGCGCCACGGAATGACGGCCGTCATATATTCCGACCTGCGGAACAACCACGCCGCCCTCCCGAGAGGGCGGCGTTTTTGTTGATGCTGCGGCCCGCTTTATTTCTCCCAAGCCAGTCGAACTTTGTGTACCAATGGCGCCCAAGAACGCCTCGTACCAACGCCTCCGTACCATTGTTCGAAAGGGAGAAAACAATGCGTGAAGCCGTCATCGTTTCCTATGCACGCACGGGCCTCGCCAAGTCCGGCCGCGGCGGGTTCAACATCACGCCGCCGATGTCGCTGGCCGCGCATGCCATTCATCACGCGGTCGAC
This sequence comes from Bradyrhizobium sp. MOS001, assembly GCF_004634465.1. Lineage (NCBI taxonomy): Bacteria > Pseudomonadati > Pseudomonadota > Alphaproteobacteria > Hyphomicrobiales > Nitrobacteraceae > Bradyrhizobium > Bradyrhizobium sp. MOS001. The sequence continues at coordinate 76,261 of NZ_SPVJ01000035.1, forward strand.
CGCGCCGGCGTCGAGAAGGACTATGTCGAGGATTGCTATCTCGGCAATTGCGCCCATGGCGCGCCGAACATCGGCCGCCAGGCCGCGCTGCTCGCCGGCCTGCCTACGACCACGGCCGGCGTTTCCGTGAACCGCTTCTGCTCGTCGGGCCTGCAGACCATCGCGATGGCCGCCAACTCGATCCGCTCCGACGGCGCCGACTGCATCGTTGCCGGCGGCGTCGAGAGCATCTCGATTCCGGGCGGCGGCTCGCCGAAGGAATCGATCGATCCGGAGTTGCTCAAGGTCGCGCCCGATATCTTCATGGCGATGATCGACACCGCTGACATCGTCGCCGAGCGCTACAAGCTCAGCCGCGAATACCAGGACGAGTTCTCGCTGGAATCGCAGCGCCGCATGGCCGCGGCCCAGCAGGCGAACAAGTTCAAGGACGAGATCGTCCCGATGAAGACCAGGATGAAGGTCGTCGACAAGCAGACCAAGGCGGAATCGATCGTCGACTACGTCGTCGATCGCGACGAGTGCAATCGCCCCGAGACCACGCTGGAAGGCCTCGCCAAGCTCGAGCCGGTGAAGGGCCCCGGTAAGTTCGTCACCGCCGGCAATGCCAGCCAACTCTCGGACGGCGCCGCCGCGGTGGTGCTGATGGAAGCCAAGGATGCCGAGAAGCGCGGCCTCAAGCCGCTCGGCCGGTTCGTCGCCTGGGCAACGGCCGGCTGCGAGCCCGACGAGATGGGCATCGGCCCGGTGTTCGCGATCCCGAAGCTGCTGAAGCGCACCGGCCTGAAGATCGACGACATCGATCTGTGGGAGCTCAACGAGGCCTTCGCCAGCCAGTGCCTCTACTCGCGCGACAAGCTCGGCATCGATCCCGCCAAGTACAACGTCAATGGCGGCTCGATCGCGATCGGTCATCCCTTCGGCATGACCGGCGCGCGTCTCACTGGCCACATCCTCCAGGAAGGTGCGCGCCGCAAGGCCAAGTGGGGCGTCGTGACCATGTGCATCGGCGGCGGCCAGGGCGGCGCCGGCCTGTTCGAGATCTACAGCTGAGATAAGCCACATGAATGTGAAAAGGCACGGCGCCGCAAGCGCCGTGCCTTTTTCGTTGCGGATCGATCGTCACGAAACTATACAGTTCGTGTCGGAAAAGGCAGATTTGGTCTGGTAAGCCCAAATCCTTTCGGTAACGAAAGCTCTGGTCTTTGGCCTTGTGCACGAGATCCCCGCGACGAACATCGGACGCCACCAGGGCGCCCAATCGTTCGTCCGTGTGATTCTCAAGCCCAGGGAACGCTCCGGTCGAACATCGACCTCAGGAGCGTCCCATGCACGATCAATCTTCGAATCCATACGACGTCGTCATTGCCGGTGCCGGTCCCGTCGGCCTGTTTCTCGCGTGCGAGTTGCGGCTCGCTGGTCTCCAGGTTCTGGTGCTGGAGCAATCGCAAGATTCGCATTCGGCCCTGAAGCAACTCCCGTTTGGCCTGCGCGGTCTTTCGCTCCCCACACTCGAGGCCTTTCACCGGCGCGGCCTGCTGGAACAGATTGTGGCCGCGCAGCAGCTTGCCTCAGGCGCGATCAAGAGCTCAGCCCACTGGATGCAGCAGACGCGACGGCCCGCGGGTCATTTCGCCGGCATCCAGTTCTATCAGGACAACATCGATGTCACGAAGTGGTCCTGGCGTCTGCCAACGTCGGCCGATGCCAACCTTGCCGTCGATATGGAAACGCTCGAATCCGTTCTGGCTGCGCGCGCATGCAGCATGGGCGTCGAGATCCGGCGCGGTTTTGGCGTGAATGCCGTTGTCGCCTCGAGCAAAGACGTGACAGTGCAGGCGGCCGGCGAGACCTTCCGGGCACGCTGGCTCGTCGGATGCGACGGCGCCCGCAGCACGGTACGCAAGACTGGCGGCTTTGACTTCGTCGGCACCGACCCCGAGTTCACGGGCTATTCCATCGATGTCGAGCTGGCCGATCCGGACAAGCTTCGTCACGGCCGCAACTACACGCTCGCCGGCATGTATACCTATGCGCAGCCCGGGACGATCGCGATGGTCGATTTCGACGGCGGAGCTTTCCACCGGACCGAGCCGATCACGCGCGAGCATGTGCAGAGCGTCCTGCGTCGCGTCTCCTGCACCGACGTCACCGTCACGGCGCTTCGGCTCGCCGCCACCTGGACGGATCGGGCCCATCAGGCAACCACGTATCGCAGAGGGCGGGTGCTCCTCGCGGGCGACGCTGCTCACATCCAATCGCCGCTGGGCGGCCAGGGCCTCAATCTCGGTCTCGGCGATGCGATGAACCTGGGCTGGAAACTGGCGGCGACGATCCGCAGGCAAGCACCGGCCGATCTCCTCGACAGCTATTCGCGCGAGCGGCATCCTGTGGGCGCGCAAATCCTCGACTGGTCGCGCGCGCAGGTCGCGATCATGCGGCCGACGCCGAGCGCCCGCGCACTTCAGGCCATCATTCGCGATCTCGTCGAGACCCGCGACGGTGCCACCTATTTCGCCGAGCGCGTGCGCGGCGTTTCGCTCCGCTACGATCTCGGTGGCAGCCATCCGCCTGTCGGCCGGAGTGCTCCCGATTTCGAATTGCGCGACGGGACGACGGTTGGAGAACGCCTCAGGACGTCGAAAGGCCTGCTGCTGGATTTCGACGCGCGTTCACCGCTTCAGGCGCTGGCAAGTCGCTGGGGCGACCGGATCACCTATGTCGCGAGCGAGGCGAGGGATCGGCTGGGTCTGAGCGCCGTGCTGCTGCGTCCCGATGGCTTCGTCGCGTGGGCCAGTGACGGCATATCCGACGATAAGGAGGCTGCTCAGGCGGCGGCGAGATGGTTCGGTGACCCCACGATCACGTCTGCGTAGCCCGCATGCGCGGAGCGATATGCGGGACCTTCCCGGGTATCGCTTCGCTCACCTCGGCTACGTAGCTGTTCCGCCGCCCCTACGCCCCCACCGCCGCCGGTGCGAACACCACCTCGATCAGCGTGCCGGAATTGGCCGCGCTCTTGATGTTGAACCTGGCGCGGTTGGCTTCGACCAGGGCCTTGGTCAGTGACAGGCTGAGCGCCGAACTGTCCGCGGCATCGCCGGGCGGTGGCGTCCGGAACGGCTCCATCGCGGCGGCGACCTCGCGCTCGCTCAGGCCGTGGCCGGTGTCGCGGATGCGCAGGGCAATCTCGCCGCGGTCGGTGAGCGCGGTCGAGACGATGACCTGGCCGCCGGCGCTGGCGAGCCGGATCGAGTTCGAGATCAGGTTCATGGTGATCTGCCGCATCGCGCGCGCGTCCACGCTCACCTGCGGCAACGCATGCCCGAGCGAGGTACGGATGATGATGCGCTCGCGGTTGGCCTGCGGCTGCATCACCGTGACACAGGCTTCGACGAGATCGTTGAGATTGAGGTTGGCGAAATTGAGATCGAGCTTGCCGGTCTCGATCCGCGACAGCTCCAGGAGATCGTTGATGATGGTGATGACGCGCTCGCCGGAGGCGCGGATGTCCTTCATGTATTCGCCGTAGCGCTCGTTGCCGAGGGTGCCGAAGCGCTCGGAGATCATCACCTCGGCAAAGCCGATGATGGCGTTGAGCGGCGTGCGGATCTCGTGGCTGATCCGCGCCAGCATGTCGGCCTTGGCATTCGCCGCGCCGTCGGCGAGACGGCGGGCGTTCTTGAGCTCGCTCTCGCCCTTCTTGCTCTGCGAGAGGTCGCGGAACACGGCGAAGAAGTTCGGGCCGTCGGGCCTGGTGCGGCCCATGATCATGGCGAGCGGAATGACGCCGCCCTTCTTCTCGCGCCCCAGCACCTCGCGGCCGTGGTCGAGCAGGCTCGCGATGTCCTGGCTCTTGAGGCTTTCGAGATAGTCGACCACGATTTGCTGGCTCTCCGGCGCGAACAGCGTCACCAGGTTCCGCTGCATCAGCGCTTCGCCGTCATAGCCGAACAGCGCTTCCGCGCTGCGGTTGCAGGCGTGGATGTTGCCTTCGGCATCGAACATGACGATGCCCTCGGCGGTGGTGTCGAGGATCGCGGCGAGATCCTGGGCGTCGGCATCGCCGGCCTCGGGCTCGAGTTCGGGCGCGTAGGGGAAGGATTCCGCGACGACGGGTTCGACGACGACAGGCGGCACGATGACTGGCGCAGCAACGACGGGCGCCGCTTGCGGCAGCGCGCAGATCAGCGCATGCGCGCTCGCGCCGTCCCAGTCGATCGTGTGCAGATGCGCTTCGGTGGTCGGAAGCGGCTCTTCGCCGTTCGCCACCGTCGCGCTGATCGTCACCGGCGTGCCGGCTTGCGACGTGCTGCTCGCCGACGATACGCCGGGCTCGACGTAGAGCGCATCGAGCCCGCCGGCATCCTCGAGCGCGCCCAGGCTGGAATAGCCCATGCGCGCGAGGAAGGCGGGGTTGGCGTAGAGCAGCCGGTCGAGCCGGTAGATCAAAATGCCCGTCGGCAGCAAATCGAGCAGCGCGCGGTCGCGCATGCTGTGGCCCTGCGCGGGCGGCGCCGGTTCAGTCAGCCATTCGGCTGGCACGTGCGGCGCCTCGGGCTCCGGCATCGAAGGTTCGGGCGCGGTTCCCGCCATCGGCGGCTCGGCCGTGACGGCGGCGATGGTCTCGCGTTCGCGTTCGAGCCGCTCGGACAATTGCCGGGCGAGCTCGTTGAACGCGCTGTTCTCGACCGGAGTCAGCGTCGGCGATCGCGCATCGCCGGGCGGGCGGAACGGCACGACATTGGGAGGCGTTTCCACTGATGTTTCCGGATCGGTTGGATGTGAATTCGCGTCGGCTACGGGTTCGGGCAGTTCGGGTTCAGGTGTTGGCTCAGGCTCAGGCTCGGGTGCGGGCGGCTCGATTGGCGGAGGCGGTGCCTCCGCCACGGGCTCCGGCTCGGGATCGGGATCGAGTTCGACGACGTCGGCAGAGAGGCCGTGCTGTGCGGGCGGCGCGGCGAGCAGCTCAAAGCGCCTGAGCGCATCGAGCCGGTTCAGTCCGTCGAGATCGCGACAGACGCCAAAACCCCTAAAGCCCGCGAAATTGCGCTCGCGGTCGTAGACCGGCAGGCCCGCGAGTTCGACCGGCAGATGCTCGCCGCCATCGGCCGGCCAGTTCACGGTGATCCCGGCCCAGGTGTCGTGGCTTGCAAGCGCCTGCGCCACGCGGCCATCAGGGTCGAGTGCAAACTCGTCGGCGATCTCGCGCCAGGGGCGGCCGAAGCCGGCGGCGGTGTGCGCGCCGATCAGGTGGATGAACTCGTCTGAGCCGAGCACAAAGCGCCCCTCCGCATCCACCTGCCACAGGAAGCGCAGCGGATGCTGACGCGGTGCGGGCGGCTCCGCTGGCGGCGGTTCGACCATGTGTGAGGTGATCGGCGCGGCCTGCGGCGACACAATGGCCTCTCGCGGGTTTTCAACCGGAGTTTTGGGCGCGGCGTCGATCGCTTCGCTGACAGTGTCCTGGACAGGCGCTTCGGCCGCCTCCGGGATCGTGACGACCTCCGGCATCGCGTCGCTCGCGGCGTGCGCGTCCGCGATCGCCGCTGATGGCGGGACGGTCTCGGCCGGAGCCGGCGTTTCGACCGGCTCGGCGAATGCGTCGAACAGCGCGATTTCGGATGCGGCCTCGTTCGGCCGCGCAGGCTGCGCATGGTCTGGCACCGCAGCCGGAGGGACCGGCGGAGCGTCGGGCGCGGGCTGAGCATCTTGTTCGCGCGCGCTATTCCCTTCGACAGCGGGCGCCGCCGGCCGGGCGGCCGGCTCGATCAGCGCGACCAGGCCGACATCAGCGCCGATGCCGACCCGTTGCAGCACCATCTGGCCGATGCCGATCGGCGTCTCGGCGCGGCCTTTCGCCAGCGCATCGCTGCGGGCCTGGTCAAGACCGGCATCGCCGAGATCGCGGAAGCCGAGCAGGGAGCGGGCGGCTTCGCTGGCGCCGACGAACAGGCCGTCGGGCGCGAACGCCGCCATCGGCACCCTGGCGCCCTCGACGAGACGATGCAGGCGTTCGACCAGTGGCATGGAGCGCAGCGTCGGATCCATCGCGGTGACGAGCACGCCGGAGCTTCCATCGGCGAAGTCGAGACGGGCGCAGGCGCAGGTCATCAGCATGCCCAAGCGGGCGCCGAAGCCGTGCAGCCGTTCCAGCCTGATCGCGCCGTTCGGCGCCAGCCGGCGCGCGAGCCGGGCGACCTGGCGGCGATGGCTGTCGGCCGGGCCGAAGGTCCTGTCCGCGAGCGCTGTGCCATGGGCCGCGCCGAACAGCCTTGCGCCGACCGGATTGGCCCAGAGCACGCGCGTGCCGTCGATCGACCAGAGCCAGGCGGGCAACGGAGAGGTCGCGTGCACGGCCAGCCGGGGATCGCCCACGCCTCGCAACTGGAAATCCGAACTCGTCATCCGACCGGCTTCAAGTCTCGCTTGTCAACATCAGGGTGCAAGGCTGCCGGAATGACAGCCTTAAGAAAGGGTTAGTATCGCGCGCAGGCGCAGGCAGGTCCACGGCTCCGGTCTACACGGCCAAGCCTAAAGCCGCGATAACCTTAATGTAGCCGCCCCCGCAAGCTGCAGCCCAACGGCATCCGCAGGATTCGCGGGCGGGCTGCGCGGCGATGGATGCGGCCAAGCCCAAGCCCTGAGACTTTGCCGAAAGAGCAGGCTGGCGCGGCATCACAGGTGCCCATCCTCCCCTGGAGGGGGAGGATCGGTTCGCATGCAGCGAAGCGCAATGCGAACCGAGGTGGGGTGACAGCCTCTCAATGGAGGCGGTGCTCGAGTGGAGAGATCACCCCACCCCGCTCGCGCTTCGCGCGATCGACCCCCGAGCGAGCTCCGCTCGTCTCGACCCCTCCAGGGGAGGGTAAGAGAGCGGCCACAGCAGGCACCAGACTACCTCAACCCAGGGTTCCCTCATGCGGAACCCTCATCCTGACCGCGATTAAATTTCGCGGCGCAGCCCGGATCACGTTTGCGTTGCACAATGTTGACATCTTAGGCGGCGATAGTGATGGGCGCTGGGCGAGCCATCTTTTTGTATCGCGTTCCAGTGTTCGTTCCCGCTGAGTTTGAGGCCTAGGTCGGGGCCGGCGGGCGCGCCAGAAGGCTCACTCCATTTTTTCTTTATCGTGAGGGACATCATGACAGGTGCGACTGATCCGTTTTCTGCCTCGATCATTCCGTTCGAGGTTCCCGAGCAGATGCGTGCGTTCGCCGAAAAGGGCGTGTCGCAGGCCCGCGAGAGCTACGCCAAGTTCAAGGACGCGGCCGAGACCCACAACGGCACCGTTGAGGCCGTGTTCACCTCCGCCAACAAGGGCGCGAGCGAGTACACCGCCAAGCTGGTGGAGTTCATGAAGGCCAACACCAGCGCCCAGCTGGACTTCGCCCAGCAGCTGTTCGGCCTCAAGTCGCCGGCGGAAGCGCTGGAGCTGTGGACCGGCCACACCCGCACCCAGCTCGAGACCTTCCAGTCCCAGGCCAAGGAGCTGGCCGAGCTGACCCAGCGCGTCGCCGCCGAGACCGTCGAGCCGATCAAGGCCTCTGCCTCGAAGTTCTACAAGCCCGCCGCCTGATTAGGCCGGCTGGTTTAAATTAAGAAACCCGGGCCTAGAGCCCGGGTTTTGCTTTGGAAATAACCTCGTCGGAAGCGCGATTCTCGGGTTTTGCGGCCTTGCCAAAAACGCCCGTTGCACCTAGTTTCCGCCCCGTCCAGCCCCCCTTAGGTCGACGGCCCGTCCAGGCGCCCAAGGCGGCTCGCAAGGATGCAGTTGTAGCTCAGTTGGTTAGAGCGCCTGTCTGTGGAACAGGAGGTCGGTGGTTCGAGCCCACCCAACTGTACCAAGATTGCGGATAACACCGCGTTCCCAGCATCTTACTGATAGACCAGCAGGATTTGCGCCGCCTAAAATACAAAAGGCTGCACAAATGGCGTTGCGAATGGTCGCGTTGAATCGAGCCGCAGATGGTCGGTGGTTCGCCCGTAAGGGCATCCCCGAGGACGTACGCGAGGACTACCAACGGCTCTATGGGCACAAGCGCGAGGCGCACCTCAAGCTTCCGGCCGGTACGCCTAAGCACGAAGCCAAGGCCCGCCTCGGAGAGTGGGAGGCCGAGGTCGAAACCCGCATCGCGACCCTGCGAGCCCAAAGGAATGGCGAGGGTCAACCACTCACCAAGCTCAACGCAATCGCGCTTGCGGGCCGTTGGTACAACTGGTTCGTGAAGCTGCACGAGGCCGATCCAGGGAAGCCAAAGTACTGGCGGGACTTCAGCGATCACGTCGTGTGGAATGTGATCCGCCCAGAGGCGCCTGACGAGTACGAAGAGGATCCAGGGTCCGACCCTCACGCAGATTGGCAATATGACCCAGAGGTGCGGGAAGCCGTGAGGCCGCAGATTGCCGAATTGGCGCGGGTCGCAACCTTCCTCGCCAACGAGGGGAAGGCGTTGAACCTTACCGCGCATGCGCTGTTCGTGGACGCTGTCAGCGACAATCTGTTGCCCGCAATCCAGCTATTGGAGAAGCGCGCGAATGGCGACTACGCCCGTGACGAGAGGCCCGATACCTTCCCGTCGTTCGCAGACGGGGCGCCGCGCTCGCCCAGTGTGAGTTGCTGGGAGCTTTTTGAGGCTTTCGTGCTTGCAACAAAGCCGGCGCCGAAGACGGTGACCCGTTGGCGGGCCGTTTTCCTTGAGATGCAGCGAGAGTGGTCCCTCCGACCTAGCTCCGGAAGGCCTAGCATGTAGAACGCCGGGCGCACGTTTTAAGGCCGCTAGACCCCTTCCGCCCTCGGCGAAATCATCACCGATACGAGTTTCGAAACGTGTATCCGGGTTGTGGTGGATCAGTTGCTGACCTTGATTGCTGATGATGATCGAAGTGTGCTCAATTGAAAACGCGCTTTGCCATTTCATCGAATGGGACAGCAGTGCTCGCTTGAAGAGCATCGCCGCCAGTCACATCTCATAGGGATCGGGGATCGTTGGCCCGGCACACTGGCAACGCACCCACCGGCCCTCATTGAAGGTCGCGTGCGTCCAATAAGAGCGAGTACGGGCTGCGTTCGAGCACCGCTCGACACAGTACCTCTACGCAAACGCAACGGCACGAGCCGTCGAGGGAGACCTTGGCGGCTTTTGCGTGTGGCAGGCCTCCTGTGATTGACAGTTGAGCGAACCCGTGTCGACCCTTCGGCGCTGTCTGTGGGAACAGGAGGTCGGTGGTTCGAGCCCACCCAACTGTACCACCGTTGCGGATAAGTCCGCTTTCCCAGCAACTTACTGATAGGCCTGATGTATTTGCGCCGCCTAAAATACAAAAGGCGCTACAAATGGCATTGCGGATGGTTGAGTTAGTTCGAGCGAAGGGTGGCGGCTTTATCGCTCGAAAAGGTATCCCGGCCGATGTGCGCGACGACTATGGGCGCTTGTATGGGGTGCGCTGGGAAGCTCAGCTTCGGATACCGAGCGGGACGCCAATCCCCTTTGCGAAGTCACAGCACGGCGAGTGGTTAGCTGAGATTGAGACCCGTATCGCTGCATTACGGGCGCATAGGAATGGCGAAGGCCAGCCTCTCACCCGGCTTAACGCTATAGCGCTCGCTGGGCGCTGGTACGTTTGGTTCGTGAAGCAGCACGAGGCCAATCCTGGTCCCGCGAAATACTGGCGGGAGTTCGGTGACCATCTCGTGTGGAAGGTCATCTACCCCGAGGCGCCCGATAGCTACCACGAAGGCCCTTATATGGACAGCTTTGCAACCTGGTTGTAACTTTCCAAAGGTTGACGTTCGGAGGAACGGTGGACGGTGGCAGACACGCCCCTAAACGACGCTCCGAAGTTGAACGATAGCAAATCCGCATCGTTCTCCACTCGTCTGCGTCTTCGCCTTGGGAAACTCGGCGCGATCATTGCGTCCGTTGCTGCGGTTGGTGCTGTGGTCGGCGGGCTCGCGGGCTACTGGCACGCGTGGGACATTTTGCACAGCCACGTCGGCAGAGATACGACCACGACCACGACTGCCGCGTCCACCGGTCTGATCGTCTCGAAGGGGCCTTCAGTAGCTGTATTGCCTGTTTCGAGCCCCATTGCCGCGCCGGGGCTTGGTTCGTTTGCCGACAGGGTAACCCAACAACTTGCATCCTCCCTCGGGAGGTTCAGCACTTTGCGAGTGATACCGCGCGCAACCGCTGCAAACTTTCTAAAGGAAGGTGATGATGCCATCAAAGCGGCCCGGAAGGCGCAAGTCGACTATCTGGTGAGCGGTGAGGTTCACCCATTGGGCGGCGGTGCTCGCGCGAATATCCACGTTTCGGACCTGCGCACTGGTACAGAGATTTGGTCGAAGTCCTTCGATGCGAATGCCGAAGGCGTGCAAACGGAAACGTCCGCGTACGAAATTGGCGACGCCGCCGCCGTGCAGATTGGTGGCTACCCCGGCGCAATTATGAACGCAGATTACTCGCAATCCCAGAACAAGCCGGTCTTCGAACTCAGTCCATATGAATGTATTGTTCATGCGGTAGTCGGGTCTGTACGTGGATTGTCATCCGCAATTCTGAAAGCGTTAGAGTGCTCCAAGCGACTTACCGAGCGACAGCCGAATAACGCATTCGCGTGGTCAGCACGCGCCACTGTTCTTTTTAACCAAAGAAGCATGGGGATCGGTCTACCTTCCGACCAAATTCAACACACCGATAAGCGTCTGTATTTGAACGAGGAAATCTTACGGGGCGCGACACGCGCCGTTGAGCTTGCACCCGACGATGCGTTCGCTCAAAGAACCTACGCTCTGGCGATGAGTACCAAATGTCAAATCCACCTGTACCGACAAGAATTGGAAAAGGCCCTCGCGCTCAATTCCAACGATGCGCGAACCCTCTCAGGAGGTATGTGGCTCGCCTTCATGGGGGACTGGGATGACGGGACCGCAATGGCCGAAAAGGCCATTCGCTTGGCGGGTCCCAATGCCTCGTTTGCTTGGTGGTTAGCGCCCGCAAAGCGACACTGGTGGAAAGGCGAATATCAACAGGCGCTTGAGGATCTCCGGCACGCCTACCTTGAGGGTTTTTGGCTCAGTCATCTCGATCAGGCGTACGCGCTGCCGTTTCTCGGTCGGTTCGACGAGGCCAAGGCGGAGGTCGGAAAGCTGCTGAAATTGCGCCCGGATTTCACCATTCGCGAGGCCGACAGTTATTATCGAATGTTCTGCTTTCAGCCCGAATACATCGAGAAGATGAACAGCGCGCTACGGCAGGCAGGGCTGCCAGAATAGAGAGGAAGCTCTGGGAGCCGGCGCACAGCAGGCAAGTGCCTTCCCTATTAGATGGTCGTGAAGCTTCAGTGCCAGTCGTGCTCCGGCTACGTCGAGCTGCTCAAGAATACAAAAACACGCTACAAAAGCCGATCTTTGGCGAGCAAAAAAGCTAGGTTTATCAAAGACAAAGTTGAGCGGCGGCAGTACCCACCCAACTGTACCAGTGATTTCAGTTGGTTATTCCAGGATCGTTGAACCGGTGCACTGGGGCGGCTTTTGGTTCGTCTTTCCGGGCGGCCAGTTGCAGCCCTCGCCCGATTAGCTCTGCAAAGATCTCTTCCGCTCATCGAGTACCCTTGCTTGCAGAGAGCCTTCGTCTGCCCTCCATCGGCCTCTCGGATTGCATCGGGCAAATTTTTGAAGCAGCGGTCTCCAGCTCAAAGCATCCGTTCGACGCTTCTTCTCAGCCTCCGTTGTCGCTGTGGCTCTCTTGGCAATGCGGCGATGCACAATCGACTTTTTGTCGGGGATAGGCGGAACTCAATCGTTGCCCGCTTTGCCGCTTTCATGTCTTGTTCCTCTTTTCAACCTTTGGGTGACGGAATGGTAGGCGAGAAGCAAGCCTATAAGCTGACCGTGGCCGGGCCTGGCCACAATTTCGAGCGTGAGATCGACGAAGCGCTCGCAAGCCAAATTATTTCACTCACAATGACTGGCAAAATGTCCGCCGAGCCGGCTGCATTTCGCGCCGGGGATACCGGCGGGGGAAGCGGATCGCACACCAATCCGAATGGATCGACACCGAAAGTTGGTGGCTCGTTAGCGAGCTACATAAAGGCAAAGAAGGCTGAGAAGAATCAGGTCCGCCGATTTCTCGTTACAGCCTATTGGCTCTCTGGACGTACGACTGAGGCGCTCACTGCGAGTGTTGTCACAAAGGCTTTGCTGGATAATCATCAAAAGCGACTGGCCAATTCGGCTGATTGCCTAAACAAAAATGTTAGCAAGGGGTTTTGTGAGAAGACGAAAGGAGGGGCATTCTTCATCACTCCGGAGGGACTTGAGGCGATTGAAAGTGCGCCTGCTGAATGAGCGTCCAGAGTGCGCTATCAGCGATTCCGGACGGATTGCGTCTACCGTTATTGTCCGAGTACCAGTCGATCGTACAGAATTTCGCTGAGCATCGATGGTCGCCTTCGGAGCTCAGCGGCGGCAAGTTTTGCGAGATCGTGTTCACGATCTTAGACGGCTACGCGAAAGGCATTTACTCAATTTCGCCGAAGAAACCGCGTGCCTTCGACCAAGCGTGCAAGCTGCTCGAAAACAATAGCCAGGTCCCACGCAGCTTCCAGATTTTGATCCCGCGACTTTTGCCTGCGCTCTTTGAGGTCCGAAACAATCGGGGCGTGGGGCATGCAGGCGGTGATGTCGATCCCAATCATATGGATGCAGTATTCGTCCTTTCTAGCTGCACTTGGGTCATGGCGGAATTGGTCAGGGTCTTTCACAATGTCTCAATTCTCGACGCGCAGGATATTGTCGATAAATTAGCCGAGCGGCGAATGCCATTGCTTTGGATCGGTGCTGATTCCGCTCGATGTCGCCCACCATTCCAGAATGATCTCGCCCACCGTTCCGATTTGATGTCGCCCACCATTCCGAGATGATCTCGCCCACCATT